>SLDS01000241.1 GCA_007125175.1 Flavobacteriales bacterium
ATGACCATCACCTACACACCCGAGCCCGAAGTGGATGCCGGTGCAGGCGGAGTGCTCTGTGCCAACAATGCCACCATCAGCCTCGAGGGCTCGGTGAGCGTGGCCACAGGAGGTAGCTGGAGCGGTGGTAATGGTACCTTCGACCCTTCTTCAAATGATCTCAATGCCACCTACACCCCAAGTCAGGGTGAGATCAACAGCGGTAGCCTTACACTTACACTCACCTCTACCGGCAATGGCAACTGCATCGCTGTGAGCGATGAGGTGACCTATACCTTCAGCACCGCCACTACAGCTGATGCCGGGGAGAATCAGACACTCTGTGCAAACAATGCCGAAGCACAGCTCAACGCAGCTGTTACTGTGGCTACAGGTGGTACGTGGAGCGGTGGTAGTGGTAATTTCTCACCAAATGCCAATGACCTCAATGCCATCTACACGCCCACTCCGGAAGAAATTTCGGATGGATCGGTGACGCTCACCCTTACCACAACTGGTAATGGCGACTGCTTGCCCGCATCTGATCAAGTGAGCTTGAACTTTACCAATGCTCCAACAGCGAATGCCGGCTCTGACGTATTCGTATGTGCTAACAATGTAGATGTAAATCTCAACGGATCTGTTACTATAGCCACAGGAGGCGAATGGAGTGGTGGCAGTGGCAGCTTCAATCCCGACGCAAATGCGCTCAATGCTGTTTACACCCCATCGCAAGGAGAAATCGATGCCGGAGTGGCAACGCTCACCCTCACCACAACCGGCAATGGTAATTGCAATCCTGTGAGTGATGAAATGACCATCAACATCATTGAATTTCCAATGGTCGATGCCGGAAGCGATTTCAATATTTGTGAAAACAACAATGTCTTCACCCTTAGCGGAAGCGTACAAAACGCAGGTGGGGGTCAATGGTCTGGTGGAAGCGGAATCTACGACCCAAGTCCGACTAGCCTTGAAGTGAGCTATACTCCCACCCTTGCGGAAATGGTAGCGGGTAGTATCACCTTTACCCTTACAAGCACAGATATCGGAAGCTGTATACCGGTGACCGATGAAGTGACTGTAACATTCACCCCAGCGCCAATTGTAGACGCGGGAGAAAGTCAGACCCTTTGTGCAGCCACGCCCAATGCGCAGCTGGAAGGCTCATTCGACATAGCCGGTGGTGCACAATGGTCCGGTGGTGAAGGAAGCTTCAGTCCGAACTCGCTTAACATGAACGCTGTCTACACGCCAACGAGCGCGGAAATTGCCGATGGCAGTGTAACCCTGGTATTGACCAGCACTGACAATGGCAACTGCTTGCCAGTGAGCGATGAAGTAGAAATAAACTTCACTCCTGTACCGACAGTAAATGCCGGCAGCAGTCTGATCTCTTGCGCCAACAATCCAAACGTGAATCTGCAAGGCAGCTTTAGCAATGCCGAGGGAATCGTTTGGAGCGGTGGAACAGGCTTTTTCGATCCGAGTTCAAGCACCGCGAATGCCGTATATACACCATCGAATACGGAGATAATCAATGGCGGTACGACGCTCACTATTACAACGACCGGTACAGGTGCTTGTCCTCCTGTAAGCGACGAAGTCAACATCCTGATCAATCCTGCCCCGGTAGTAGATGCAGGATCGAATATCAGCGTATGTTCGAACAATCCCCTGGTGACCCTGAATGGTTCTGTAGAATTCGCAGGTGGTGGACAATGGTCGGGGGGAGAGGGTAATTTTTCACCTTCAGCGAATGCACTGAGCGTAAATTATGAGCCTACGCTGAATGAAATCCTTTCCGGATCGCTCACCTTGACACTGACCAGTACAGGAAACCAAACCTGCAATCCGGTAAGCGATCAGGTCACCATCACTTTCACACCCTCGCCCATAGCCGATGCAGGCTCGAATCAGACGGTATGCGCCAACAATCCCGAAGTTCAACTCAACGGATCCTTCTCCGTGTCGGAGGGGGCTATCTGGAGCGGCGGGGCCGGGTCATTCAATCCGGGTAGCAACAGCATGAATGCCGTTTACACCCCAAGCCAGGGTGAGATTAGCAATGGCAGTGTAACATTAACGCTCACCACCATAGGAAACGGAAACTGCCTGGCTGTGAGCGATCAGATGAGCATCAGCATCACTCCACCGCCAGTGGTTGATGCAGGTGAAGACATCTTCGCTTGCGTGGATGCGCTCACGATACCACTCTCAGGGAGTGTAAGCGGACCCACGAGCAGCGGGGTGTGGAGCACCAGTGGAACAGGAACGTTTGTGCCAAACCCCTTTAATCTGAATGCTTCTTACATCGCCTCATCGCTTGATAGCATAGCCGGTGAAGTGACGATCACGCTGAGCAGCACAAACAATGGCAACTGTATCCCCGAAACAGACGATCTCACAATATTCATCAGCCCTGCAGGAACTGCCGATGTTGGGCCGGACATTGTAGTCTGCGCCAACAATACGGAGGCTGCACTCGAGGCAAGCATTGGTGGCGCTGCCAGCTCAGGAACCTGGACGAGCAGTGGTACCGGAAGCTTTGAGCCCTCAAGCGACATTACAAATCCAACATATGTGCCCAGCGCAGAGGATGTAGACGCGGGCAGCGTTACGCTCACCTTTATGGTAAATTCCTGCAATCAAGCATTCGACCAACTAGAGCTGACCATTACACCAGCTCCAATAGTTGATGCCGGTGGCGACCTCGTGGCTTGTGCTGCAGATGGTCAGATCGACCTTAACGGCAGCGTAGGTGGAGTCAATAACGAAGGAGAATGGACAAGCAGTGGTACCGGCTTTTTTGCGCCAAGCGCTACCTCTCTGGATGCGACATACATTTTTTCGGAAGATGATATAGCCGCACAGGGTGTAGAACTCAGCCTGACATCTATCAATATCGGCAACTGCATTCCCGTAAGTGAAACGATCAACCTTGACATTTTCCCGGAAGGGAATGTAGAAGTAGGTGCAGATGTAAGCGTATGCGCCAACAATGCCGAGGTCGATCTCGTAGCCAGCATCTCCGGGGCAGATCAAGGAGTATGGAGCAGCACAGGAACGGGGAGCTTTACACCTTCGGCAAGCAGCCTCGAAGCTGTGTATGTCCCATCTCCGGCAGATGCAGATGCAGGCAGTGTGGTACTCACCTTTACCGCCACCAATAGCTGCAACCCCGCAGAAGACTTTCTCACGGTGAGCATTGGTCCCTCTCCCATCGTAGATGCAGGCGAAGACCAAGCCGTATGTGGTGAGGTAGTACCCTTCCAAATCAGCGGTAATGTGAGCAATGCCGGCGGTGGGCAATGGACCACATCGGGTTCGGGAACATTCCAGAATGCCACCAACCTCAACACCTTCTACGTAGCCAGTCAGGATGATATCGACATGGGATCGGTGACCCTGACACTGACCTCTACAGGCAATGGCAATTGCCTGCCGGAAAGCAACAGCATCCAACTCGACATCAGCACCGGAATCGAGGTCGAGGTAGGGCCTGATAGGGAAGTGTGCAGTGAACTCAGTCAGGTGCAGCTCTTCGCGAGCGTGAGCAATGGCACCACCACAGGCGTGTGGAGCAGCAGCGGAAGTGGCAGCTTCAGCCCAAGTGCAGAAGCGCTCAATGCGGTATACCAATTTACCCAAGACGATGTAGACGCTGGTTCTGTGACCATAACACTCACTTCGACCAATAATGGAATCTGTGAAGAGGTAAGCGAAAGCTTTGAGCTTAGCTTTGGCAATACAGCCTTTGTGTATGCAGGGGAGGATCAGGAGGCTTGCGTCACCACTGAGCTGATTTCTATAAGCGGACTGGTAGACGGTGAAACCACCACCGGTGTGTGGAGCAGCTCAGGAGATGGGACTTTCTTCCCAACGAGCAGCTCATTGAACGCATCATACGAGCCGGGGCCAAATGATATTGCCAATGGCAATGTGGTACTCACCCTTACTTCGACCAACTCAACCCTCTGCAGCGAAGGTAGCGACAACCTTACCATTAACTTCCAAGCCTTGCCAGTGGCCAATGCCGGAGAGGATGTGCTGCTCTGTGGAGCGCTCAGTCCGATTCAGCTCTTGGGAAGTGTACAAGGAGCTAGCGGAGGTGTGTGGACTACCAATGGAAGTGGAGAGTTCGTACCAAGTGCCGACGTACTCACCGCAAGCTATATTCCCTCCACCACGGACAGCCTCATTGGTTCGGTGCAACTTACGCTGAGCACAACAGGCAATGGCCTTTGCGAAGGTAGCAGTGATGTGATGGAAATCAGCTTTTCGGATGCCACCATACCCAATGCAGGAAGCAACCAGATGGTGTGTGAGACGGTGAGTGCCGTTGAGCTGAATGGAAGCATCTCAGGTAGCGGAAACGTCTTTGCCTGGAGCAGCTCGGGAAGCGGCAGTTTTGTGCCGGGCACCGGAGTCTTGAATACTTCCTACATCCCCAGCATGGATGACATTATGGCTGGCTCGGTCACCCTATACCTCGAAGCCGAGTCGGAGGGCAATTGCCCCGGGCAGACGGACTCAATCACTGTGAGCATCGACCGCCAACCCATCATTGAGACCAGTTCGAGCATAGCCTCATGTACCATTGATCAAAATGTGAGCCTTACGGCAAATGTGAGCTTCCAGGATGCGGTACTCTGGGAAAGTGCCAGCGGAGGCAGCTTTGTGCCGGGACCCAACCAGATCAATGTAAGCTATGTACCTAGCAGTGGCGAACAAGATGCAGGCATTAGTCAGCTCACCCTCACTGCACTCAACAGTGGTGCCTGCGGCAATGTGAGTACCAATGTGACCATCAACTACCAGGCTCCGGCCGAAGTGGATGCCGGTGGCGACTTGCTTGTTTGCTCGGACGCCAGTGAAGTAAGCCTTTCGGGTAGCGTAAGTGGAGGCACGAGCACCGGTACATGGAGCAGCTCCGGATTTGGAACCTTTAGTCCCGATGCCACTGATCTGAATGGAAGCTATAGCTTGGGCAACAATGACATCTTGCTCGGCTTTGCCACCCTTACCCTTACTTCAACCAACAATGGCCCCTGTCCGGCAAGCAGCGATCAATTGCTGCTCACCATCAATGCCGCACCGACTGCCGATGCAGGCTCTGACATCTTTGTATGCTCTAATGCCGGTAGTGTAAACCTGAGCGGAAATGCACAAAATGCACTTGGAAGCACTTGGAGCAGCAGTGGCGATGGCGTGTTCTTGCCTGACAATAGCGACCCGAATGCGGAATACATCATCGGAAGCGCAGATGAACAAAATGAGAGCGTGACGCTCACCTTTACAGCTCTGGGCAACCAAGGCTGTGAGAATGCCAGCGATCAAATCACTGTGAGCATCAACACACCTCTTGGTCCGGCCTTCAGCATCGGACGTGCCTGTGCTGGCAGCCCCGTGCAGTTCACTGATGAGACCCAAATTTTTAGCGGAAGCATCACCGGCTGGAACTGGGATTTCGGAAACGGAATCGGCGGAAGCTCCCAAAACCCCTCAGTAATCTACACCGAGTCGGGCAACTACACTGTGGAGCTCACTGTGACCAGCAGCCTGGGCTGTGATGAGACCATCACACAAGATATCGTGGTAGACTCCCGACCTGTAGCCGGGTTCGACATCAGCAACAATCCTGCTCCCATCGACTTCGACATCCAGTTTGTGAGTACCAGTACCAATGCCAATGGCTTCACATGGTACATGGGCGATGGCGGCGTGGTAATAGATGAGCCCATCCATAGCTACAGCTACGACGATGGAGGCCTCTACACAGTAAGTCTGGTGGTAACAACACCCTCGGGTTGCCGGGATAGCATATCGCGCCCTCTGACCATCGATGGTGTGGTGGTGCTGCCTCCTCGACTGCCAAACACCTTCTCACCCAATGGAGACGGCCTCAATGATGTGTACTATGTGCGCGGTGGCCCCTTCACCAATATGGATTTCCGTGTGTACAATGGCTGGGGTCATGAGGTCTTTGTATCCACCCAACAAGAGAATGGATGGGATGGCACACAGGATGGAAAGCAATTGCCACTTGGAGTGTACGTATACACCATCAAAGCAACGACCACCGAAGGAGAAAGCTACGAATACACCGGTAAAATCAACTTGATACGATGATGACAACTTTGCCCCTTAAGCGCATTCAATTTGCTGCAGCAGCCCTCACCGCATCCTGTATGCTGTGCATGGGTACTGCCCTGCAGGCGCAAGACGCCCAGATATCTCAGTATGATCAGGCGCCTATCATGTTCAATCCGGCCAATACCGGTATGCTCAAATTCACCGACATCAGGATCGCCGCATTGTACCGAAGCCAGTGGAGTTCAATCTCCACCAGCTTCAATACCTTCGCCACATCCTTTGACATGTCGGTAGACTCCCGCTGGGGAGTGGGTGGTGTATTCGTGAATACCGATGCCGCCAATGTGATCAACTCCTCCAACTTCCTAGGCTCGGTGGCCTATCAAATCACAGACCCGGGCAATACCCGCTACATGCTCAGTGTAGGGGTGCAATTGGGGGTATTGTACCGGCGGCTCAACACCAATGACATGATCTTCGACTCGCAGTTTGATGGCTTCAACTTTGACAATAGCATCAACAGCATGGAGTCCTTCGATCGCCTCGGACGTGTGATGCTGGATGCCAATATGGGTCTTTCCTACCGATCTACCGACAGGAGCAAGCGCATCAACCCCTTCGCAGATTTTGCCGTGTTTCACGTCACCACGCCTGATGAGTCCTTCATAAGCAGCCAGCAAAGCCGACTGCCAATGCGCTGGATGGCAAACGCCGGGGCGCGAATTGAGATCAACAACAAGCTCGTGATCGACCCCTCATTGATCTGGATGCGGCAGCGACAGGCGCAGCAATACCTCGCCAATGCAATCGCGTACTACGAGATTTCGGGTACACCCTATCAAGCCATAGGCGGCATGAGTTATCGGCATGAGGATGCTGTGATTATCCATGCAGGTATCCGCCACAATGCCAATATTTTCAGGATTTCCTACGACGTGAACACCTCTGCTCTCAGCGCTTTTTCCAACAATCGCGGCGCCTTGGAATTTACAGTGATCTACCGTCCGGGTCGCAGGAATGTGAGGGCAATTTACTAGCCACAAATTATTTTTAGGCTATTCTAAATTTTTCCGACCTTTGTAGGTCGTGACCCGCTACATCATCATTCTGGCAAGTGTGCTTTTGGCCTGCAGGCCAGCGGAGCCCAAAGTGGAAGGAGAAAAGCCTTTGGTGGTATGCACCACTGATATTCTCAGTGATGCCGTGAGCAAACTCCTTCCGGGCTGCGATGTAAAAGCTCTCATGGGGCCGGGAATAGATCCTCACTTGTTCAAACCCGGCAAAAGGAGCCTGGATCTGCTTCAATCGGCCGATGTGATCGTGGGCAATGGACTCTACCTGGAGGGCAGGATGCTTGCGATGTTGGACAAGCTGTCCAGAAACAAGCCGGTCTACCTCCTTGAAGCATATATCCCCGAGGGACGCCTATTGCACCCTGCAGGAGACCCGAACGTGGCAGATCCCCATGTGTGGATGGATGCCAGCCTGTACATGGTAGCTCTGGAAGGGCTTCACAAGGATCTCGCCCTTGAGCTGGCCTCCTGCAGCGAGGCGCTGGCAGCCAGGGAATATTTGCAAGAGCTCGATAGCCTCGACAAGTGGATACAGCGTGAATTGGAAGATCTTCCTTCAGAGCGGCGGGTGCTGTTCAGCACCCACCATGCATTTGCCTACTTTGGGGCGGCATATGGCTTTCGGCTGCTCGCCGTGCAGGGCATATCGACGGCTGCTGAATACGGCTTGAAAGATATTGAAATGGGCATACAAGGGGCCATCGAGATGGGGGCGGTATCCATTTTTGAGGAATCGGGAACCTCCAAGCGACCGGTACAAGCCGTGATAGCCGGCTGCAAAAGCCGTGGCTACACGCTAAAGGAAGGAGGCATGCTCTACGTAGATGCCCTCGGAGGCCCAAACAGTCAGGCCGCAACGTATATCGAAATGATGCGCTACAATGTGCAAACCATAAAAAATGCATTGCAATGATCGCTCTGGAAGCACACAACCTCACGGTGAGGTACAATAAGCAACCCGTGCTATGGAATGTAGACTTCAGCATACCAGCGGGAAGCCTTGCAGGCATCATTGGGCCCAATGGATCGGGTAAGACCACCCTGCTCAAAGCCGCGATGGGCATTCTCGGAAGCGACAGCGGTTATGTGCGTTTTTTTGGCAAGGAGCTAGACGCTGTGCGCGAAAAGGTGAGCTATGTACCGCAGCGGCAATCGGTGGATTGGGACTTTCCCGCCAGTGTAATGGATGTAGTGCTAATGGGCCGCTACAGAGCGGGAAAACTCTTGGGGCGCTTGTCAAAAACAGATCGTGAAATAGCAGCAGAGGCCCTTGAGCAGGTCGGGCTGTACCCACTTCGCAAGCAGCACATCTCAGAGCTGAGCGGCGGACAGCAGCAACGCACTTTCATTGCCCGTTCTCTTGCGCAGCAAGCAGACATCTTCCTGATGGATGAGCCCTTTGCGGGAATCGATGCAGCCAGCGAAGAGTCCATCATCAGCTTATTACAATCCTTGCGCAGCAGCGGCAAAACCGTCATCCTCGTACACCATGACCTCCACACAGCGATCGAGTTTTTTGATCACGTGGTGTTGCTCAATACCCGGCTCGTGGCGGCAGGGCCAAAAACCGAAACCCTGAGTGTAGAAAATCTCAATGCCACGTACGGTGGTCAGCTCACAGTACTGAACAAAATCGCTGAACTGGTGCGAAAGCAAGAGTATCCCCTGCGCGAAAAGAACACAAAAGACTGAGCATGTCAACGAGCCTTCTTTGGGTATTTGCAGGTTGCGCACTCATAGGGATGGGCAGCGCCGCCGTGGGCAGTTTCGCCTTTTTGCGAAAGCGCAGCCTTGTAGGTGACGCTGTGGCACACTCCCTCCTGCCCGGAGTTGTTCTGGCTTTTTTGCTTTTTCAGCAAAAGGAGCTTTGGATACTCTTTGTGGGTGCCTTGCTGAGCGGAGCTCTGAGCATGTGGAGTATCGAGTTCATCAGCAAGAATAGCAAACTGAGCTCGGATGCAGCTATCGCCATCAGCCTGAGCATCTTCTTCTCCCTGGGCATCGTTTTGCTCACCTATGCACAGCAGAGTGGCTTGCCCAATCAATCGGGTTTGCAGCATTTTTTGTTTGGCAAAGCCGCAGCCATGCTCCCGGAGGATGTCTTTCTCTTTGCGGGAATCAATGCGCTTATCTTTGGCTGTATCATCTTGCTCTATCCGCAGCTCAAGCTCTTCACTTTCGACCCGGCTTTCGCCAAATCGATTGGCCTGCCGTCCAGATGGATTAACTTTTGCCTCAGCTTTCTCACCGTGCTCGCCATCGCCTCAGGCATACAAGCAGTGGGTGTGGTGCTCATGGCGGCATTCATCTTCACACCGCCCGCCGCAGCCCGTTTTTGGACTAGTAGGCTGAGCCACATGATTGTGCTCTCGGTGGTCATCGGGCTGCTATCGGCTGTGGGCGGTGCGGGAATTTCCTATTCCGCCTCCGGAATGCCCACAGGCCCATGGATCATCATATGCATGAGCCTCTTGGCCTTTTTCACATTTGCATTCGCACCCAAGAGAGGATTCTACAGCCGCTGGCGAAGGGGATGGAGGCACAGCCGAAAAATGAAGGAGGAAAATGTGCTGAAAACCCTCTATCATTTGCGGGAACGCGAAGGCAGGGAAGAATTTGGACACAGCTCCCTGATGGCTCTCAGGGGCTTTGATGCCAGAGAATTGGAGCAATCCATAGACTCACTCATGCGCAAGGGCCTTATCGGCAAAAAGGGCTCTGCAAAACTCCACTTGAGCGCTCAAGGTCTCGAAGAGGCAAGACGAATCGTCCGCCTGCACCGCTTGTGGGAGCTCTATCTCAATACACGCCTAAGCCTTCCTCAGGATCATGTGCATGCCGATGCAGAAGCGATTGAGCACATCATCACCCCCGAGGTGGAGGCCGCCCTCATCCGCGATTTGAATTATCCCCTGAGCGACCCGCATGCCTCCGAAATTCCGGGAATAGCCGACATGAAAAAGGATGAATGAGCTGTGGATCATACTCACCGGCGCACTTGTAGCAGTCAATTGCGCGATCCTTGGCAGCTTTCTCTTGCTGAGGCGAATGGCCATGCTGGGCGACGCGATCTCCCATTCGGCACTACCCGGTATCGCCATAGCCTATTTGCTGAGCAGCAGCTTGAGCACGACTCCTCTCCTACTCGGAGCAGCCCTCGTGGCATTGCTATCCGTTTCGCTCATTGAGCTTTTGCAAAAGAAGGTGGGCTTGCAGGCTGATGCTTCGATGGGCATCAGCTACAGCTTCCTTTTTGCGATCGGGGTGATACTGGTATCTGCTTTCGCTCAAAACACCGATCTCGATCAGGAATGCCTGCTATACGGAGATATTGCCTACATTCCATTTGAGCTTTTCATCACACAGTCAGGCTTAAACCTAGGGCCGGAGGCTCTCTGGTGGCAAGGTGGCGCACTGCTCGTGAATGCCGCAGTGATCTACTTTGCCTATCGTGCTTTTTTTGTTACCTCATTCGATCCTTCTTTTGCTAGTGGGCTCGGTATCAGCACGCGAGGCTGGCATTATCTGCTCATGTGCATGGTGGCCATTACCGTTGTATTCAGCTTCAGGGTGGTAGGAGCCATTCTCGTTCTGGCATTTCTGGTGGTGCCGCCAGCCACTGCATTTCTTCTTACAAGGCGCTTGCAGCACATGCTTATTTTGAGCATCGTGTTTGGTATCGTTTCGGCAGTGATGGGATTTCTAGTGGCAGAGTGGTGGCAGTCGTCTATCGCCGGTAGTATGGCCTTGTTTACCGGGCTGATTTTCGTTCTTGTTTTTCTATTTTTGATGCTGAAAAAGTCATGGCTGAGCACGGGCCAGACTTATTCCAAACTAAACTCCGCTGAACAAGCCAGTTCCTCCACGCGCCCATGAATAGCCAGGCAGAAGAAAACTACCTCAAAGCCATCTACAAACTAAGCCGTGATGAGGATGCCGTAAGCACCTCAGCCCTCGCCGCTGAGCTTGGGGTGCAAGCCGCCACTGTGACCGACATGCTGAAAAAACTCAGCAGCAAAGGGAGAATCGCATACAAAAGATACCACGGCACAGCCCTCACAGATCTGGGCAGGAAGGAGGCTGTACGCATCATTCGCAAGCACCGCCTGTGGGAGACTTTTCTGGTGGAGAAGTTGGGCTTCAATTGGGGCGATGTACACGAGGTGGCCGAGCAGCTGGAGCATGTAAACAGCGAGCAACTGATCGATCGCCTTGAGGCTTTTTTGGGCAATCCCAAAACAGATCCCCACGGCGATCCTATTCCCACCAAAGAGGGGCAGGTAGAAAGGCAGTCTACACTTCCCCTTTCAGAACTGCATCTTGCTACTCCTACCAAGATCGCCCAAGTAAAGGATGATGGCAAAGACCTGCTATCATACCTCGAGAAGCACGGAATGCTGCTGGGAAGCACCGTAGAGGTATTGGAGAAACTGGACTTTGACGGATCCTTGCGCTTATTGGTTTCCGGTAAGGAGGCTTACGTTTCAGATAAGATTGCGTCCAATATCTTGGTTTTTAGCCCTCATTAGAATCTATCCATCCCGTACGTGCGGGATCCACTAGCGGCCTTGATTGACGCCTATGAGTATAGGTCGATGATTTCGGCTGTCGCGCTGCCATATGGGAACATCCCCTATCCGAAATGCCGTCAGGATCGCCACATTTCTCGACATGGAGAAGGCCCGAGATCATTTTTCAGCAATGGCTATGGTAAACTCCCTGTGCATAAATTCATTCGTGCCCAACTCGATTTGATCCCTGTGATCTTCAAAGCGAATAGATTTCCAGGACACCTCGTTCAGCAAAGCGCGGGCCTTTGGGGTATCATAAAGCTGAAATCCGTACCGGGTAAAGGGCATCGGCGCCATGAATGCTTCTTGTCCGAAGGTGATGTAGGCGCGCCCTCCGGGTTTGAGCACCCTGTACATCTCGAGAATGGTGCCGGGTGGATTCTTCCAAAAATAAAGGGTATTGATGGTCATTACGGCTTCAAATAGCTCATTTCCGAAAGGCAGTGTATCGCCGGCATAGCGGTGAAACTCAGCTTTGCTTTCCAAGCCTGCATCCCTCACAGCCTTTTGTGCCTCAGCATGCATCAAATCCGAAATTTCAAGACCCGTGTAATGCAGTCCTCTCGTCTGCTCGAGCAGATCAGAGATGTGATATCCATTGCCATGACCCAGCTCCAGGATTCGTGCATCCGCTGATAGTTGGAGGCTCCCGATTGTTCTGCTGATCATTTCGGCATTGTTCAGGCGCATGCTTTCCCCGACCTCGATACCCTTCTCTCCTTTCGGATGACTCAGTTGGGCAGCAAATTCGCGCAATTCTTCTTCCGTAAATTCCATGGCTGTGGCTTGATCTTCAAAAATACACAAGCCCGATGAAATGTTGACATGAATGCAAGCAGTCCTTGTCGGTAGCTTCCTCAATCCTTCCTCATAAACTCAAAAGCCCCCTTCCGCAAATTGATGCCGTACTCCACACCCAAGCTCTGAGACAGGCCAGAAAATTGGCCCAGAAACGACGATGCTTTCGAATACCTCGCGGGCACGCTTACTGATTCGGGGCCGTCGTTGACTTAGGATAGTACCGTGAAAGTCCTGCTGAGGTCGGGTTTCTTTCATTGGGATTGAACAACAATACCCTCTCCTCGATATTGCCTTAAAAAGTCCGGGCAGAAATCGTAGTCATTCGGCCAGTATATTCCCCGTCCGTTTTCGTAGAGGGCCACCTTCCGGAAAAAAGAATCATCCGCCAAGGGACTGCTCAGATCATCGTCACCAATAAAGGCATTGAAGTCTATGATCTTATCTGAGCGATCGCTGAATTCAAAATGAATTTTCTTGGCATTCAAAACGGTCATTTTAGTGATGCGGATCATGGATTCGTCTTTAATCAAGAGGGGCAGTTTTGCAACACTTCCTTTGTCAAATCAGCCGGAAACCTTCTGCTCGACTAGTAGACCAGAGATGTGATATCCATTGCCATGACCCAGCTCAAGGATTCGTGCATCCACTGATAGTTGGAGGCTCTCCATTGTTCTGCTGATCATTTCGGCATTGTTCAGGCGCATGCTCTCCCCGACCTCGATGCCCTTCACACCCTTCAGGTGACTCAGTTGGGCAGCAAATTCGCCCAATTCTTCTTCTGTAAATTCCATGGCTGTAGCTTGATCTTCAAAAATACACAAGCCCGATGAAATGTTGACTTGAATGCAAGAAGCCCTTGTCGGCAGCTTCCTCAATCCTTCCTCCTAAACTCAAAAGCCCCCTTCCGCAAATTGATCCCGTACTCCGTCCAAGCCTTGAGGCAAGCCAAAAAATTGGCCCAGCCTTCGGTATTGCTTTTCATGAATTTCAAAGCGCTTTCCGTGTCCGGGAATTTGCCCTTTTCGGAAACCCGCACCACTGTGGAGTTCGGTGTGGATCCCGGGCTTAATGCAATCTCCACCTTGCATTCCACTTCGTCTACATCCCAGTAAAACCGGATCAGGGCATCCTGCTCAGCAGCATCTACGCGCAGGGGATAGGCGTCGTCAAATTCAGGGAATTCCCACATCAGGTGCGCGCCGGCTTCCATCCTGCCGGAGCTTTTGGAGATGAAGTAATTCGTCATATGCCCGGGATCGACGATGGCTTCGAAAACTTCGCGGGCGGGTTTAGTGATTTGTAGGGTGGCGGCGGCTTCGGATCGGTTCATGGGGAATGCTTAGGACGTAAGTATATAATAGCTTTATTGGTATCAGTCGCTGTGCGGGCAGTCTACAGACCATGTTTTATTCTTACAATGTACCATTGATTTACAAAGGCATATGAAAAAAACCGTGCAAATTGAAAGTCTGACTTTCAATTTGCACGGTTTTTTCAATATCCTCTTTTATTACAGTGGATTAGCGCGAGACTAAAATTCACAGTTCAGCGGGGCACGCGGAAAGGGTATCACATCCCGAATATTGGTCATCCCCGTTACGAACATGACCAAGCGCTCGAATCCGAGACCGAAGCCCGCGTGCTTGCAGGTACCGAACTTGCGGGTTTCGAGGTACCACCACACATGCTCCTCGGGGATGTTCATCTCTTTGCAACGCCTTTGGAGCACATCGAGGCGCTCTTCGCGCTGTGAACCGCCGGTGATCTCTCCCACACCGGGGAAAAGCACGTCCATGGCGGCCACGGTTTTCGCGTCATCATTGAGGCGCATGTAGAAGGCCTTGAAAGAGGCGGGGTAATCGGTGAGGATGACTGGCTTTTCGAAATGCTTCTCCACGAGGTAGCGCTCGTGTTCACTTTGCAAGTCTTTGCCCCACTCCACGGGAAATTTGAATTTTTTCTTCTTGAACGGCTTGGAATTGCGCAAAATATCGATGGCCTCGGTGTAAGTGAGCCGCTCGAAACCGTTCTGCGAAACGAATTTCAGCCGGTCGATAAGGGGCATGGCCTGGCGCTCAGCGGCCGGCTTGGCTTTGTCTTCATCGGCCTCGCGCCGGGCCAAAAATGCCAGGTCGTCCGCACAATGATCTAGGGCAAAACGCACGAGGTATTGCAAAAAGTCCTCGACCAGGTCCATATTGTCTTTCAGATCGGCGAAGGCCACCTCGGGTTCGATCATCCAAAACTCCGCGAGGTGGCGGGAGGTGTTGGAGTTTTCGGCGCGAAAGGTGGGGCCGAAGGTGTACACCTTGCCCAGTCCGAGTGCCGCGAGTTCGGCTTCGAGTTGTCCCGATACGGTGAGCTTGGTCTCCTTTCCGAAAAAATCTTGCGCCACGTCTACTGTGCCATCTTCAGTTTTGGGCACATTCTCAAGATCGAGGGTGGTAACGCGAAACATCTCCCCTGCCCCTTCGGCATCGCTGCCGGTGATGATGGGGCTGTGGATATTGAAAAATCCGCGCTCGTGAAAGTAGTGGTGTATGGCATAGCTCAGCGCGTGGCGCACACGAAATACTGCTCCGAAGGTGTTGGTGCGCATGCGGAGGTGGGCCTTTTCGCGCAAGAATTCCAGGCTGTGCTTTTTGGGCTGAAGGGGATATTCATCGGGAGAGGAAGTGCCGTGAATGACCACCTCATCGACTTGTATTTCGACATTCTGCCCGGCACCTTGGGAGGGAACCAGCGTACCCTTCACTTCCACGGCTGCGCCGGTGGTGACGGAGCGCAGCACCGACTCATCGAATTTTTCGAAATCGACCACAGCCTGAATGGTGTGAATGGTTGATCCGTCGCTCATTGCAATAAAGCGCTTGCTGCGAAAAGTGCGCACCCAGCCGCGGGCTTCAACGCTTTGGCCGGCGGGCTCCAAGGCCAGTAGTTCTTTGATGGTAAGTCGCTCCATGGGGTCGCATTTGAGGGTACAAATGAACGAAATTTGAAGGGAGGAGGCTTGATTTATCCTTTGGATTTATTCGGACTTAGAATCCACCTTGCGCCACCTTGTACATCTACACCTGCCAATTCTCTTGGGGTTTTTATATGCTTTTACATATATTTTTGCCAATTTCAGCCTAACTATATCTTTTTACATATAATTTCGTATGTTTGGATCGAATTATATCCTTAAGCATATAATGAAGCCCTTGTCAACTTTTGTAAAGGATCGGAGAAAGGAGGTAAACCTAACCCAAGAGGAATTCGCAGACCGGGCGGGCGTTGCGCTTACCGTTGTGCGCAAAATAGAGCAAGGCAAAACCAACCTGAATATGGACAAGGTGAACCTGGTACTTCGCATGTTTGGGCATCAGTTGGGGCCGGTCGATAGCAGGGATGTCGGCACCTAAAGCGCACAGCAAGCCGTGTCATTCGAAGAACCATTCAACAACGCATCCTGAAAAGTAGAAAGAAAAAAGCCCTCCCGTTTGGACCACGAGAAGGCTTTTATTCATTCTATAAAGCTACCCACACGGGCAGCTTTTTTTGCCCTTGGCAAAAAAAAGCTGTAGGGGAAGGATTCGAACCTTCAAGGAGCGGTTAGCGGAGAAGCCGGAGCCCGTACCGTTTATCCCAAACCTCCACCCCCGGGACAGGAGGGCATGTCTGCCTGTTTCATCACCCCACAGTGTGTAGACCTTGTCAAGCTCGTTTGCTTTTGGCCTCTTTTGTTACGACAAATCTATACGAAAGATCCTTTTTTTGCCAATTAAACTATAATTAAGTTTTATTTTTATGTATTTCGTATTTTTGCGGTAATAAAATTACGCTTCGTGCAAAACAGTCAGCAAATCAGTCAGCCGGATTACCAAATCGACAAAGTGGATTTGGCGATCATGTCCATCTTAATCGAAGATGCCCGGATCCCATACACCGAAATCGCTAAGCGCATCATTGTATCACCCGGTACCGTACACGTGCGCATGCGCAAACTGGAGCAAATGGGGGTTGTCAAAGGCTCTGAATTGCTCGTTGATCCCAGTCGTCTGGGATTCGACCTCACCGCCTTCATCGGCGTATTTCTGGAAAAAGGCGCCCGATACAAGGATGTGATCAAGGCCCTGGACGAGATTCCCGAAATCCTGGAAGCCTATTACACAACCGGTGGCTACAGCATTTTCATGAAAATAGCATGCACCAATACCGAGCATCTGCGCGAAGTGCTCAATGGCAAAATACAGGAAGTGCCAGGTATACAACGCACTGAGACCATGATCTCCCTCGAGCAGAGCATACGACGACAACTCCCGCTTTCGGTCATTTCCGTACCTTCGTAGGCTGGTATGAAAGTCACTGAGATCATTAAAACCCTTCGAAAGCTGAGCCTTGATGAAGGGAAGAGCCTCTTCGCTACCTCTTCGCTGCAAAGCCATAGCATCCCCTTGCTTCACATCATTGCACGAAGCGAAGTCGAGATTCCAGTGTACTGCCTCAATACGGGCTTTCTGTTTCCAGAAACGCTGGCATTCAAAGACGCGCTGTCCGAGCGACTGGGCATACACATACAGACCATAAGCTCCGAAACGCCCCGCCACCTGCAGCGCGACCGACTGGGCAATTGTTATTTCACCTCCAATCCCGACTACTGCTGCCACCTCAATAAAGTGGAGCCCACGGCGCGGCTACTGGAAAAGTACCATGTGTGGGTCAATGGGGTACGTGCCGACCAAAATCTCAATCGGCGCAATATGAAGCGCTTTCAAAGCACTAACCAGGGAGCCATGCGCTACCACCCCATGCTCGACTGGACCGCACGCGAGATCTTCGATTACATCCGGAAGCACGACTTGCCTCGGCATCCCCTCGATAGTCAGGGATATACCAGCATTGGCTGCGAACCCTGCACGCGTAAAACCGACCTCAATGATCCAAGAGCCGCGAGGTGGTTTGGCTTGAGCAAAACCGAATGCGGCCTGCACACCGATCTCATCGCAAACGACAAAACATGAACATCCTTATCACCGGCGGTGCCGGATATCTGGGTACAGAGCTGTGCCTCGCCCTGATGGCACGCCCGGAAGTGAGCAGCATCAGCGTTTATGACAATCTGAGCCGCCGCAATTTCAACTTCTTCATCGGGCCCGAAGAACTGGACAAAAAAGTGCGCTTTGTAGACGCGGAGCTGCTCGACACCTATACCCTCCGCAAGGAAGTGGGACGGGCCGACTGCGTGATTCATCTCGCCGCCAAAGTGAGCACCCCATTCGCGGATGAAAATCCCCATCTTTTCGATCAAATCAACAATTGGGGTACCGCCGAGCTGTGCTATGCGGTGGAGGAGAGCCAATGCAGCCGACTCATTTACCTGAGCAGCGCCAGCGTATACGGAGCCAGTGAGGAGCCCTGCAGCTTGAGCACTTCACCAAATCCCAAGACCTTTTACGGCATTTCAAAACTCAAGGGGGAGCGCCATGTGGAGCGATTGGCGGGCAAGAAGTCTGTGGCCATTGTACGCTGTGCCAATGTATACGGCTACTCCAAGAGCATGCGATTCGATGCCGTGATCAACCGTTTTGTGCTGCATGCCAAGTTTCAGGGCAGGGTACAAATCAATGGCAGCGGCGAGCAAGAACGCGCCTTCGTGCACGTAAGCCGCGTAAGCCATTTGCTGGAGGCCATGCTTTTCGCAAAAAACTGGCAAAGCCATTACAACCTTGTTGACCACAACCTAAGCATCAACGACATAGCCTACACCCTGAAGGAAATCCTACCGGAAATGGAGATGCTCTATGTCGATCAACAGCTTAAGCTGAGGCAAATACAGGTAGCAGCCGACCACAATGTAGAGGCCCTTATCGGCAAAAAGGAAAAATCCTTTGAAAAAGAAATGCAAGATTTTCTGCAGCGACTCGCTTAACAAACCTCTGCCAAAGCGGGATCACCTTCTCCTTTCACTCCTCCCAGAATACAGATAGCTTTCCGATGCTGGATCGGTTCTCCAATGCAGCATGGGCTTCGTGGAGCGCGGAGCTTGGGTAGCTGCCTCCCACCACAGGATCAAAGTCGCCGGCTTCGGCAGCCTTTACCACAGCTTGCATGGCCTCTGCCACCACTTGTGGCTTGTAATCGCCCAGCTTGAGCAAATTCACACCCGCGATGCTCTTGCTGCGCATAATGAGCGAAAGGGGCGAGATAAAGCCCGTCTTGAAGAGGAGCCCAAGTGAGCTGAAGATTCCCCCCTTCTTGCCCACACGGCTAGCCGCTCCAAATACCACCACACTGCCGCCTGAGCCGAGTAGCCTCAAATCCTTGCCCACACTACTCCCCGCCAAAGAATTGAAGCTGGCAGCGAGGCGATCCCCATCGAGCAGCTTGCGGACTTCTTTTTCATAATCCTTTTCCCTGTAATTGATGGGGTGATGGACACCCAGCTTTTTCAGAAATTCGATTTTAGCAGGCGATCCCGCCGTGCCAAATACAGTGCAGGAAGCCTTCAAAGCCATCTGGCACAGAGCAATCCCCACCCCTCCGGCAGCAGCGTGCACCAGCACCTTATCGCCGGGGCGCAAGCGCATGTGCTCGTGCATGCACACATGAGCCGTGCTGTATTGGGTCGCCAAAGCAAGGGCTTTGGCTGCGGGATAATCATCGGCAATGGGGGCCACCGCGCGGAAGTCGGTAGCAGCGTACTGCGCATAGCCGCCAAAGCGGGTCATCGCCACTACGCGCTTGCTCAGAAGAGACTTGTCGGCTTTGCTCCCAAGCTCCACCACCTTGCCTACCACCTCATAACCAATGATGCATGGACGCTCGGGCACTTCGGGATAAAGCCCTTTTCTGGCAAGCACATCGGCAAAATTGAGCCCGAAGGCCTCCACCTCGATGAGCACCTGATGCTCCATGACAGCGGGCCGCGCTGCTTCGCGCAAATCAAAGGCACTATCGGCAGCACCAAATTGGGTGAGATAAAATGCTTTCACAAAAATCGAATTTCATTGAGGGGCAAATGTAAGCTCTGTTGCATCATTTGCCATGAGCGGCCCCTGGCGGAGGGAATAACTGTCAGGCGGAGCAGCAATCGATAGCGCATGAGAGCAAATTTCATTCAACCGGCTCCAGCCACTACCAGCACAAATTCGCCCCTGGGTGGATGCTCTGTGAAGTGGGCCAGCAAATGAGCCAGCTCACCCCTCAGGGTCTCTTCATGAAGTTTGGAAATTTCTCGCGACACCGATGCCCTCCTCTCCCCACCAAATGCATCGCACATTTGCTGGAGGCACTTCACAAGGCGGTGCGGAGATTCGTAAAAGACCATGGTGCGCGTATCTTGGGCAAGGGCTTCGAGACGTTTTTGGCGGCCCTTCTTATGCGGCAGAAAGCCCTCAAAACTAAAGCGGTCCATGGGCAGACCGGAGTTGACCAGTGCTGGCACAAAAGCAGTGGCTCCAGGAAGGCATTCCACTTCGATTCCGGCCTCTATGCAGGCCCGCACGAGGAGGTAGCCCGGGTCTGACACCGCAGGGGTGCCCGCATCGCTCAGCAGGGCTACCAATTCCGCAGCCTGTATGCTGTCAAGCACCTTATCGAGTACGCGGTGCTCATTGTGAGCATGGAAGGGGAAGAGCTTGACCTCAATACCGTAATGCTTGAGCAATCGACCGGAGGTACGGGTATCCTCTGCCAGCACAAGTGTGCAGCCGCGCAGCACATCCAGCGCTCTCAGCGTAATATCACCGAGATTGCCGATGGGAGTAGGTATGAGGACAAGCTTGGGCATGGAGGCTTAAAAGCTTTGAATGAATTTGCGCAGCAAGGTAAAAAGCTCCTCGTAACGGGCCCAATCCAGGCCTTCGGGAAGGTCGTGCACATCGTGATAGGCGCTCACATTGCCTTCGGTGTAGATGAAAATGGCGGGTACACCTGCTTCCGCAAACCAGTAGTGATCGCTGTTGGCCGCTTTGCCGCGCAAGCGGATTTTAGGCATCAATTCACCCTCGCGATTGATGGCGCCAATGCGCCCCACCTCATCGGGGTAGAGCGTGCCATTCACAATCGCAATACCCTTTGATGCGGAGCCCATGAGGTCGATATTCACCAAAAATCGCATCTTCTCAAGTGGCACCATGGGATTCTCCACGAAATACTTGGATCCCGCGAGCCCAGCCTCTTCGCCCGCAAAGGCGATAAAGTACATATCCATCGGCGGCTTGTTTTGGGCGAAGTAGGTTGCCAGGTCGAGCATGGTAGCCGTGCCGCTGGCATTGTCGCTCGCTCCTGCAAAAAGGGCCTCACCCATCCTGCCGAGGTGGTCATAGTGGGCAGTGATCAGCAGGCAGGAATCGCTGCGGAGGCCGGGTAGCATCCCGATCACATTGCGCGCCTCGTAGGTCCTCATTTCGGGCTGCACGCTCAGGCGAAGCCTGCGGGCCCTCTTGGGAAATGACTTTCGATCCACATGCAAGGCACATTGCTCATAGCGCCTTTGGCCTACACTCCAGGTGAGTTTCTCATGGAGCTCGATCAAAGGCCTCTCCTTGAGCACTTCGAGCTTGAAGCTATGTACCTGGCTCACTTCATCGGGGCTATCAATGCCCCGCATATCGATCACAGGCACCCGCCCTTTTCGCAGCTCAGGAAGATCGCTGCGCTGAAAATGGCTTGAGTCAAAACGCTGGATCCTGTAGCGACCTTCACAGATGCCGCTCCATGGATCGGCGATGAAATCGTATCCCTCGCGCATCTGCCTTCTGCCCACCCTGAGATGGCTTCTTTGCTCATAGACATTTGCCACAAGGGAAAAGGGCTGATAATAATCTCCTTGAACAGGCTGTAGACCTACTTCGCGAAAACGCTGCTCGAGGTAGGAGGCAGCGAGATTGGAACCGTCCAGCACATAGCCACGTCCGTGGAAAGCGGAGTCGCTGAGCAGCTGCACGTCTCTGCGCACCTGCTCGAGGTTCTGTGCGCGGAGTGCACCAGATAGCAGCGCTGAGATTGCGAGGAGGGCAAGCAGCGGAATCAGAGGTAGCGGCGCTCCACCAGCTCCAGAAACTGCTTGACAGCAGGGTCTTTCATGTGCCAATCGAATCGGTCTTTTAATGAATTCTGAATGAAATCGTCGGCCTCGATATAGGAGGAAAAAGCATTGAGCCGCTCTACAGTTTCTGCAAAGGCCTGGTTGTCTCCATTGAAAAGGCTGGCGGTAAACTGAAAACGCATATTGATGCCAATTGCCGCCTTCAGGTCGGAGATGGGTGTTTGCTTGAGCTTATGGCTCAAAGTTTTGGTCTCGGCATCCTTGAATGTATCGTTGATGCTCTTCTCCATGCGCTTTATTTCCTCGATGGAGTCAATGAGGGAAATCTGATTTGGGGCGGCCTCAGCCGTCGGAGCACCGAAGTGAAAAGCCGGACGCTCAGGCTCGGCACTTTGAGCCGGCTCTGCATCTTTTGCCCCCTGCCTTTGCTCCTTCTTCTCTCCTGAGGCCTCCTTCGCCACTTCCGCTCTGCCTTCGTCTTTGGCCTCGTCTGTATCCTCTGTCGGCTTCGGGCTCTCTTTTTTAGCGGAAGCTGAAGCCGTACCATCGCCCTCTTTGCCTACATGTTCGCGAGCGCTCTGCTCTTCCGTAAGGGTCTCTGAATCGGTGACAAGCGAAGGCCCCTCCGCCCCCATGGTCTTGAAGTGAAGCAATAGCAGATGCTCATAGAGCTCCTGAGCTTCATCTTTCATCACCCTTACCTCGGCAGCATCGAGGCTTCCTTTTTCCAATCGATTCACCTTTTCCTTGAGGCTCTTGATAAGTGCTTTGATCTTCATTGCATGGAGTTCAGAAAGGGGCTTGGCCAGCAATTGAAAACACTACTTGGCCGCGCCACCTTTTAAAATGGTTAATTTAGCGCTTTGGCAAAACTAATTCTTATCTCCCAGAAGGCCGCGGCCTGCAGCACTAAGTATTCACAGTATGTTTTTAGAAGACACCCGCAAGACACGACCCCGGGGCGACGGCTCCATTGAGGTGATATGCGGATCCATGTTTTCGGGCAAGACCGAAGAGCTCTTGCGACGCTTAAAGCGAGCGCGCATTGCACAGCAGAAAATTGAGATCTTCAAGCCGGAAATCGACAAGCGCTATGACGAGGAAGAAGTGGTGAGCCACGACCGCAATGCCATCACCAGCACCCCCGTGCCCGCCTCGGAGCACATCCTGCTCATGGTGGGAGCCGATGTGGATGTGGTGGGCATTGACGAAGCCCAGTTTTTTGACAGCAACCTGCCTCAGGTGTGCAATGAACTGGCCAATCAGGGCATGCGCGTGATTGTGGCGGGGCTGGACATGGATTTTCAGGGAAGGCCCTTTGGCCCCATGCCCTACCTGATGGCCATAGCAGAATACGTAACGAAGGTGCATGCCATCTGTGTGCGTACCGGTAAGCTTGCCAACTACAGCCACCGCATCTGCGGAAGCGATGCCACTGTAGAACTGGGTGAAAAAGACCGCTATGAGCCGCTGAGCCGCTCGGCCTATCTGGCGGCCAGAGAAGAGGAACAAAGGAAAAAAGCGGCCCGCTAAGACCATGGATCACATCGCTTCCAACTGCCGGGAATTTGCAGAAATGCTCGGCGCCAGAGTTCTACAGGAAGGCAAGCCCGAGGAGCCGGTATCCCACCTGATCATCGACAGCCGTTTGTACCGGGGCCGAGCAGAAAGCGCCTTTTTTGCGATAAGAAGCAGCCGCAATGATGGGCATCGATATGTGCGCGAGCTCGCTGGCCAGGGGATAAGCTACCTCATCCTGAGCCGCACGGAGCCGATGGAAGACTTGGGAGATTACCCTGCTGCAAATGTGCTGCTCGTGGATGAAGCGGTGGCAGCCATGCAGCGACTGGCAATCCGACACAGAGAGCGCTGCCCGGCAAAACGTCTTGCCATAACAGGCAGCAATGGCAAAACGGTGGTGAAGGAATGGCTCTACCAATTGCTGCACAAGGCGCTTCGGGTGATGCGGAGTCCGAGGAGCTATAACTCCCAGGTCGGTGTAGCACTGAGTCTCTGTCTTTTGCGAAAGCGACATCAGCTGGCCATCATCGAGGCCGGCATATCGCAAGTCGGCGAGATGGAGATGCTTGCCGATATGATCGCCCCCCAGGTGGGCATCTTCACCAATATTGGCCCCGCACATCAGGAAAATTTCCAGAGCATGGAGCAGAAGATCGGGGAAAAGCTCAAGCTATTCAAGGGCGTAGCCAAGCTGCTCTACTGCCGCGACCACGAGGCCATTCATCAGCTCATCGATCGGACGGGCAGCCAATTGGCAATTGGGAAAACCCTGAGCTGGGGAAGGCACTCCCAAGCCGACATGCAGATATTGGCTGAGGAACTGGGACTCGACAAATGCCTGATTCGGGCGAGCTACGAGGGCCGTGAGCACAGTATTGAGATCCCATTTACCGATAGGGCTTCGGTGGAAAATGCCTGCCACTGCTGGCTCTACATGCTCAGTGAGGGATACAGCGCAGCACATATCGCCGAAGGTATGTCCAGGCTCCACCCCGTGGCCATGAGGCTTGAGCAATTGGATGGAGTACAAGGCTCTACCCTGATCAATGACAGCTACAACAGCGATTTTCACTCCCTGGAATTGGCCATCGATCAGCTGATGCTGCAAAGGAAGAACCCCGTGTACACTGCCATCATCAGCGATATCGACCAGAGCGCGGAGCTTGAGAACGAGCTCTATGCTAAAATGGCCGGGCTGCTGCTGCAAAAAGGTGTAAACCGATTCATTGGCATTGGAGAATCACTCTGTGCGTACAGCCGACAATTTGAAGGCATGGACAGCCGATTCTTCTCCAACACTGAGCAGTTTCTGGAAGTGCTTGATCACAAAGATTTTGCCGGGCAAAACATCCTTATCAAGGGCGGGAGGCGCTTTGCTTTTGAGCGCATTTGCGATATCCTTTCGGAAAAAATACACGAAACTGTTCTCGAGATTGACCTAGGATGCTTGCGTCACAACCTCCACGAGCTGCGAGGCCTGCTAAGGCCTGAGACCGAAGTGATGGTGATGGTCAAAGCCTTTGCCTACGGCAGTGGCGCCTACGAGATTGCCCGCACCCTGGAGTATCACGGTGCGGATTACCTCGCTGTGGCCTATGCTGATGAGGGAATAAGGCTTCGGGAGGCGGGCATCAAGATGCGTATTGTGGTGCTCAACCCGGAAAGCAGCACCTACGATGCCATGATTCGCTACAAGCTCGAGCCCCAAATATACAGCTTCAAAACCCTTGAGCGCTTTGTACGGGCACTTGAGGCCAGAGAAGCCGACTGGCCCTATTCGGTGCACATCAAGATCAACACCGGCATGAATCGGCTCGGCTTCGATTTGCATGAACTGGAAGAGCTGGGAGAGCAGCTCAGGGACATGACATCATTGCACATCGACAGTGTATTCAGCCATTTGGCCGCGAGCGATGAGGGTGACTTTGATTCGCTTACGCAAAAGCAATTTGACAGATTTGAGCAAGGATTGAAGCTCTTGCAAACACATTACAAGGCAAAATTCAAAACCCATATCCTAAACTCACAGGGAGTATTTCGTTTTCCCGAAGAGCAAAGGGATATCGTAAGGCTCGGCCTTGCCCTTTATGGGGTGTCTTCGGAGGAGCGCTACCGCAAAAACCTGCAGGAAGTGAGCAGGCTCTACACCACAGTATCTCAGGTACGACATGTAGCTCAGGGCGAAGGGATAGGCTACAACCCAAAGCAAATGCTGAAGGAGACTACCCGAATTGCCGTCCTACCCATTGGCTATGCCGATGGCTTGTCAAGGGCGCTTGGCAATGGCCGGGGAGGGGTGTTCATAGGCGGGCAACGATGCCCTTTCGTGGGTAATATTTGCATGGACATGGCCATGGTAGATGTGAATAGCATTGCATGCCAAGAAGGCGATCAGGTAGAAATTTTTGGAGATCACATCAGCATCTACGACATAGCTAAACAAATGAATACCATACCCTATGAAGTGCTCACAAGCATCTCAGAGCGGGTGAAGCGCATTTACTTGCATCAGTAATTCACAGCTTAGGAATACAAGCCTCTTTTCAAAAAGCCATGAATCTAAATCACAAAATTGTTAATTTTGAATTTCCTGTCTCCACTCACCTTTTGAAACCAAAAAATGAAGAAAATTTTTATCCCTTTGCTGCTCAGCGCAGCAGCCCTCTTGTGTACTGATATTCAAGCCCAGGTAAAACGTGTGCCTGGAGAAATGCTCATCCAATTTGAACCTGGCAGCGATGCCCGGGAAGTCATACAAGCTTACGCCACAATAGGTAGTCAACCCAGCGGACTCGAAGTAGGCGACCTGCTCTCCCCTCCGATGAACATCTATCAGGTGTATTTTGACGAGAACTTCTCCGCACCGGAATCCCTTCTGGAACTCTTGCGCAGGGATCATAAGGTGAGCCTTGCACAGTTCAATCACTATGTGCATCCCAGGGACACCATCATCCCCAACGATCCCGAATTTGAAGACCAATGGCATCACCTGAACACCGGCCAAACGGGCGGCACCCCGGGCGCAGATATTGGCTCCACAAAAGCTTGGGACATCACTACCGGAGGCCTCACCGCCACTGGTGATACCATTGTGGTATGCGTAATCGAAGGTGGCAATCTCAATCATCCCGACCTCGCCGACAATGCATGGGTAAATCATGGAGAAATACCCGGCAATGGCATTGATGATGATGAAAATGGCTATGTGGATGACTATCTGGGATGGAATGTAAACACCCAGAGCGACTCCCCGGTATTGCAGGG
>SLDS01000065.1 GCA_007125175.1 Flavobacteriales bacterium
AGCCCTCGCCGACGAATTTGAAGCCATGCAAAGAAGCGTGCGGCGCAAGAGCACCCACCGACCACAGCTGGTTCAAGCTTTCGGCGACTACCTGGTGTACGGGGGCTATCCCGAAGTGGTCCTGGCCAAAGACCCTAAAGAAAAGCGCAGCATACTCAGAGACTTTGCAGTGTCGATGGTCCCGAAAGATCTTGTGGAAAGCACTGCCTCCGACCCTGCGAAATACGATCGCTTACTCCGCCTGTTGGCCGCCGAAAACGGTGGACTCCTCAATGTACAGGCCCTTTCAAACGCACTCAAAGTATCGCGCAATGAATTGGAAAACATGATTTACGTAGCACGTAAATCTTTTATCATTGAAACGCTGACTCCATTTTACAAGAGCTTTAGAAAGGAGCTGACAAAGATGCCGAAGTGCTACTTTTTGGATACGGGTCTGCGCAACTATTTCGTCAATGATTTCCGCCCCTTGGACCAGCGCCAAGACCGGGGCATCCTTTTGGAAAACCATGTCTTCCGACACCTGTGGGCTGCCCGTGACCCGCATCAGGTTCACTTTTGGCGTACAGCCGATGCCCACGAAGTCGATTTTGTGGACAAAGTACATCCCGATTCCGGCCGCGCTGTAGAGGTGAAATACGACGGCAGCCGAAGGCTCGGTAAAGGACAGAAAAGATTTGCGGAGCACTACGAAAAGTTTCCCCTGATCAAGGTTTGCCTGGAGAATGTGGGTGAGGATGACACAGATATATTTAACTTTAAGTGATGCAAATTTGCATCAATACATAGGGCAGCTACCTCCATGTGAAGGTGGAGATGTATGAAATTCAAGCAAGCCCCAATCCAATCATCTACCCAAATACTCCCGCCCACCAAACACCCCAAAAACGAATTCCCGGATGGGGATCTCCATGCCTTGCTCCAATATTTTTCATTCGCAAATAAAAAATATCCGATATTTTTTGAGAAAACATGAATAATATCGAGAGTGCGCCGCCAGCCTCTGATCAGGAAGGCTAAAAACCCTTTTCAAACCTGATCTCACGCGCATCATAGAAAAAAAGAATAAGAATCATCAGCCAATAGAGTGTATCAATATTTATTGCGGAAGCGATGAACGCAGTTTGATAATCTGCGCATTGGAAAAGGGCGATCGCCGGAAAAGATTCCCCACTACTTTTGTGCCAAAGCTGTTAGCCTGCTCGCTGCCTTTCAAATCCCGATTGCGCTTGCACTTTTTGCCTGAAAAGGCTACATTCAGTGCAACCAAACGCTAACCAAAACCAGCAACCATGAAAAAACTACTGTCCTGCACAGGGCTTTTGCTCCTGTTTGCATGCCCCTTCGCGCACAGCCAAAGCTTTGGCGGCATCAACCTCGTAGACTCAGAAGTCACCATCAATGGCGAAGCCAGTGTCTTTAATGCCTGTCTTCCACCTCCTAATTTTGATGACAAAACCTGTCTTATACCCGGGGTGCCCCTCGCTGCCGGTTTTCCAGTAGCTGCACTGCCTAACTCGGCCGCAAGTATGTACTGTGTGCTCAGGGCCGTGGTGAGCGAAATCTGCTCATCAACCAGCTCCGTTGTCGCGACCGGCATGGAGGTAGGAGGCGATTCAGATGTCTTTATCGCGCAGTGGCAGGTTTTTGTGAGCAATAGGCACTGGTCAGAAATTTTTTGTCCCTATGATGCCAATGCAGAAACAGATGCCGACATGTATCTGGAGCTTACGGTGGATGGCCCTCCGAATACCAATCGCATTCTTTACTACGACTTCAGCGGCTTTTTGGGTGCCATTTCAAAACCTGAAGCCATCACTGAAGACAGTGCCAAAGTCACTGTGAGCAATCTTAGCTTTAATGGCGTTGATTTGCTTCAGGCAGGCAATTTGCCCAATAGCTTTAGCTCATCTGCCGTAGGTATTGGAGGGGGCTACAGCGATCTCGCACTCTCCGGGTGGATGAGTGTGCCTACCAACACGCCAATTCTCTTAGAGGTAAGCGCTGATGCCTTCGCCTTTATAAATCCTCCGGGTCAAGGCGAAGGGGATCCCTTCTGCGGCATGCAGTGGCGCGAGAAGGGTGCGGCCACTTTCTTTGGCAATTTGACCCTATCCCTATCGCCCATTCCAGGCACTGTGCCATCCTCGGGCACCTCTCCTGCCTTCAGTTACTTTTCAGTCGACATAGGGAGTGCCGGAGAGCTGAGCGATCCTGCGCCCACCGGAGCGGAATTCTTTGATCCCGGTGATGCCTACCGCATACAAGGGCCGATCATGCCCCAGGGCGGCGCCAATGGGCCTCTCAATGATGCCAGTTTCATGGGCTTTGACATTCCTCCTACTCCTCCGGATCCCTCAGTGCCCTCGCTTACCGCGGCTCCAGTGGGCTCCGGTCTGCCCCCTAGCTCAGTTATCCACCAATATCTCAATATCGACGGGCTCGCGCGCACCGATTTCGTCTTTACTGCGCCAGTGGCCGGTGAAATCCCCATCCTCACGAACCCACTGCAATCTCAATGCGTCTTTGCCCCGAGGCATCTCTACCTCTCCTTCGACGATGATCAGCCCGGGCACTATACCGATGTCAATCCCAGCGTTCCCGCAAATTCTACTCCCGACTTTACGGGCAAAATATTTGGCTCGAACGCCGATAAGGATGAAATTGTGGAGATGTACACCATGCCCTTCCTTTTTGGCGGAAGCACGGTAATCTCGCCCCTTGCCTCCGAGTCTATGATACACCCCAACCTCGCGCCCAATCCCCAGCCTATAGGCCCACATCCTCAAAATGATGACCTAAATGCCTTGAGCCTGGGGTATTCAGGCGATTGCGACACTTGGTATGTCTCTGTAGATCATGAGGCCACAGGGGTACTCCCGGATGGCACCCAGCCCGATCCCGGCATCATCTACCGCGTGGCGCCCGGCAGTCCGAGTGGCCTCATCCCGGTGGCCGGCCCTGCTGAGCTCGGTATTCCGCCAGGTACCGATATCGATGCCTTTGAATTCGTGGCGATCTATCAGCCCACTGTGCAGCCTCAGGGGCCCGCACTGGCGGTGCTATTCAGTGTGGATGTAGACGACCCGCTCACTCCTATAGACGAGTCGGGAGGGATGAACCCGGGCATGCTCTATGCCTCTTACATGAATGGGGCTCATTTCGTGTACGATAGCGCTTCCTTCAACTACAATGTGGACGCCATCAGCAATTTGCCCAATAGCATCGCCAACCCGGCAAATACCAACACCTGCAACTCCTACAATTTCACCAGTCCACCCACCAATCTCGATGTCACCATCAGTGGTACTACCCTGATTGCGACTTGGGATGTCTACCCCTTCGCCACGCAGTGCCAGTTGGCAGGCAACAATGCCAATGCACCCGGCGATCAAACCTTCATCGTCAACAATGCTTCGCCTCCCGGGCCCAATTCCTGGAGCATCACAAGTGGGCAAATTCAGCCGAATACAACCTACCGTTTGCGCGTGCGCTGCGGCTGTAATCTGAGCAATGTGTCACCATTTTCGGCTTACGTTTTCGTGACCACACCGCCCAGCATACCCGACCCCAATGGCCCCGACATCTTTGAGGAAGCTGCTATGGAAGCCCAGCGCATTGAGATGTTCCCCAATCCCGCCAAGGACCGCATACAGCTTATCCGCCAGGAAGCCTTCGATGGCATGGTGCAGGTAAGCGTGTTCAACTCCCTTGGACAAGAGGTGCATGCCGAATCCTTCGATGGAAGTGCACTGAGCGAAGGGCGATCCATATCCATAAGCCATCTGGAACAAGGCGCATACGTGGTGCAGATCCGGGCCGGTGATCACATCGAGAGCCTCCCTCTGGTCATCACGCGCTAATCGCAAAGAAAAAATAGCCGAATCAACCAAGACCTCGGTAAGGACGCCACCGCAAGGTGGCGTCTTTATTTTTTTATCGGCACTATTTTTTGGATTTTTGCTCGCAAAATCATCCACATGCCCCAGATATCCAAGAAGGCCGAGGCCATGCCCGAATCACCCATTCGCAAGCTCATGCCCTATGCCACCGCCGCCAAAGCCGCCGGCAAGCGCGTGCTTCACCTCAATATAGGCCAGCCCGACATCAAGACCCCCGAAGCGGTGCTCGACACGATCAAAAACATGGACCTCGAGGTGATCGAGTACTCCAATTCAGAAGGCTTTGCCCCTTACCGGGAAAAGTTGTCTGCCTATTACCGCAGCCATGGCATTCCTGTGGAAACCGATCACATCATGATCACCACCGGTGGCTCCGAAGCCCTCACCTTCGCCATGATGACCTGCTTCAACCCCGGCGATGAGGTGATCATCCCCGAGCCTTACTACGCCAATTACAGCGGCTTCGCCACCATGGCGGGCGTGAAGGTGGTGCCCATTACGGCAAAAATAGAGGACGGATTCGCCCTGCCACCTGTGGCTGAGTTTGAAAAGCTGATCAACGAGCGCACGCGCGGCATCGTGCTCTGCAATCCCGGCAATCCCACCGGCTACCTCTACACCCGCGATGAGGTAAAAGCCATCGGCTCGCTGGCGCAAAAGCACGACCTCTACATCATGGCCGATGAGGTGTACCGCGAGTTTTGCTACGATGAGGCCTCACCCTTCAGCACCTACAACCTTGAAGATGTGGACGACAATGTGGTGCTCATCGACTCCGTGTCCAAGCGCTACTCCATGTGCGGTGCCCGCATAGGTGCCCTCATCACCCGCAATGTGCAGGTGAGGGCCGCGGCTATGAAATTTGCGCAAGCACGCCTCAGCCCGCCCACCCTGGGCCAAATAGCCGCCGAGGCCGCCCTCGACACCCCGCAGAGCTACTTCGATGGGGTGATTGAGGAGTACGTAGCGCGGCGCAATTTTGCCGTAAAGGTACTGAACGACATACCCGGCGTGCGCTGCCCCATGCCGCGCGGCGCCTTCTACTGCATCGCTGAGCTGCCCATCGACGATAGCGACAAGTTTTGTCAGTGGCTGCTCGAGAGTTTCAGCCTCGACAATACCACGGTGATGCTGGCGCCCGCCACCGGATTCTACATCACCCCCGGCCTTGGCAAGCAGGAAGTACGCCTGGCCTATGTGCTGGAGCAAAAAGACCTGGAGCTGGCCATGCGCATCATTGCCGCCGCCCTCGAAGCTTACCCCGGCAAGGTAGCCCTCACCGAAACCCATTCCGCAAGCACCTCCCTATGAGCACAATGACCCAAGAAGTATCGCAAATGTTGCACAGGCTGAGCGAATCGGCCACCCTGGCCATGTCGCGCAAGAGCCGCGAGCTGTCCGAGCAGGGCGTGCATGTGGTGAACCTCAGCCTCGGCGAGCCCGACTTTGAAACCCCCGATTTTATAAAGGCTGCCGCCAAAGAGGGCATTGACCAAAACTACACCCACTACATGCCGGTGAATGGCTATGCCGATTTTAGGAAGTCCATCGCTGAGAAATTCAGGCGCGACAATGGCATCGCCTACAGCCCCGAGCAAATTGTGGTGAGCACTGGTGCCAAGCAAAGCATCGTCAATGTGATACTCGCCACGGTAAATCCCGGCGATGAGGTAATCCTCCCCGCGCCCTACTGGGTGAGCTACATCGAAATGGTGAAGATGGCCGGGGCCACCCCCGTGGTGATCGAAACCAGCATCGAAGACGATTACAAATTCACTCCCGAACAACTCCGCGCCCACATCAACGAGCGCACGCGCATGCTCATCTACAGCTCGCCCTGCAATCCCAGCGGCACCGTGCTGAGCGAGGAGGAGATACGCGCTCTGGCCGATGTGGTGGCTGAGCATCCGCGCCTGCTGGTGATCAGCGACGAGATTTATGAGCACATCAACTACGCCGGCCGCAACTTCAGCATGGCCGCGGTGGACAAGGTGTACGATCAGGTAGTCACCGTAAATGGCGTGGCCAAAGGCTGGGCCATGACCGGCTGGCGCATAGGCTACCTCGGGGCTCCCCTCTGGATTGCCAAGGCCTGCACCAAGCTGCAGGGCCAGTTTACCAGCGGGGCGAGCAGCATTGCCCAGCGCGCTGCCAAAGCCGCCGTGGAGGCCGATCCCTCGGCCACCCACCACATGCGCGACACCTTTCTCAAGCGCCGCGACCTCATGGCCGCCCTGCTCGGCGAGATTCCCGGCATCGAGTGTAATGTGCCCGAAGGTGCCTTTTACCTCTTCCCCCGCGTGTCGGCCTATTTTGGCAAAAGCCACGGCGACATGGAGATACGCAATGCTGACGACCTGGCCGAGTACCTCCTCGGCGAGGGCCATGTGGCCACGGTGAGCGGGGCTGCATTCGGCTCGCCCGACTGCCTGCGCCTGAGCTATGCGGCCGCCCAGCCCGACCTCGAAGAAGCTGCCAAACGCATGAAGGCCGCCCTGGCCAAACTCGCTTGAGCATGGGCAGGGAGGAGATCGAAGCGCTTTTCAGCAAATTCGCGGGGCTCAAAGTCCTCGTGATCGGCGATGTAATGATCGACGCCTACGTATGGGGCAAGGTGGACCGCATATCGCCCGAAGCCCCGGTGCCGGTGATACGCGTTACCGCAAAAGAAGACCGACTGGGAGGCGCTGCCAATGTGGCCCTCAATGTGGCCGCCCTCGGTGCCACACCCATCATATGCGCCATTGCCGGCAGCGACCTCAAGGGCGGGGTGCTCACCGATCTCCTTTCGGAAAATGGGATGAGCGCAGAGGGCATCGTGCACAGTCCCGAGCGGCCCACCACGGTGAAGACGCGGGTCATCAGCAGCCACCAGCACATAGTGCGCGTCGATGAAGAGTCGCTCGCTCCCCTCTCAAGCCGCGAGGAGGAGGAACTGCTGCACCGCATCGGGCAGCTTATGGATAGCGAGAAACCCGATGTGGTGATCTTCGAAGACTACAACAAGGGCATGCTCACCCCCCGGGTGATTGAAGCCTCCATAGCCGCCGCCCAAAGCCGTGGCATACCCACAGCCGTGGATCCCAAGAAGGAGCAGTTTTTCGCCTACAGGGGCGTGAGCCTCTTCAAGCCCAACCTCAAGGAACTGGCCGAGGGCCTCAAGCGCGACATCCCGAAAGGCGACCTGCCTGCGCTGGAAGAAGCTGTCGTGGCCCTGGAAGCCGAGCTGGGCAATGCCATCTCCCTCATCACCCTCAGCGAGCACGGCGTGTATGTGAAAGCCAATGGCAGCAGCCACCACCTCCCCGCCCACATCCGCAAGATCGCCGATGTATCAGGTGCTGGTGACACCGTGATCAGCGTGGCCGCCCTCTGCCTGGCCCTCGGCACAGCCCCCGAGGTGATGGCCGCCCTCAGCAACCTGGCCGGCGGCCTCGTATGCGAAAAGGTAGGCGTGGTACCCGTGGAGAAGGAGCAGTTGTTGCGAGAGGCGCTGAAGGGGGTGGGGTGAATGCTGGATCGAGTAACCTGACATCCGGGTGTCTCACCAGTTTTCCACCTGTCCGAGGTTCATGCTTTTGTTTCAAGAAAAGTGTAAATTTGTTGAGCACCACGTCAACAAGGCATGAAAGTATTATTGGACATTCGGGAAGACAAGGTTGACTTCGTCATGGAACTGCTCAAGCAATTGAAGTATGTGAAGGCAGAACCCTTGACTCCTTACAAAGCTCAAGTATTGCATGGCATCAAAGAAGCTGTGGAGGAGATGAAGCTCATAAAAGAAGGCAAGCTGAAAGCCCGACCAATCGACGACTTGCTCGATGAGCTTTGAAATATTAAGCATCCCCCACTTCGACAGAGCCTTTAAGAAACTGGCGAAGAAATATCCTTCCCTGAAGTTAGATATCAAACGCCTGGTTGAAGGACTGAAAATCAACCCAAAAGAGGGTAAGACACTTGGTAATAATTGCTATAAAGTACGGATGGCCATTGGCTCGAAGGGAAAAGGAAAGTCTGGAGGAGCGAGAATCATCACACATTTGAAAATCATTGATCAAAAGGTGTTTTTACTCTCCATTTATGACAAGTCGGAGGTGGAAACCATTGCTGAGAAAGAACTCAAAGGTCTGTTAGAGCAAATACCTGATTAAGATTTTAGCTGGTTGAATGTGCCGCCAATCATTTTCAAATTGCTTGGTTCTCTCTTTACCCAACAAATCTCGCCGGCGGCCTCGTATGCGATAAGGTAGGCGTGGTACCCGTGGAGAAGGAGCAGTTGTTGAGAGAGGCGCTGAAGGGGGTGGGGTGAATGCTGGATCGAGTAACCTAACATCCGGGTGTGTCACCAATATTCCTCCTGCCCTCGGTATGAATCACCATAAAGCTATTGCAGCAAATTGAGCTGCGATATCTTAAGCAGGGAAATAATCGCTGTGGTATCGCTTACCACTTTAGGCATTCTGGATGTCCTCGTTTAAGTCATCTCGCTCATTCACGCCGAAGGGTGATGACTTGTATTCAGCAAGCATGTCCAGTAAGTCGATACGAGACAGGCCCGGTACTTTGGCGGCAAGGCTTGATGAAACCTTGCCAAGCTCGTAAAGCTTCACCAGGGCACTCCGTTTGATTTCCTTTTCAAAGGCTTCGCCGCTGAGCTGCAAAGATGAAGCAAGGGATTCAGGGTATTCTATGCTGATGGTTTTCTTCATGGTTTCGAGAATTTTATGGCCGCTGAGATGTCTGCTGCACTCAGAGATGGGTATGCCTCCAGCACTTCCTCAACCGAATCGCCTGCAGCGAGAAAGCCTAAGATGGTTTGTACAGTGATGCGCGTGCCTCTTACCGTTGGCTTACCGTTGCAAATACCGGGATCAACGGCTATTCTGTTTGTCCAGTTTTCCATAGCACTAAATTAGCCCGAATTATTCATCAGCCGATCTTTTAGCCGTGGGTGTCTAAATTTTTGGGGGTGGCATGAGCGCGGTGAGTTTTTTTCATCTTTCAGACACGACAATCCTGCATGTCACCCACAATTGA
>SLDS01000042.1 GCA_007125175.1 Flavobacteriales bacterium
GCTTGTCTGAATACTCGATTGGGAGGTTAACCATTTTGGTTTTCATCAACTACAATTTAAGCCGCTCAAAACTATAATATTGATCTTAATTTTGTAAACCTATTGCATAATACAGGTTGAACCCGGATAACGCATTAGAAAACCTAATAGGTCCTAAAGCTGCTACGTCCTAAAACTGCTTCAAAATAAGGTATTTCACTCAGTTTTACTCCTTCACCATAGTGATTCGAGGCTCTCCATTTTGCAATAGCCTTCCATGCTATTCCATGACAAGTCAAGCGATAGAGAAAGAAGGCTCAATCGATAATTTTCAAGCGTTTACATTAAAACGAAAAGCTCCGGGTAACCGGAGCTATCGCAAATTTATGTTGGGCTGAAAAATCCCTCCAAACACATGGAGGACAATTTAAGCCTTATACCTTTACAACCGTGTTGCTGGCAACGGAGGCGCTTACATCATATCCGGCAGGAATGATACCATCCTTACCTTTCTGAGTGAGGAAAAGTAAGCAAAGAAGAATACCCAAGAGCAAAGCCTGTGTTTCTCTGTCCTCGCCTTCATTGTATATACTACCACCTGAAAGGTTGATTCGGGTGCCATCCACGGCATCTACGTGCTTGATTCTTACTTCGATCAGACCGGGCTTTCCGAGGCCTCGTGGGCTATCTGCCCTCATGACTTGTCCTTTGGCAATGGAACCCGCGTTGATCACAACCTGTCCGTCCACCATAACATCTTGTGTGACACGAAAGTCTACCATCTGCCCCGGGTTTACAGTTGAGGCCCTGAGCTCAGAAACATTCTCAAGGTTAACATTGGTTCCTGCTCGCACATTCACCTCTTTGGCTGAGCTGGGATATGCAAATGACAGCGACAAGATGCAGAGAGCAGTGAGCACTGACATCGGCCTGAAGAAAACTGATTTGTAAATGTTGGTCAACATGTTTGTATGAATTAAGTGGTGATTAAAAGTCGTTTATTTTTTCAAGTTCAAAAAGAGCTTCGCGTCTTTCGCTTTCATTGTATCTCTTGGCGCTTTTGGCGCTACCGCTTATATTTCCAAGGTAAAAACTCAAGGAGAATATTCCGGTGAGCAAGGCCATTCCATAGTTTTCTGCTTGCACTGTACTGTAAGTAGCATAAGCCAAAAGTCCATTCAAGATAAGTGCACTCAAAGCAGTCTGCCCATGCCCGGAATAGAGAAAACCCGCTCCGGGTACCAAGGCGGACAAGCCTCCGGCAATAATAGGTTTTTTTCTCTTGCTCGACAAATACTTGCGAATTATATCTTCCTCCCGACTTGGCCCATTTGACACTCCTATCAAGCCCCTCTCCACGAAGACGTCTTTTGCTCTAAGCCATTCCTCACTTCGTGCATAGGCAAGAGCAGCGAGGCTCTGCAGCCGTCTTCGGATATATTCAGCGTCTGTCCCATCAGCCATCCTCGCGAGAGCCAATTCGCAATAGCTGATCGCATCATTGTAGTTTGCAAGCCTGTAATGAGCTTTCGCCAAATGATAGAGCGCCTCCTCATGCTCCTTGTGGGCATCGGGCAATAAAGTGGCATAAGCATACACGACCTTCTCCTCCTGATCGAGCTCAGTAAGGCAAATCATCTTATTGATGAATAAGTCCACATTGAAATCCCCACCGTAAAACTGACTCCTTTCGATCTCGAGCAGGGCCTGCTCGTACATTTGCTCATTGATCAGTCTACTGATAAATAGCACAGTGGAATCCTTATGTTCAGGGTCGGTATAGCCCGGTGAGAAGCCCTTACTCCGGTAATATCTCCGCTCATCGACAGCTGAGCCGGGAGGCTGATCCAGCAGTTTAAGCCCTCGGGTAGTCCATGTGCTTCCATAATGCCGGTGATCATGGCCGCAGCGCACAAGTCGGTCGGTGGTTGCCAGGCTAGCTCCTACAAATGACTTGGATCGGAAGGCTTCGAGGCCATACATGGAGCAACTTGGTTCCATCGGGCATTCTCCTCCACGTATGCCCCCGATGTATTTCTGGTAGATTCCAATGTAATCTTCTGCCGCTGATACTTTTGTGCTATCTTGTGCGCTTGCCCAAGATAGAGTGAGCATGGAAAGAATTAGTAGCGAGAAGCCGGTTTTATTCGCCATGGAATGCGCAAATAGATACCTACCTGAAGTAGCCTTCCAATCGCCGAACAATCCCCAATACGCCATGTCCATCATCTGATTTACAAAGTATCGAGGGACAAAAGAAGGGAAAATAAAGTATTTCAATCCATCAAAGCTGATTTTATTGCCTGATAAAGCTTATCATTGGATCTCAAAGCTTGTGGAATCCAACTGCCCCTCTATGGCTCACTGCACTTGCGGCAAATCAATATGCCTAACCTAAGCTCCCTGCACCCGGAAAAGCTAACTTTGCACTTCCGTCCTGATTTGAAGCATGCCTGAGTCAATCACAGTCCGCACCACCACCTTGCTGCTCTGTATATTGCTGATTTGCATTGGAGAGCTTCCCGCACAAGCACAAGACAAGTCTGGAGCCATCGTGCATGCGGGACATTCCCACAACGATTACCGACAAAAAAGGCCGCTTCGAGCAGCCCTCAATTATGGCTACCGAAGCGTGGAGGCAGATATCTTCTACAGTGGCGGTCGTTTCCATGTGGCCCACATCTGGACGGGGCAATGGCGCATGCGCAGCCTCGAATCCCTCTACCTTAAGCCTTTGAAAAATGCGGTAGAGAAGAAGTCACAGCCTGTATTTGCACAAGATAAGCACACCTTCGAGCTGCTTATCGACCTTAAGGGCCAATGGAATCCAGAGAGATTGGCGGCACTCGAAGCCCTGCTAGACCAATACAAAAGCCTCCTGTGCAGGATAGAGGATGGCGATTATGTAAGAGGTCCGGTGCGGGTGATCCTTACGGGAAACATGAATATGGCTTGGCTTGATCTGGAAGAAAAAGATCGAAATTACTTTGTAGACGGGCACATCAAGAGTCTTGGTTCTGCCCTCGACAGCACCATCTATGGGCGCCACAGCGGGCCTTACGGCGAATACTTTTCCTGGCAAGGTGAAGGAGAAATCCCCATCGAGGATTTTAAAACCCTCGAGAGCCTCTGCGCCTTGGCAAGGGTGCACGATCGCAAGCTGCGCTTTTGGGCTTGCCCGGAGGAGGAAGCTATCTGGCAAAGCCTTATGGATGCCGGAGTGTACTGGATTCAGGTGGACGATCTCAAGCGATTCCGCGATTTCTACCTCAAGTACAGCGCACAGCCGGGTCGCGAATATCCACGAGACTGATTGCTATCAGGCATTGTCGCCGTCTTCTTTGAAGCTGTTCAACAGCTCGTTTAGGTAAGAGATGATGGTGCCAAATGCCAATAAGCCCGAAAATATCATCATGGTAGCAGTGAGCTTGCCATGGCCCGTCACCGGATAATAATCACCATAGCCCACCGTCGTGACCGAAATAAAAGTCCACCAGAGGGTGTCCTCAGCGGTTTGGATATTTCCTACATTCTGCTCGAAGTAGAGTGTGGCGACAGAGGATAGAATCACTGTGAAGGTGATAAAGAGGACCATCAGGCTGTACAAAGACTCGCGCTTGCGGGAGCGCAAAAAGACAATCAAGATTTTCATGGACTTGAATACCCTGATCACCCTAAATATGCGAAAAGCACGGGCCGCTCTGAAGGCATCCACCACAGGGATGGAAGAGAGCAAATCCAGCCATCCCCAAGTGAAGAAGTAGCGCAATTTGTTTTCAGCGCTTCGAAATTGCCTGATAAAGTCATAGAGGAAGACCACGCACAGGGCAAAATCATAGTAATCGATCAATCGGGCGATCTCCGAACCGCGCTCGATAAAAAGGGATATGCTCAGCATCACAATGCTAAAGAAAGACAGCAAGGCGATGAAAAACTTGTATACGGTCACAGAAAAATGATTTTGCCGCGAATGTACTCAAATGCGCTGTACATACTTTCGGATACACAAGCGAATAGAATCCCAAAGATTCAATTCGAAACAAAATATAAGCCTCATAACCTGAATTTTGACGCAAAATGACTTAGACAAAATCCAGCTTCTTTTGCAGCATGTAAACATTCTATGCCCGCAGATGCTTATTTTCGCGGATTCAATTTTGAAAGGATGAAACCAAGACTTTGCTCAGCCCTGCTCCTAATCGCTTTGAGTACTGCCTGTACCCGCATAGATGAACCCTCTGCTATAGACCCCGATATGCCTCCCACCACCAATCCCCTCCTCAGCGCCTCAAGTGAAGCTTTTGGCCTGCCACCATTCGAACGCATTGAGCTCAAGCACTTCAAGCCCGCCATTGAAACGGGAATAATCTCTCAGGTAGCCGAAATCGATGCCATCATAAGCCTTGAAGCAGAGCCGGACTTCAACAATACCATTGCGGCATTCGAAGACTCAGGCCGCCTGCTGGAGCAGGTGAGCACTATCTTTTACAATCTCAACAGTGCCAACACCAATGATGAACTGCAAGCCATCGCCAGGGAGCTATCTCCAAGCCTCTCGGAGCACCGTGACAACATCTACCTCAACGCTGCTCTTTTCCAACGTGTGAAAGCCGTGTGGGATAAGCGTGAGCTTATGAACTTGAGCGCTGAAGACTACCGCTTGCTCGAAAAGCAATACAAGCGATTTGTCCGGAATGGAGCATTGCTCAATGATGCCGATCAGAGCCGCTTTCGCGAAATCAACAGCCGCCTATCACTGCTCAGCCTGGAGTTTGGACAGAACATGCTGGCTGCTACCAATGCATACACCCTCCATGTGCTCGATGAAGACAAGCTGAGCGGCCTTTCAAAAGGATTTATGGAGAGCGCTGCGCGCAAAGCAAAAGAGGAAGGCCATGAAGAAGGTTGGCTCTTCACCCTCCACTCCCCCAGCCTGATGCCATTTTTGGAGCAAGCTGATAATCGCGACTTGCGTCTGCAAATGTGGACAGCATACAGCGAGCGATGCACCGAGGGCACTCCCCACAGCAATGAGGAAATCATCGTGGAGATGGTGGCCCTAAGGGCTGAGCGGGCTTCCCTGCTGGGATATCCCAATCACGCGGCATATGTGCTCGAAGAGAGTATGGCCTCGGATGTGGAAGGGGTTGATAAACTCCTCGACCAACTGTGGGAGCCGGCGCTGGCAGCAGCGCAACGTGAGGCCGACGACTTGCAGGAACTCATCCGAGAGGCTGGCGAAGACTTTGATCTACAGCCCTGGGATTGGCGCTACTACCAATCCAAGCTGCGCAGCCAGCGTTTTGATCTCGATCCTGAAGAGGTGAAAAGCTACTTCAGCGCCGAGGGAGTCAAGCGAGGTATATTCGAAGTATGCAAAAGGCTTTTTGGACTCTCCTTTGAGCGCCTCGAGGAGGTGCCACTGTACCATCCCAACGTGATGGCCTACGAAGTACTCGACGCCGATAGCAGCCATGTCGGTGTATTGTACATCGACCTCTACACGCGCAACTCCAAGCGCGGAGGGGCCTGGATGACCTCCTACCGCAAGCAGGAAAGCAATGAGGAAGGCCGTGTAGCACCCCACATTAGCATCGTATGCAACTTTTCACCTCCCGATGAGAATGGGCTCTCCCTGTTAACCTTTGATGAGGTGACCACCTTTTTTCACGAATTCGGACATGCCCTCCACGGCTTGCTGAGCGATGTAAACTACCGCAGCCTGGCCGGCACCTCTGTACCGCGCGACTTTGTGGAGCTGCCCTCGCAGGTGCTCGAAAACTGGGCAAGCGCCCCCGAAGTGATGAAGCTCTACGCCCTGCATCACGAAAGTGGAGAACCAATCCCTGCCGAACTGGTGCAGAAGCTGGAGGAAAGCGGCACATTCGGCGAAGGTTTTGGTACGGTGGAATACCTTGCCTCCACCCTCCTCGATATGGCTTACCACACACGAGACGGCGGCCTTGACGAGTCGCCTGTAGCCTTTGAAAAGCGGGTAATGGAAGAGGCTGGCCTCATGTCGTCTATCATTCCCCGACACCGGAGCACTTATTTTGCACATGTATTTTCCGGGGGCTACTCTTCGGGCTATTACAGCTACATCTGGTCAGCGGTGCTCGATAGCGATGCTTTCGAAGCATTCAGGGAGTCGGGTGATCTATTCAATCCCGAGCTCGCAGATAAATTCCGCACCCACATCCTATCCACAGGTGGCACCGCCGAGCCCATGGAGCTCTACAAGGCCTTCCGAGGAGCTGAACCGAGCATTGAACCCCTTTTGCGCAAGCGCGGCTTGAGCACTGAAGCCCCCATTGCACCATAAATATGCATCAGCCGCATTTTATGATTTGCACAAAGACAGCATCTGCGGTGGCCTCCACAGCTTGCGGCACAAGTGATCGCTGGCGCTAAAATCATTTTTGCAGCAGCACAAAAAAAAGACAGAAAAAGACAGATGGCACAATTTCACGCACTGGCAATCAAAGAAGTAAAGAGAGAAACCCCGGAATGTGTATCCATCGCATTTCACATACCCGAAGAAAAAGCGGATGCCTTCGCTTACAAGCAGGGACAGTACATCACGCTCAAAATGCAGGTGAATGGCGAAGAGCTGCGTCGCTCCTACTCGGCTTGCTCGAGCCCATTGCTGGAAGAAGATTTGCGCATTGCCGTGAAAGAAGTTGAGGACGGAAGGGCCAGCAGCTACCTGAACCGGCAGGCAGCTCCGGGAATGCAAATCGAAGTGATGCCACCTATGGGCAATTTTACCGTTGATATGCCTGCCGATCGCAGCCAAAATTTTGTAGCCTTCGCAGCGGGCAGCGGCATCACACCCATCCTTTCACTGCTCAAGTCGGCATTGGTGGCCAACTCCTCAAATACCTTCACCCTTTTCTACGGCAACCGCGAGCGCAAGCAGATCATTTTTGCGGAAGCGCTGCAAGAGCTTGAGCAAAAGTATGGAGAGCGCCTCAAGGTGGTGCATGTGCTGAGCCGCGAAGCCAGCGATGACCCCCTCTTTGAGGGCCGAATTTCCGATGAAAAATGCCAAAAGCTCTTCCAACGTTTCCCCAGAGCTGCTTCGGCCGATCATTATTTCCTGTGCGGGCCTTTTGACATGATCCAAAACCTGCGCGGCGCCCTGCAGGACATGAATATCGATGCAGACAAAGTGCATTTTGAGCTCTTCACCACAGAGCCTCCGGCGGCCAATGGCAGCGAGAGCAGCACAGCAGCAGACGCAGTGGCTGGCGAGAGCGGGCAGCAAGTTGTAGAGCTCTGTAAGGTGACCGTGATACTCGACGGTGACGAGACCGAGGTGGAAGTGAGCAAAGAAGACAATATACTCGATGCCATCCTCGATGCAGGGCTCGATGCGCCTTATGCATGCACCGGGGGATCATGCTGCACCTGTCGCGCCAAGGTACTGGAGGGCAGCGCCATTATGGATGTGAACTACGCCCTTTCAGACCGAGAGGTGGAAGATGGCTATATCCTCACTTGCCAATCGCACCCCACTACTGAGCGCATGACGGTGGATTACGACGCTCCCTAACAACTCCTCGGCTCGGCCCGAAAAGATGTGTGTGACGGGAGGGATGCCTCGGCACTTAAGAATTCAATTTCACTCCGCAATCCGGGGCAATTACCTTTTCTTTGTGCCATGTCGCGCATGGCAACATTTCTGTACCGACCTGTGGATGTAGCGCCCCTCGTGGTGTTTCGCATCATGATGGGCTTGCTCATGGCAGCCGAAGGCTTTGGGGCCATTCTCACTGGTTGGGTTCGCGCAAATTATGTGGAGGTGCCCTTCACCTTCCCCTTTATCGGCTTCGAATTTCTGCAAGTGCTGGTGGGGCCTCAGGCCTACGCGGTATACGCCTTGCTTGGATTTGCGGGATTGGGAGTGGCCTTCGGCTACCGCTACCGCCTCAGCATAGCCATCTACACCTTGCTCTGGGCGGCGGTGTATTTCGGTCAAAAAACCAGCTACAACAACCACTACTACCTCCTGTTGCTGATGTCGCTGCTGCTGTGGATCGCCCCGCTTCACCGCGCCCACTCAGCCGATGTGCGCAGCGGCCGTGTGGAGGCCCGGCTCGCTTTTCCCTTTTGGCAAAAATGGGTGTTCAAAGTCCTCCTGCTCATCGTATACACCTATGCCGCCATCGCCAAGCTATACCCGGACTGGCTCGACGGTACTGCCGTGGGCTTGTTCCTTTCGGGAAAATGTCACTACCCGATCGTGGGCCCTCTTTGCGACGAACGCTGGTTCATATTGCTGATATCCTACGGCGGTATAGTCTTTGATTTCTTGGTGGTTCCGGGTCTATGGTACCGCCGCACACGCGTCATCGCCTTCGTATTCAGTCTCTTCTTTCACCTCTTCAACAGCCTGGTATTTCAGATTGGCATCTTCCCCTACATGATGCTCATCTGTACGGTCTTGTACTTCGATGAAGCCAGCATTCGCCGGCTCTTTTTCAGAAAGAGGCCTTTGTGGAATTTCAAGCCCATGGGCCTGATCTTGCCTCCTGCCACTCAGCGTCCACTTCTGGAGGCCTTCTTAATTGTTTTTTTATTGCTTATGATTCTCTTGCCTCTCAGGCCTTTTTACTTTCCCGGTAGTCCTCACTGGTCTGAGGAGGGGCATAGGCTCTCATGGCACATGATGCTGCGCAGCAAGAGCGGCTACCTCAGTTACGAGCTGAGAGGTGAGGGCGATGAGCTGCTGCAAAAAGTGTTTCCGCCACAGGTGCTCCCGGCAAAAATGGCCCGAAGCATGGCCACAAGGCCGGACAAAATATGGCAATATGCCCAACGGCTGGCCGATGACTACGAAGCCGAGCATGGGCTGCGGCCAAAGGTCTATGCCATAGGACGCGTGAGCCTCAATGGGCGTACACCACAGCCACTGATCGATCCGGAGGTGAATCTGGCCGAGCTGCCTTGGAATCCCTATCGGCATCACAGATGGATATTGCCTCATCCGGAATTGTAGCCGCTTCACGACCGAATTTTGGGATGATTTTGTTACCTTGCTCCTAAGTCCATGCGAGCGCCCTTCATCCTCAAGCCATGTATGCTGCTTATTGTGCTCTTTGCGCAAGCCAGTCAGCTTTGCGCTCAATCCATGTACTTCCCTCCGGCACAGGGCAATGATTGGGAAACCCTAAGCCCCGACTCTCTGAATTGGTGCCCGGAAAAGATAGACTCCTTGTACAGTTTTTTGGACGCAAGCAATGCCAAGGCTTTCATCGTACTCAAAGATGGCCGCATGGTTCTGGAGCAGTATTTCGACACCTTCACCGCCGACAGCATGTGGTACTGGGCTTCGGCCGGCAAATGCATCATGGCCACACTCATGGGGATCGCTCAGGAAGAGGAATTGCTCGACATTCACGATCCGGTGAGCAATTACCTCGGCGAGGGCTGGACAAGCTGCTCGCCCGAAGAAGAAGTGCAGAGGAGCATCTTCCACCAGCTCACCATGAGCTCGGGATTCGATACAAATTCAGCTTTCTGGAATTGTGTGGAAACAGAATGTTATCAATGCGTGGAAGACCCCGAGGTGCAATGGCACTACCAAAATGGGGTTTACCTGCGCACCTTTGATGTGCTGGAGGAAGCCAGCGGAATCACCCGAAACCAATACACCAATCAAAGGCTCAAAAACCCCATCGGAATGGGCGGTTTTTGGTTTGGGACCTTGTACATCAGCACTGCCCGCGACATGGCCCGATTTGGTCACCTCGCGCTAAACGATTTTCACTGGGATGGAAATCCTGTGCTCAGCGATTCCATTTATGCCAATGCCATGCGCGAGACGGCTTTGGAAATAAATCCCGCCTACGGCTACCTCTGGTGGCTCAATGGCAAGGACAACTTTTACGCGCCTTTGGATTTCAACCTCTATGATGGCTGGCTGATTCCTACAGCCCCACCCGACCTGTATGCAGCCATGGGCGCCAATGAGCAAAGGCTGTACATCGTGCCCTCCCAAGGTCTGGTTGTGGCGCGGATGGGTTCAGCTGCCGATGAGAGTGTGGCCGCCATCAGCGGCTGGGATACGGATCTTTGGGAGCTCATCAGCAATCTGGAATGCGAGCCGCTCAGCACCCGCAATGAGGTGGAAACCCACAGCTTGCTACTCTATCCCAATCCCGCTCAGGGGCAGGTCAATCTGGATGAAGCACATCGCTACCAAACCCTGAGATTTTATGACCTCAAGGGGCGCTTGGTGAAGCATTTTGGCGAAAGCCAGCTCGGTACAAGTATGCAGGTGCCAGCAGGCTTTTACCTCGTGGAAGCTACCTTGTTGAGTGGCGAAGTGGCCCGCACGAAATTGCTCGTGCTTTGAAGCGGCAGGCACTCGCCATGGCTTTGTGTATGCAAGCAACCCTTGACCGTCATGTGAAAAAATTTATCTCAGGAAAGGCTTAACGCTGGCTTAGCACAGGCTGCTTATCTTGGCGGCAAAATTGACCATTATGAATGCCATCCGCATTTTTTGCTGGGGCCTCTCTTGCGCCCTACTCATCAGCCTCAATGCCTGTGCTCAAGACTTCATCCAATCAGGACCTATGAACGGCTACAGCGAGATGCGCGAAGCTGCCGTATGGGTGCAAATGAATGATGCCTGCATCGTAGAGCTCCATTACTGGCCTGAAGATGAGCCCGATAAAATGAAGCGAAGCTTGGCCAAATCGGCTGATCCCGAGAAGGCCTACGCAGTGCACCTCATCGCCAATGACCTTGAGCCCGGCACGAGCTACCGCTACAAGATACTGGCCAATGGAGAGGAGCAAAATGGCGAGCAAGAGTACCGATTTCGCACGCAAGTGCTATGGCAATACCGAAGCGACCCGCCCGATGTGCGCTTTGCGGCCGGGAGTTGTGCCTTTGTGAATGAAGAAGAATACGATAGGCCGGGACGGGCCTATGGCGATGCCTACCACATTTTTGAGCGCATGGCCGATGCACAGCCCGACATGACCCTCTGGCTGGGCGACAATGTGTACTTCCGCGAGGTGGATTGGTTCAGCCGTTCGGGAATGCTGAGTCGCTATACCCATGCCCGCAGCCTCCCTGAATTGCAGCGACTCCTGCACACTGGGCAGCACTACGCCATTTGGGATGACCACGACTATGGGCCCAACGATGCTGTGGGGGTTTTTCCGCACAAGGACAAGGCCAAGGAGGCTTTCGAGCTCTTTTGGGCCAACAATGGCTATGGGCTCGACGGCACAGGTGGGGTGAGCGGCTTTTTTCAATTTGCCGATGCTGATTTCTTTCTGCTCGACAACCGATGGCACCGCACCGATTACAATCAGAAAGGGGCCGAGCACCGCATGCTGAGTAAGGAGCAGATCGACTGGTTGGTGCAAAATCTCGCTTTCAGTCGGGCGCCCTTCAAGTTTGTAGCGGTTGGGAGTCAGGTACTCAATGATGCCGCCGTATGGGAAAACTACGCCAACTACCCCGAAGAGAGGCAGTACCTACTCGACCGAATCGCCGATGAAGGCATCAAAGGTGTGGTGTTTCTCACAGGCGATCGGCACCACAGTGAGCTTTGCAAGGTCGAGCACAAAGGGGTGGTCATGTACGACCTCACGCTCTCACCCCTCACATCGGGCACCCACGAGGGTGGGGATGCCGCGACCAGCAACCGTGTAGAAGGCACGCTCTACAACGAGCGTAACTTCGGTCTGCTCGAAATCACCGGACCCCGCAAGGAACGTGTGCTCACCATGCGCCTGATGAACAATCAAGGTGAAGAGGTATGGCGCCGCAGCCTGAATGCAGCCGACTGGAAGTGAGGCTCTTCCCGATTAATATAAGCGATTGCTCCTCTACTCGGCCATTCGCCAAAAGCGCAGCTTCTCCTCTCCTCCTTCCTTGAGAAAACGTAGGGTATCGCCGCTGAGCTCCAGGCGGCTTTCGCCAAAAAGGCGTGTAGTAAAATCGGCTTCACCGCTTCCGGGACATCCCATTTTGGTCATGGCAGCCATGGAGATGCTTATTCGATCAGCTTCTAGCTGATAGCTTCCGTTCATCTGATTGCAACCCGTGCTCCCGGAATAGCTGCTGTCAGAAGTGAGATTGAGAGTAGGTAGGCCACGGAAGTAATCCTCCTCCTGGACAGGATAGCCATCCTGATGGCTCAATTGCCAGCTGCTGTTTTGTAGTGCTGAGCCATCGAAAGGCACTTCTCGCGAACATCGGGACGCGGCACTTAAAAGAATGAGCAAAGCGATGGAGAAAAAAGACAAAAGCTTGTTCATGTGGCCTTAGGGAGAAGGATTAACATATCAATTCAATGAGCCCTTGTAAAATCGTAAACACCAAGATGGCTATAACAATAGCTCTGCGCATCTGGAGCGTACCTGGCGATGCAAGCATCAAGGGCCAATGCAAAAAAAGCCGGCACCGCCGGCTTAATGAAGTTTGGAAGCACCCAGAAGGATGCTCTCAAGTTACTTCTTCTTCGATTTTTCGCGAATCTCCATGTACTTTTCGTACTGCTTTTCGTCGAGGGCGGCTTTGATACCTTCATCCGTGCGCTTTTGGTATTGCTCCAGCATACGGGCTTTCTCCTCTTTGCTTCCCTCCATATTCTTCATCCTCATTTCGGTAGACACGAGCTCATAGTACTGACGGAAAACAAGGGTGTTTTGCTCCTCAGTCATATCGATGTGCTCAGCGAGTTTCTCTGTTTTTGCTCGGGCTTCTTGCTCAATCTTTGCATGATCCTGTGCAAATGCAGCAGACAAGGTAAAAATAAGTGCTGCTGCCAAAGTCATTAGGCTTTTCATAATTGCTGTATTGGTTTGTTCAAATATAAAGAAAACATCCGTCTCTATCCCAAATGCGGTGCCAAAAAAGCATGAATTTGCCAGAAGTACAATCAGCTTTCTGAGCTGCAATGGCTTAGGAAAAACAAGCACTCGTTAAGCCGCCTATGAACATCCTACTGTGCACAAATAGCTTGCCTCACAGAGCCGCCAGCATCTCAGGCCTTCTTAATCTATAAGCTGTTTTTCAATTACTTGAAAATACGATGCGATTGAAATACCATGTTTATGGGATTGTGAGCACATCGCTTTTCGCTTAGTTTCATAGCCTCAAGTATGAATCGTAAGTATCCAATATCATGAATAGCCAAGAAAACTTTATGCGTCTGGAGAGAGACTTTCCTCAAGTGCGCAGAATACAGCAACGCTACCTTGCAGCCTCTGCAAATGCCTCAAAAAACCTTCCAGGCTGCCCGACTGCCCAGTGGAAACTTGTGGAAGACTTGAGCTATGCCATGATCGACCTGCCCCGACGCAATGCCGAAATGTTCAAGCATTACAGCCTTCCTCTTTTGGTGGAGTTTCTGCTTCGCTCGCACGCCTATTACCGCGAGAGCCTTCTTCCTTCCATAGAGCAAGATATCCGCCAGGTGCTGAGCAGCGGCATTTCGCCTTCAATTTCACTTTCCATCGCCGGTGTTTTTGCCACTTTTCGCTGTGAGTTTTTGCAGCACCTGGAGTGGGAGGAAGAAGGCTTGCTAAAGATTGCTTTGGATATGACATCCAACAAAAAGAACAGGCCGCAACTGACCAAAAAAGTGCAGGAGGACTTTTTGCGTAAGCACCCACAACACCCTGAGCTGGAGCAATTGCTGGCTCTGGGCGATCTACTCGCAAAAAAGGACGATGCCAGTTTCGCTGCAAGACTGCTGCACACCCGACTGCAGGCTCTTGTAGAAGAGCTTCAATTGCATGCGCTCATCGAGGAAGATGTGCTTATGGAGCGCATCAGAGAGATCATTCAGACGGAGGCCAACTGAGCACCATTGCCCGCTTATTTTACCGAAGCTACACCTATTCACACAATTAGGTTTAGTCTTTTCCCTTAGGACGCTCAGCTTCCTTGGTGCTCGAAGCCGACAATGGAATACAGAGCACCGGGTGCCGGGATTTCTTGATGATTTCGAGGCTGATATTTCCCCCCAGGGCATTTGCTAAAAAGCCATGTCTATGCTTTCCGCAAATGATGAGATCCGCATCGAGCTTATCGGCTTCCTCCAGCAATACTTTTACAATCTCTCCTCTCAGCAGTTTGGCGGTGACCTCGGCACCCCCACCGCGGATTTGATCAGCGAGCTTTTGCAATAAGCGGCGCTCCATGCGCAACTCATCTGCTACACTCTCTCGCAGGGCTCCTGGGCTGTCGTCCATGTTTTTGAAAGAGCTTGGATATGGAGCTACATGCACCAACCACAGCTTAGCCGCATAATGATTACACATCCCAACGGCATGCTTCAGCAAGCCTTCGTCAAAGCTCTCCACGTTGAGGGCAAGCATAATGTTCTTCATGCCTTGCATTTTTCAATTGCCTTTTCAAAAAACATACCGATCACATTTACCTCTGCACCAGCGCTATGAGCTCAACGTCAGTCCGGGTTTATTGGCCCAATCGGAAAAACAAGCACCGGTACTTCACTTCTTTTGAGCAGCTCAAAGCCGGTATTGGCGCCAAAGGCTGTAGCCAAAAAACCGTGATCGCTCTGCCCGCAAACGATCATATCGGCCTTCAGCTCTGCTGCCTTTTCCAAAATGCCCTCGATGATCTCACCTTCCACCACTATGGCCTCTGCATCTACACCGCTCTTTCGTACTTCAAGCGCAATCTTCTGCAAAAAAGCGTGTTCTTTTTTCATTTCGCCAGCAAGATCCTTACGGATGAAGGCTGGCCCTTGCTCGTAACCAATAAACACATCGATATTGGGCACCACATAGAGCACCCATATCTTCGCAGCGAGTGGCTTGGCCAATCGGAGCACATAGTCTACCACACCTGCCTCGAAGCGTTGTGCATCCTGAGTAAGAAGAATGTTCTTTATTGCCATAAACTTTTAAGGTTTTGCGCTTAATACCTTTTTGGATTGCTCACCCTGATCGAGGCTGTATTCCCTAAGCTGCTCCATGGCCGTTTTGTATCCGATCGAAAATAGGTCCTCCGACTTGGCAAAATCGAGCAAATCGTAATGGGCGGATAGCAAGGGGCGGATCAGCACATCTGCCAGCTCACGGCCCTCTCGGCTATTGTTGTCCACAGCGGTGTGGAAGAGCTGTATGGCTATTTCCTTCACATTGCTCAATTCCTTGGGTGTAGCCATGTGATTTACATCTACAGCAATGAGCTTTTGGCAGCGATCGCGGATGGCTGCACTGGGTATATTGTTGGTCATTCCTCCATCCACATAAGATTGCCCTTCGATTTTGACCGGAGCAAAAAGGATGGGAATGGCTGCCGAAGCGCGCACTGCATCGTGCACATTGCCGCTGCTCAATACTTCATACACCCGCTTATTGAGGTTGGTCACGCCACAGCAAAAAGGGATTTGCAAAGCTCGGAAATCGGTGGGTACCTCGGACTCGAGCATGTCGCTGAGGTACTTCATCTCCAGGAAGGCACTCAGGCTGGGCTTGAGCCTAAACATGCGTATCCAATTCTGTTTTTGAAAGTGCTTGAGCATCTCGGCCGGAGACATGCCTGCCGCATAAAAAGCTCCCACAATGGCGCCAATGCTTGTACCGGCAATACAGCCCGGGCGTATGTCAAGCTCATCCATGGCCTGCAGCACCCCGAGGTGAATGAGACCTCGGGCTCCACCCCCGCTCAGGGCCAGGCCCCAACTATGCCTTTCCAATGCTTGATCTGAGCTCATTGCTACAAATTTATTGTCCTTTGGCTAGCATACAAGGCTTTTCACTTACTTTGGCACGGAATTTTATTGATCGCTATTAAAATCTGACGATATGAAAAGCTCCAGGAATGCAAGCCCCCTCTTCTTTATCGCCATGCTGATCCTGATCTTAGGATCCTGTCGTGGCCCCTCACACCTTGGGGAAAGGGTGAACGAACCTTTTAGCGGCTCCAAATACCAAAGCAATAACCGCTTCTTTCGCGCGGTAGGCAAGGGCGAAAGCCAGCGCGACAATATCGCCAGAGGCCGTGCCGATATGGAAGCCAAAACCCTGCTGGCCGGACAAGTAGAAACGAATATGCGCAATGTGAGCGACGACTACATCGCCCAAACGCAAAATTTGGATGGCTCGGATGTAGCTGAGAAGTTCCAAAGCCTCTCGCGACAAGTGATAAATACCCGCATTGCCGACCTGCGCAAGATTGGTGAGGAGAAGTACTACAACGGTGAACAGTACACGGTATTCATAGCTTATGAAATTCGCAAGAACGCCATGTTTCGCTTTATGAAAAAGCAGGCCCGCACCGATAAAAGCATCGATGCGCAAACGCTCAAAGCCATCGAGGAAATACTCGACGCGCAGATCGCCGCCAGCGAAGGCGATTGAGCCATCAGCCAATTTTGCCAGGAGCAAGAGAAAAAAGCGCTGAGGCCCGGTAGGCGGGCGAATATCACCATGGGCTCAGCGCACCAAATCGGCTGAGGTGCGAAAATACTCACGGAAGATAGGCTGCCCGGGCCGCTCCCCGTTCCTCCATACCCGATTGATATCGTAAAAGCGGTTGGTACAATGCTGGATTACCACGCTGGGGCTATGCGATGATAGTACCCAAGCGCCCTCAGGCCACCATGGGATGTTTTTGAATACGTAGTTGCCATTGTTCATGAGCCATATGCTCGGCGAATCGGAGGCCACCACCTGCGTAAAAAAGCCATCGACCTCCACGGTGCTTCCAAAGCTTCTAAAAACCAAGCCACCCTCCCGAGGGGCATGCTCGAGGTGGAAATTCTCAATGGCAAAAAACTTGGCCGTAGTGCATCGGTCTGCATCGAAAAACACCGCACGTGCATTGGGCCAGCCTTCTGATATGCAATCCACCAAGCGCACACCGGTGCTCTGCAAGATTTTGAAAGATGTGCCCGTACATTCCTTGCGGTTGTAGACGCGGCAGCTGCGCAGTGCGCTGTGATTGCATTGCGAATTGTTATAGCTCGTTCCGGGCCAGGCATTCTCGCGGGTATCGCTGTTCACACCGCTCCGCAGCACAAAGCCATCGTGCAGGGGATTGGTGACCAATAAGTGCTCGAGGCTGCTCATGAGGCAAAAGACCAAATCAACCGCCGCTTCGCTTTGGCCGATAAACTCTATGTTTCTGATCACGGTATTGAAGCTCGACCCGAGGTATACCCCCCTGGAGCCACCTTGTATCCAGCCAAAATTTTCGATCAGATAGCGGGTTTTATTGTAGACCATGGCTTCACTCTGATTTGCCGGAAGGCTGTAAAACACCGGAATATTAGCCCTCACATTGAGCCTCGCCCCCTGCCCATCTATGTGCACGAGGCTGCGTGTACGGGGCAGGTGCAGGGTATCGCGCACCACATAATCGCCGGGCTCAAAAACGATGCGCTGCACCCGCTCATCTCCCCTGAGGCTCTTGAAAATTGCCGACAGGTTGTCCCCGGGCTTCAGGCGTATCTCATGTGGATTGACGACCCTGTCAGCACCCGCATTCGCAGGAGCAGCGGTGACAAATTCGGCGGCAGGCTCATCAACTTCTATTTCGGCGGAGGACTCTTGCTGCTCCGGGGAGCTATTATTGCCATCTTTGCCAAGGGGCTTTCCGGCGCAATTGGACAAGAGGAGAAAGCTCATCAAACAGAACATGCAGTTTGCAGAAGAAATGGACATATCACAATTTTTTAAGGGCTTAAAGGTAATCGAACTTGCGGGTGTTCTCGCAGGGCCCGCTACAGGGATGTTTTTCGCCGAGCTGGGCGCAGAGGTCATCAAGATCGAAAACAAAAATACAGGCGGAGATGGCATTCGCAAGTGGCGCTTGCCCGGGGAGCAAGCCTCCGGCCCTTCGGCCTATTTTTGCTCGATAAACCACGGCAAGACCCACCTGCTCAAGGATTTGAAAAATGCTGAGGAGCAAGCGGAGGTGCTGGCTCTGATCGCCGATGCCGATATGGTGATCAGCAACTTTTTGCCGGAAACGGCCAAAAAACTGGGAATGCAAGCCGAGGTGCTCTGCGCTGCATACCCGGAACTCATCTTCCTGCAGGTGGAGGGCTTCGAGTCGGGTCACCGTCAGGCTTACGATGTGGTGCTGCAGGCCGAGACGGGCTGGATTTCCATGACGGGCACCGCCGATGGGGAGCCCTGCAAGCTGCCCGTAGCCCTGATCGATCTCCTCGCCGCCCATCAGCTCAAGGAGGCGGCCCTGCTGGCCTTGCTCAAGCGGGCCCGTGGCGGGGGCGGCAGCTACCTGAGCTGCAGCCTGGAGCGGGCCTCGCTGGCATCCTTGGCCAATCAGGCGAGCAACTACCTGATGTGTGGCCATGTAGCGGGCCGCATGGGTACCCTTCACCCCAATATTGCGCCCTATGGCGAGTGCATCAGCTGCAGCGATGGCGTGCAAATCGTGCTTGCCGTGGGCAGCGACACCCAATTTGAGGGGCTGTGCCGGGCCCTCGAGATCGAGGATGATGAGATCAAAGCCCGCTATGCCAGCAATGGGCAGCGCCTGCAGGCTCGGGATGCCCTCGGTGCCTTGATTGCCGGGCGCATGGGAAAGCAGCCATCCCGGCACTGGGAGCAAAAATTTGAAGCAGAGGGAGTGCCACACGGCAGGGTGAGGCCGATGGACGAGGTAATGGAGACAGCGGTGGCAAGGGATATGATCCGCGAGGAGATGATGGAAGGTCGCCTCACGAAGCGCTTGAGCAGCGTGGCTTTCAGGAGCCGGAGTGGCGGTGCTTGAGCATGTGCTTCCGCAAAAATGAGTAGAGCGCTGAGACCTGCTTGTCATCGAGCTGTAGGCCAAATGCCACATATCGGTCTCCGTGCTTGAAAGCCAAGCGTTCCCCTCCGATCACCCAAAAGAGATTCTCGTAAGTGTAGGCCCATGAACGTGGGGAGAGCTTGGTGCGCTCCAAAGGGCCCAAATCTTCGATGCGAAAGCGCTGCGGACTCCCACCGCCAAGCCATTTGCGCTGCAGGAGGAGCTCACCACTGCCTATTTGCATCAGTTCGTAGCCATAGATGCGGTAGAGCAAAGTCTTGCCCACCTTCCAGAGGTAGTAGGCCCAGAAAATGAGAAAAACAAAGAGAACCAGCTTGATGCTGCGCTCGTAGGGGTTAAAAATTTCATATACCACCACCGCTCCACAAAAAATCCATGCTGCCACCCATGCCACGAGCAGGCCTTCCTTCCAGCCTTCCACCTTTCCGGTAATCTTTACTGAGGCCTCGCTACCTGCATCGACCCAATGAATGCGATCACCGATCTTTCCTTCTTTTCTTTTGGCCATGCTCAGGGAAGACTTGATTCGATGCGGGCCTGATTCAGCACCTGATTGTAGAGACGGGTGTACATGGGTAGTATTCGCTTGATGCTAAAGTGTTCGGAACGCTTTTTGGCGGCAGCCTTAAAGGCCTTCAGGCGCTCATCATCTTCCAGCAGGTATACCGCCCTTTCGGCCATTCCCTCTACATCACCCACGGGCCTCAAGAAGCCAGATTCGCCCTCGATATTCACTTCGGGAAGGCCTCCGCTATCGGAACTCACCACGGGCACACCACTCGCCATGGCCTCCAGAGCAGCCAATCCGAAACTCTCTGACTCGGAAGGCAGGAGAAAGAGGTCGCTGATGTGAAGAACCTCTTCGGGTTTTTTGAGCTTGCCGATGATAAAGGTATCCGAGCAGGTGCCCAATTCACGGCATAAACGCTCTACATGATAGCGATCGGGACCATCGCCCACCAAGATCAATTTTGCCGGAAGGCGATCGCGTATGCGCTTGAAGATGCGCACCACATCCTCCACGCGCTTTACCGGGCGGAAATTGCTGATATGGGTGATGATGCGCTCCCCATTTGGAGCATAGGCATCACGAAAATCCTTCTCCGGCTTGGGCAGATAGTGCTCCGGGCAAATGAAATTGGGTATGACCTCAACCTCCTTATTGATGGCGAAGTGCGTGTAGGTATCGCGCTTGAGGCTTTCGGATACCGCGCTCACAGCGTCGCTGTTATTGATCGCGAAAGTAATGGCCGGCTCAAAGGAGGGATCCCGCCCTACTAGGGTGATATCTGTGCCATGCAAGGTAGTTATGAAGGGTATCTTAATGCCCTGAGAACGCAGAATGCATTTGGCCATATAAGCTGCGGAAGCGTGAGGAATGGCATAGTGCACGTGCAGCAAATCCAGCTTCTCATTTTTGACCACGTCCACCAGCTTGCTCGCCAAGACTGTTTCGTAAGGTGGATATTCAAAAAGTGGGTATTCGAGAATTTGTACTTCGTGGTAGAATAGATTTTTGGTGAAGGAGCCCAATCGCACCGGCTGGCTGTAGGTGATGAAGTGCACCTCGTGCCCTTTTTGCGAAAGCGCCTTGCCCAATTCCGTCGCCACCACTCCGCTTCCACCAAAGGTGGGATACAGCACTATACCTATCTTCATGAGAATTGCATCAGTAAAAATCCCGGCAAAGATAGCCATTAGAATTCGGCCTGTGGAAGAGCTGATATTCCGTACGAAAAGTTGAAGCCCGAAAAGCCCCAATCAGCTTGGGAGGGCTTGATAAAGTTTGTGAAATAGGACCATCAGAAGCTGTAAAAAATGCTTTTAGCTTTATTTTCGCGTTTCCGCTCATCTTCATTGTCAATTTAATACATTCCATGATCAGACTCTTTTTTCATTTATCTCTGGCCCTTATCGCAGGGCTCAGCCTCGCATCCTGTAGCCAAGACACCAAAGAGGGCAAAGCTTCGCGCTATGCCTACGAAACTGTGGATGGTGATCCGCTTGAGGCCAAATTGTACACACTCGATAATGGGCTTAAGCTCTACATTTCTGTAAATCCTGAGGAGCCAAGGGTGAGCACGCAAATCGCTGTGCGCACAGGTAGCAAGCAAGATCCCTCCGATGCCACAGGCCTGGCGCATTATCTGGAGCACATGCTCTTCAAGGGCACGAGCCTTATAGGCACCAAAGACTGGGAAGAAGAGTCGCGACTGCTCAAGGAAATATCCGATCAGTACGAGCTGCACCGCAGTGCAACAGATCCCGAAGAGCGCAAGGCCATCTACAGTGTGATCGACAGCCTGTCAAGCCTTGCCGCCAGTTTTGCCATCAGCAATGAATACGACAAGATGATCTCCTCACTCGGTGCAAGGGGTACCAATGCCTACACCTCTGTGGAGCAAACAGTTTACATCAATGACATACCCGCCAATGAATTGGAAAAATGGGCGGCGGTAGAGGCTGAGCGTTTCCGCGAATTGGTTTTGCGCCTTTTCCACACGGAGCTGGAAGTTGTTTATGAGGAGTTCAACCGTGGACAGGACAGCGACTTTCGCCGGGCTTACTACGCCATGATGGAGGAGATATTCCCCTCCCACCCCTATGGCACCCAAACGACCATTGGTACCAGCGAGCATTTGAAAACTCCCTCGATGGAGAAGATTCACGAGTACTTTCTCAAGCACTACGTACCCGGAAATATGGCCATTGTCATCGCCGGTGATGTAAAACCCGATGAGGTGGTCGAGATCATCGAAAGGCACTTTGGCGAATGGGAAGCCAGAAAGGTTCCCAGTTTTGATGCACCGGAAGAGGCACCGATGGAATCGCCTGTGGTGCGTGAAGTACAAGGTGTGGATGCCGAATTTGTAATGATGGGCTACCGACTGCCCGGTGCCGGCACCCGCGAAGCCGTGATGCTCGGGGTGATGGATGGCATTTTGAGCAATGGTAAGGCCGGATTGATCGATCTGAATTTGGAGCAAAAGCAAAAGGTACTTTCGGCCTTCTCCTCCCCTATCGTCATGAATGACTATAGCATATTGCGCTTGCAAGGGAATCCGAGACGGGGGCAGAGCCTTGATGAAGTAGCGGCCTTATTGCGCGAGCAAATTGAGATTATCAAGGCAGGCGATTTTCCGGATTGGATGCTGGAAGCCGTGATCAATAACATGAAGCTGCGCCAGCTGCGCCAGTTGGAGAGCAACTGGGCCCGTGCTGCCAAGATGACTTCGGCCTTTGTGAGCTTCAGGGATTGGGAAGACGTGGTATCTACCTTCGATGTGATGGACAGCTTTAGCAAGGACGACATCGTGGCTTTTGCCAATGAGTGGTTTGGCGACAACTACGTTCAGATCAATAAACTGAGTGGTGAAAATACCGCTGTAAAGGTGGATAAACCGCAAATCACCCCAATAGAAATCGACCGCGAGGCCAAATCTACCTTCTACGCACGATGGGACAGCATCGAAGGCCAACGCCTCGAGCCTCAGTTTTTGGATTATGACAAATTGATTGATAGAACCACTTTTACCGAGGGTGTGGAGATGTACAGCATTGCCAATAAGAGCAATGAACTTTTCAGCCTTTACTACATCCTCGATATGGGCAGCGACAATGATTTGCTGACAAGCCTCGCCGTGGATTATCTGCCCTACCTCGGCACCTCGCGCTACACAGCCGAGGAACTTGCCCAAGAATTTTTCAAGCTTGGATTGGATTTTGACGTATTCAGTTCACGCGACCGGCTTTATGTGAGTTTAGCAGGCCTCAACTCTTCACTTGAAGAGGGCTTGGAGCTCTTCGAGCACATTCTCGCCGATGTAGAGTCGGATGAGCAAGCATTGAACGACCTTATTGAAGGCATCTTGAAGCGCCGCAAGGATGCTCTGAAAAACAAGAATCAATTGCTCTACAACGGCCTTATGAACTATGCGCAATACGGCCCGGAAAACCCCACAAAACACAAGCTGAGCCAGGAAGACTTGCTGGCCGTGAGCGCGGAGGATTTGACCGAAAGAATTAAGAAAATCACCTCCTTCAGGCACGACATTTTCTATTACGGCCCTCAGAAAATGAAAGAAGTGAAAAACTTGCTGGCTGAGCACCACGAACTGCCTGAGGAATTGCTGGACTACCCAAATCCAAGGCTATTTGAAGAGCAGGCCATCGACGAGAGCAAGGTTTATTTCGCACACTTCGACATGGTACAAAGCGAGATGATGCTCCTCTCAAAGGGACCACTCTTTCAGCCCGGACTTATGGCCCCGGCGGCTATGTTCAACAGTTACTTCGGCAGTGGGCTATCATCTGTTGTCTTTCAGGAAATCCGCGAGTCAAAGGCTTTGGCCTACAGCGCTTACAGTGTTTTTACAAGTCCCGATCGGATCGACAAATCGCATTATGTACGCGCCTACATTGGTGCGCAGGTGGACAAGCTGCCCGAAGCTTGCGATGCCATGCTAGCACTGATGAACGAAATGCCTCACTCGGAGATTCAATTTGAAGCAGCCCGAGACGCTGCACTGAAGCAGATCGAATCCAGCCGCATCACCCGACAATCCATATTCTGGAATTACCGAACGGCACAGCGCAGGGGACTCGATTACGACATCCGCAGGGAAAACTATGAGGTGCTTCAGAATATGAATTTTGAGCAACTCAATGCATTCTTCGAGCAATTCATTGCCGGGAGTGAGTACAATTACCTCGTGATCGGAAATGAGAATCTCATGGACTTCGAGGTGCTGGAGCAACTGGGGCCTTTGCAGAAGCTCACCCACGTCGATCTCTTCGGGTATGATGAGAAAGACCTGGAGCTGCCCGCCGCCTCTGTGCACGTGATTGCCGACTGATGCCGCGGTCACTGGACTTCGATTTGATTTCGGTATACACCGATGCCTCGAATGCTGATCGGGGCAACGTCGCGGCGGTCATAGCGCTCGAAGCTGAGTGGAGCAAAGAGGCCATGCAGCGGATTGCCAGTGACTTCAACCAGCCGGCCACCACCTTTCTGTGGCCAGCTGAGACTGCCAATCACTACCACGCGCGCTGGTTTGCTCCCGATGCTGAGATAGGCCTCTGTGGCCACGGCAGCGCTGCGGCTGCAGCATGGAGCGCATTGCGAAAGAAGGGCAATGAAATCACATTGATAGCGGGCGATCAAAGCATCACCGGAAGGGCCAATGCTGCGCAGAGCCGTATGGATATTGTGCTGGATGCCATCCCGGTATTGGAAGAACTCAAGGAAGGCGAAATGCTGTCTGAGGCCATCGGAGCTCAGGTACTCAAACATTTTCGCACCGGCAATAAGAACATCTTGCTGCTCAAGGACGAAAAGACATTGCGCGATTTGAAGATACAGTACCATAAGCTCCGCGAATTGGAGCATTTCGGCTATGCCATCACAGCGCCTGCCGATGGTGACTTGCATTTCGTAAGCCGCACCATCGTGCCATTCGTGCAGCAGCTCGAAGACCACGGAACCGGCTCATCACACGCCGCACTTGTGCCATTTTGGTCGGAAAGACTTGGAATAAAGGAGATGAAAGCCAGGCAGCTGAGCCAGCGAGGCGCCCGATTTGAGTGCAAGCTTATTACACAAACCGACGAAGCCGCCGCTTCACGGGTTCAGCTCAGCGGTCAGTACGGGCATTTAGCACGAGGCAGCTATGTGGTAAGGGAGTAGCCCCTTTTCGGGAAATTCGATGCCGGGAGTTTGGGTAGGACTTGGGCAAAGAAGCCCAAAATCCGCATCTTTACGGCATGAATCCACTGCCTCCCTTCAAAGTCCGGTGCCTCGCAGTGCTACTTGCCGCCTGCGCTGCGCTTCCCTCTACTTATGCTCAGAGTGATTTGGACACAGAGCTCAGCAACATCATGATGCAGTACAATCTGGTAGGAATGGTGGCTGCCGCACAATGTGCCGATCAAGAGCCCTATGCATTTTACGGGGGCTTTCGCAACCTGCAAAACCAGAGCCTGATCGATGAAAACACCTACTTCCGGGTGGCCTCCATATCCAAGGCCTTCACCGCAGTAGGCCTCATGCTGCTACATGAAGAGGGCCTCTTTGAGCTCGATGATGACATCAGCGATGCCATGGGCTTTGAGGTGCGCAATCCCTCATTTCCCGACATACCTATCACCTACCGCATGCTTTTGAGCCATACCGCATCAGTACAAGATGGGGATTCCTATGGCTCCTTCCTCGGGGCCACAGTGAGCAGCAATAATCCGCCAAACATATCGCATATACTCATTCCTGGTGGGTCGTTTTATGCACCGAATATTTGGAGACTCGAGCCACCGGGAACCCATTTTGCGTACAGCAACCTCTGCTATGGACTCATCGGCACCCTGATTGAAAAACTGAGTGGCATGCGTTTCGATCAATTTCAAAATGAGCATGTCTTAGGGCCTTTGGGCATTCCAGGCAGCTTCAACGTAGCCGATATTGAGGACATAGAAAACCTCTCACCACTCTATCGCAATTCGGTAGCCCAGGTTGACAATTTTCAGGGCAATCCGCCGCCACCTTTTGACGGAAGTCAATACGAGAATGGGAGCAATGGACTCCGATTTGGGCCACAGGGAGGCCTGCGCAGCACCCTCAATGGCCTGATTCGTTTTGGCGAAATGCTTGTGAACTATGGAGATGTAAATGGTGAGAGCTTTCTGGACAGCAGCAGCGTTGCGATGATGATGGATGCGCAATGGACTTACAATGGCTCGAATGGAGACAATTTTTTTGGTCTCTTCAACAGTTGGGGCCTTGGCATACACCGAAGCTTGGGCCTTAGTGGCAATGGCACAGGTGATGCCATCATTCCCAATACCCTGATGCTCGGGCATGCCGGAGAAGCATACGGTCTTATAAGCTCCCTTTTCGTACACCCGGAGAGCAGTTATGTGCAGGTGTTTATGACCAATGGCTATACAAGTGGCGGCAATTATGCTTTCGGTGTTAACAGCACCTGGTACCGTGTAGAGGAAGAAGTTTTTGAATCACTCGAGTCGCATGGCTGGGATGAATGCCAGTCGCTAATGAGCTACAATTCTGTCGCACATGAACTCAAGGAATGCAAGGCAAATTACCTGCCGGGAGCGAAGGTCATCAGATTTGAGCAAGACGCCCCGGGCACTGCGGAGCTATGGAGTGTAGATGGACGATTGCTTTGGCATGATAGAATTGCACCACAGGAAGTATTGCAATTACCTAATCTTCAGCAGGGTGTTTACATCATGAGATTCCTTTCGGAAAATGGCACTGAAGGCCTTTGCAGCTTGAAGTTCTTTGTACACTGAACACTTCTATAGCGCTCAATTTACGCCCTTTTATCAAGCTGAAAGAGCTGATTTCTCAAAACAGAAAAATCAGGCTGGTCTCAGAAAAAGATTACGGAATGCTGTTAGAAATATGGCAAAATGACATATGGTCATATCGTTATGAGGATGGATGTCTGCTCTATAAAGGAATTCCAATGTTTACCTTTACAGCTTATA
>SLDS01000215.1 GCA_007125175.1 Flavobacteriales bacterium
GCCACAGTGCCAGAAATTCGGGCTGCAGCCCTGAGGTCACAATTTGCTTATGATGCGGCCGGGGAAGGTTTTCGCGAAAGCTGGCAGATATATAATGAACTTCTGGATCGATATGCTGACCTCCATAGCCGAGGACTCTTGCTCAAGGCCTTGGATCTCCATGAGCCCGCCCTTGACAGCCTGCTGAGCTACCTGACTGAGCCAAATTCGATGTCAATCGCTGCTGCTCAAGCCCTGGTGAAGGGCAGCCTCATTCACCCCGAATGGAGAATTGCCCTTCGGAAGGCATTCATTGAGCTCTTGGAAGGAGGCCCTGCCGGAGCTATCACGAGCGTTGCAGAGGGATTGACAGAGGCCCACCTGAGGCCCTATTTCATCGCCGACACCGCGGCCTTGAGGCGGGCTGAAGACCGATTCAGCATGGCGGGACAATACGAAACCCGCGAAGCCCTGCGAAAAGCCCGCCTGGAGCTTTCGGGAAAGCCCTACTCCTTCAGCCCTCCCGCCCCCAACAGGGTGATAGATTGGGCTGATGTGCTGCCCATCTCGAGAAGAGCTGAGGCGCAGCTCTATACTGCTCAGGGGCCATTGCGCATCAGGCTGCTGGTAGAAGATGCTCCAGCCTCAGTGGGCCATTTTTGCCGTTTGGCAAATGAAGGTTTTTATGATGCCCTGAATTTTCATCGGCTTGTGCCCGGCTTTGTGAGTCAGGGCGGTTGTCCCGTGGGCGATGGATACCACAGCGTGGATTACAGCCTTCGCTCTGAGTTTTCTCCCCTGCGTTTTGGGCAGGGTGTTATCGGACTGGCTTCTGCGGGCAAGGATACCGAGGGCTCTCAGTTTTTCATCACCCACACGGGCACTCCCCGACTGGACGGTAGGTATACTGTGATTGGCGCTTTGATCGAAGGTGTAGAGCTGCTGAATTCCATGCCAAACGGTACGGTCATCGACTCTATTCGCGTTGAATTGGGCACCACAGGCCTTCAAGATTTGCCCTGAAGCGGGATTTGACTTTGTGCAGGATAAGCACGAAATTCGTAACCCTGCTTAAAAAACCCTCGTTTTATGGAAGCTATTTTGAAACGAAACAGAATTATGAGCGCAGACGATCTGGCCAGGCTCACCGTGCGCGAATTGCGCAAACTGAGCCGCCTCAATTACCTGCTTTTTCACGGCCTTTCCATCCTGAATTTGGTCGTGTTTTATCACAGCCTCCACGTCGAAAACTGGCTTCTACTCTTTGTGAGCCTTGGGTTTTTTATCGTTAGCCTATCGGTTTACGACAATTACCGCACAAGCTGCAGCTACCTGGATAAGGCCAATCGCCGGGAGCGATTTCATCTTTGATTTTGTGGCGCTAATTGGCGCAGCAGGCTGAGGATCCGTTTGAGGGCTTGGCATTGCTGCAAAAATGGTACCTTCGTGCGGCTTGCCTGGGTGGCGAAAACCTGCTTCCCTGCACGGCTAGCACAGCCCGAAGAGCATGAAGATTAGTGGATTTACAATGGTGCGCAATGCTACGTTGCTGTACTACCCCATCGAAGAGGCCATTCGCTCCATACTGCCCCTCGTAGATGAATATGTGATCGCCGTAGGCAAGGGCGAAGCGGTCGATCGCACCTTGGAAAGGATACGATCCATCGGCTCCGATAAAATTCGCATCATTGAGACTGTATGGGATCTGGAGAAGTATCCCAATGGCACCGAGAATGCCCACCAAACCGATATCGCCAAGGAGGCCTGCACAGGAGACTGGCTCTTCTACCTGCAGGCTGATGAGGTAATTCACGAAAAGGACTTGCCCGCCATAGAAAAGCGCTGCAGGGAGCTTCTCGATGATGAGGAGGTAGAAGGCTTGCTCTTCAAGTACTACCATTTTTGGGGCGATTACGAGCACTATCACAAAGCCCACGGCTGGTACCCTCACGAGATCCGCATTGTGCGCAATGACCCGGAAATCCACTCATGGGAGTCGGCGCAAAGCTTTAGAAGAATCCCCAATTTCGACTACAAGAATTACCGGCAGCAAGAAGGCACCCACAAGCTCAAGGTAGCCAAGGTGGATGCCCATGTATACCACTATGGCTATGTGAGGCCTCCGGATTTCATGCAGAGAAAAAGAAAGGCCCTGGACACGATTCACAAGGGAGAGCAAAGGGCCAGTGCTCAATATGAAAAGGAGGCCCCGCTATTCGACTACGGCGCACTCGGTAAGATTGCACACTTTGAAGGCAGTCACCCCGCTGTGATGAAAAATCGCATTGCGGCCATGGATTGGAAAGATCAGCTCAACTACAGCAGCAAGGCCGATACCAGTCACCGCAAAACCTTCAAGCACGAAACCTTCAAAAACAAGGTAATCACCGCCATTGAGCAACACCTCAACGGGGGCAAACAGCTGTTTACCTTCAAGAACTACGAGCTACTCGACCGGTGATGAACTGCTGAGCAGCATCCTTCGATGGCTATTTCATTCGCCGCACTGCTGTGCATCAGGCCTCCATCCACGACTTCACCTCTTCCAATTGCAATGCGGGGATGTCGAGTTTATTCTTTTTGCGGAAGCCATTGAGCTTTTGGTGCACTACGGTGTGCTTTTCCTTCCTGAGGCCGTCCACGCTGCTGTAGCCGGCGGCTATCACATGGCTGGCCCACTCTTGCGGAATGCCAATGGCGACAAAATCATCCGGGCTGGCAGCAGCCATCTTTTTCTCTGGGCGCATTTGCGGAAAGAGCAAGACTTCCTGTATGCTCACATTTGCCGTGAGGAGCATCACAAGGCGATCGATGCCTATGCCCATACCGGCAGTAGGAGGCATGCCGTACTCGAGTGCCCTGAGGAAATCGTGATCGATAAACATGGCTTCGTCATCCCCTTTTTGCGAAAGCTTGAGCTGCTCCTCGAAGCGCTCCCTCTGATCGATGGGGTCGTTGAGCTCAGTGTAGGCATTGGCGAGCTCCTTGCCATTGATGATGAGCTCAAATCGCTCTGTAAGCTCTGGGTTGTCGCGGTGCTTCTTGCAGAGGGGCGACATCTCAACCGGGTAATCGGTGATGAAGGTCGGCTGAATGAGCTGGGGCTCGCACTTCTCCCCAAAAATTTCATCGATGAGCTTGGCCTTGCCCATGCTGGGATCGGTGTCGATCTTCAGCTCCTTACACACCTCCCTCAGGGCTTGCTCATCCATGCCGCTCACGTCGACACCGGCATATTCGCGAATGGCTTCGAGCATGGGCAATCGGCGGTATGGTGCAGCGAGGGATATCTTCTTGCCCTCAATTTCCACATCGGTAGTACCATTTACTTCGAGGGCTATTTTTTCGATCATCCTTTCGGTAAAATCCATCATCCACTGATAATCGCGGTAAGCGACATAGATCTCCATGATGGTAAACTCAGGATTGTGGGTGCGGTCCATGCCCTCATTGCGAAAGTTGCGGGCAAACTCGTACACCCCCTGAAAGCCACCCACAATGAGCCGCTTTAGGTATAGCTCATTGGCAATGCGCAAGTAGAGCGGCATGTTGAGCGCATTGTGATGCGTGATGAAAGGTCGCGCAGAGGCCCCGCCGGGAATGGGCTGCAAGATGGGGGTGTCGACCTCCAGATAGCCAAATGAATTGAAATACCGGCGCATGGTATCGATGATGCGCGTGCGCTTCACGAAGGTGTCGCGCACCTGTGGATTGATCACGAGATCCACATAGCGCTGCCGGTAGCGCTGCTCCGGATCTGTGAAGGCATCATAGGTCTTGCCGCTCTCGTCGGTCTTGGGGAAAGGCAGAGGCCTCAAGGACTTACTGAGAAGCTGAAAATCCCTAACGTGAACGGAGGTCTCTCCCACCTGTGTCTTGAACACGTGGCCCCACACCGCGATGAAGTCACCCCGATCTATGAGCTTTTTGAAAAAATCATTGTACTTCCACTTGTCCTCATCGGGACAGATGGCATCGCGATTGAAATAGAGCTGAATGCGGCCGCTCTGATCTTGCAGCTCGGCAAAGGAAGCCTTGCCCATGATGCGCTTGCCCATGAGCCGGCCAGAAATGCAAATGGATTGAAAGCTATCGGCATTCTTTTCTGTAAAGGATTCGAGAATTTCGGCTGTCGAGTGGCTCACCTCCACCGCTTCGGGCGGATAGGGATTGATGCCCTTGCTCCGTATCTCATTGAGGCTTTGTCGGCGCAGTAGTTCTTGTTCACTCAAATGCTCCATAGGGGGTATCCGTGATATTTTTTGCAAAGATAGCCATTTGGACTTGCCTTGTGCCCGGGCATTGTGGTATCTTCGGGCCGCTTTTGCGGAAGCGAATTCAAAAAACGAGCATATGACAACAGCCGAAGCAACAAAGGAAATGGAACGCCTGATCAATGGCCTTCCGGCAAATATGAAAGAAGCGATACAGATAGGTGAGCGCGCCGTGCAGTCCTTTCGCACAGCTCCGGTGGACAATGTCCTTGTTTCGGGTTTGGGGGGTTCCGGTATAGGTGGCAAAATCGTTTCGCAGCTGATGTGGGATCAGTGCAAGGTGCCCGTGCATGTGCTCAACGACTACAATGTGCCCGCCTGGGTGGGCAGCAAAACCCTTTTCATAGCCAGCAGCTACAGCGGCAATACGGAGGAAACCCTGAGCACCCTTGAGGCCGCCATGGCTCGTGGGGCTCAGGTGTCTTGCATCACTTCGGGCGGAAAGCTCAAGGCCATCGCCGAGTTGGAGGGCTACAACATTATTGAGATTCCCGGTGGGCAGCCTCCGCGTACCAGTTTTGGCTACAATGCCCTTCAGCAACTCTACATTTTGCGTGCATACGGGCTTATTGAAGATGGATTTCAAGAGCAATTGGCCGGAGCTGCCGATCTCCTCATGGAAGAAATGGGACAGATTAAGGGAGTAGCTGCTGCCGTCGCTAAAAGAATCGCCAATTCCACACCCATCGTTTATGCCGAGACCTGGTACGAGGGAGTTGCGGTGCGGCTCAGGCAGCAAATCAATGAAAACGCGAAGATACTGTGCTGGCACCACGCCCTTCCGGAAATGAACCACAATGAGCTTGTAGCTTGGGCAGGAGGCAGCTCCGATCTGTCGGTATTGCTCATGCGCACTGTAGATGACCACCCCCGCACACAGCGCCGTATGGAGCTGAGCAAGGAAATCATAGGCCGCTACACCGACAAAATTGTCGAGTTGGAAGCCCGCGGAAGCAACCGAATCGAACGGGCATACTACTTAATCTATCTGGGAGACTGGATTTCGTATTATCTCGCTGTGGACAAAGGCGTGGACCCCATAGAAATCAAAGTCATCGACTATTTCAAGTCGGAATTGTCCAAGTCGTGATTGGCGCTCGGGCCAAAGAAGTTTCCGTTCGCCATTTGGGCCTCATGCCCTACAGGGATGCCTGGGATGTGCAGGAAGCACTTTTTGCAGAAGCAATAGCCGACAAAATCGCATTGCGCAAGGAAGGCGGTGACACTGGCTTCACGCGCAATCATTTGCTGCTCGTGGAACATCCGCCTGTGTACACCCTCGGCAAAAGTGGGCTGATGGAAAACCTGCTGCTGAGCGAAGATGAACTGGGCACCCGCGGTATCGAATTCTTCCGAATCAACAGAGGTGGGGATATCACCTTTCACGGGCCTGGCCAAATTGTGGGCTACCCCATTTTGGATTTGGATCAATTCTTTACAGATATCCACCGCTACTTGCGCACATTGGAGGAGGCTGTCATCCTCACATTGGCGGAGTATGGCATCATAGGCGGGCGGATTGAAGGGCTCACGGGAGTATGGATAGAACCTGAAATTGAATCGCGGGCGAGAAAAATATGTGCCTTAGGGGTAAAGTGCAGCCGGTGGGTGACCATGCACGGATTTGCCTTCAACGTGAATACAGACCTGTCCTATTTTGAGCACATCGTCCCCTGCGGTATAGATGATAAAGCCGTGAGCTCCATGAAGGAGGAGCTCGGAAGGGAGGTAGATATAAATGAGGTGCAGGATAAAGTGTTGAAGCATTTGGGCGATTTGTTTGCATGGGAGGCACTGCACCAAGAGTAAATACCATTAAACCCGGATAATGGGTATCTGCCTTGTTTAATCCCTAAGCCTGTTTTCTGGAGAATAATTGCACATACCATTCAAATCATGTATTTTTGTTGAACAATTGAGTAAAAATAATTAAACAATTTCGCCTGTTTTGTGTTGAGCGATAAGGAGGTTAAAGAGATGACAGGAAAGTATTCTATTAAAGATCTAGAGCGCTTATCGGGAATAAAAGCCCATACCCTTCGTATATGGGAAAAGCGATATGGCGTTATCAACCCCGAGCGTACCGACACCAATATTCGCTATTATACTGATGATGAGCTAAAAAAAGTGCTCAACATAGCCATTTTGAACAATTACGGGATCAAGATCTCGAAAATAGTAGGTCTGACTGCTGAGCAGCTTCACCAAAAGGTGATAGAAATCAGCAATGAAGAAGTAAGCGAACAAGTGCAAGTAGAAAGCCTCGTGGTAGCCATGATGGAAATGGATGAAGCGAGGTTTGAGAAGATTTTGGCCAATTGTACCATACGCCTTGGCTTCGAGCAAACAATTCTCAAAGTAGTATATCCCTTCTTTAAAAAGGTGGGCGTCCTTTGGCAAACGGGATCCATTAATCCGGCCCAAGAGCACTTCATGAGCAATTTGATCCGTCAGAAACTAATCGTAGCTATAGATAGTCAAGGACTCATGGCCAAAGAAGACTGCAAGAAGTTTTTGCTGTTTTTGCCCGAAGGCGAGCTCCATGAGATTGGACTTCTTTTTTACAATTACCTCATCCAAAAAGCTGGCCACAAAGTAGTTTACTTGGGCCAAAGTGTGCCCCTAAAGGATGTAATCGCAGTAAATAAATACAATCCGGCGCAATACATTTTTACCGCCCTGCTTTCCTTCACCAGTATAGAGGAAATCAATGCTACCCTTCAGTCCATCCTCGATGCTTTTCCTGAAGCGCATGTATGGGTGACCAACCGCATTGAACCCAATGAAGGTCTGCTCGAGCATGCGCGGCTCACCACCAATTCCGACATAGAGCAATTCAAGTCATTTTTGAAGGGCATCTGATCGCTGTCTAATCTTTTAACATTTTTATTAAACACAATCAGACGGGTACAATTCTGTGCTTATCAGCCTGTTTAATATATTTTCAATAAGATAGCGCTCCATTTTCCTCAAATTAACATTTTCTGACGCCTTGTTTTGTTTAGTTTTTTCTTACATTCGTTGAACAAACAAACGGGAACCATGAGCAAATCAACTTTTGACCAGCAACTCATCGCATTTGAAAAGCCACTAAAGTCATTTGCATATGGCTTTACCAATGATGAAGATGATGCCAATGATCTATTGCAAGAAACTTTCTTGAAGGCCTTGACCTATCGCGACAAGTTTCAAGAGCGCACCAATCTTAAGGCATGGCTTTACACGATCATGCGCAATACCTTCATCAACAATTATCGTAAGGCAGTGCGGGCCAATACCATTATAGATAAAACCGACGAGCAGTACTTTATCAATACTGCTGATGTAAGCAGCAGCTTTGAGAGCCCTGATGGCGCTTATTCACACAAGCAAATCACCTTGGTGGTCGATGACCTTGAAGATGAGTACCGCATTCCTTTCACCATGTACAACCGTGGATTTAAGTACAAGGAAATCGCAGCTCAACTCGACTTGCCAATTGGAACGATTAAAAGCCGTATCTTTCTCGCAAGGAAAAAGCTGATGGTGTCGCTCTCGGACTACAAGTAGGATTAGCGCACATCTTAGAACCTATTTCCCTTTGATCGGTTATTTATGCCGGATCAGTAAAGGGCCAAGATATTTTTTATGCAGCCAATCTAAGGAGTTAATTCTCTAAATTCGGGTTGGCCTTAGCAGCATTCCTTAGGCTCAACTGATATTGGTAAAATAACCGCGATTGAAATGGAGGAAAAGAAGCGTGCCATTGTCATTGGGTCTGGCTTTGCCGGACTTTCTGTTGCTACGCATTTGGCCCATGCCGGCTTGGAAGTCGAGGTATTCGAAAAGAATTCCATGCCGGGAGGGCGGGCCCAGCAGTTCAAGGCAGAGGGATTCACATTCGACATGGGACCGAGCTGGTACTGGATGCCGGATGTATTTGATGGGTACTTCGAGCGCTTTGGCAGGCGCAGGAGCGATTATTTTCAAATCAAGCGCCTGAATCCCTCTTATTCCGTTTACTTTGGCAAAGACCACAAAATGGAAGTGCCCGCTGACTATGAAGAACTCAAAGCCCTCTTTGAGCGCTATGAGCCTGGGAGTGGGGCTGCGCTAGATGCTTTCATGAAAGAAGCTGCCTACAAATACGAGGTAGGCATGCAAGATTTGGTGTACAAACCCGGGCAGAGTCTCCTCGAATTTGCTGATATGCGTGTGGCCAAAGGCCTATTTCGGCTTCAGCTGTTCTCTTCGCTATCGGCCCATGTGCGCAAGCACTTTAAGAATCCTTACCTGATAGAACTTCTAGAGTTTCCTGTGCTCTTTTTGGGCGCCAAGCCCAACAAAACACCGGCTCTCTATAGCCTGATGAACTATGCAGATATCAAATTGGGCACCTGGTATCCGAGCTCAGGCATGTACGATATTGTGAAAGGCATGACCGCTCTCGCTACGGAACTAGGGGTCAAAATTCACTGCAACAGCCCTGTAGAGCGCATCTCTACCCTTGGTGACCGGGCCATTGGCGTGATCGTTCAGGGCAAAGAGTACAATTCAGACGTGGTGATTTCATCAGCCGACTACCACCATACCGAAATGCATCTGCTCGAGGAATCACATCGCAACTACAGCGCAAAATATTGGGAAAGTCGCACCATGGCGCCTTCGAGCCTTTTGTACTACGTGGGGGTCAATAAGCCCATTGAAGGCCTTTTGCACCACAACCTATTCTTTGATACGGACTTTTCTAAGCATGCTTCCGAGATTTACGATGATCCGGCTTGGCCCGAAGAGCCCTTGTTTTATGTCTCGGCCACTTCCAAAACAGATCCCGGCAGCGCGCCGGAAGGCTGCGAAAACCTATTCATATTGATTCCAACAGCTCCGGGAATGGTCGAAAATCCGGAAATCAAAGAGCGCTATTTTGGTGTTGTGATGGAAAGAATGGAAGACCAGCTTCAACAAAGTATTAGAAAACATGTTATCTTCAGACGTGACTTTGCCTGTTCCGACTTTATGTCTGAGTACAACAGTTTCAAAGGAAATGCATATGGATTAGCGAATACCCTCAAGCAGACAGCAATCTTGAAGCCTTCGATAAAAAATAAAAAGCTCAGCGGCCTTTACTACACCGGACAACTCACCGTCCCGGGTCCAGGTGTACCTCCATCTCTGGTGTCGGGTAAGGTAGTTTCGGACGCTGTGCTGAAAGCAATTTGATCTCCCTGATGAAAGCAATTTTCGACGATGTAAGTGTAAGGTGTAGCACCATCACTACCAAAAGGTACAGCACTTCCTTTTCCATAGGTATTCGATTTCTAGCCAAGGATCTACGCAAGCCTATTTACTCCATTTACGGTTTTGTGCGCTTTGCCGACGAGATTGTGGATACCTTTCATGACTACGACAAAGCCGCTCTTCTGGACGACTTCGAGCGGCAGACATTTGAAGCCATCACTCAAGGAATAAGTTTGAACCCCATTCTCAACAGCTTTCAAGCTGCAGTGAGAAAGTACGATATCGATTTGAATTGCATTCGAACTTTTCTCAAGAGCATGCGAATGGATCTGCACAAGGCTCAGTATAGCAGGGCAGAATGTGAAGAATACATTCTCGGCTCTGCAGAAGTTGTGGGTCTGATGTGTCTCAGTGTTTTTCTCAGAGGCGACAAAGCGCGCTATGAAGAGTTGAAGCCCTATGCGATGAAGTTGGGATCTGCATTTCAAAAAATCAATTTTCTGCGCGATCTCCATGAAGACTACAAAGAGCTGGGGCGCACATATTTTCCTGAACTTGCCAATATGGAGTTCAACGAAGAAACGAAAGCCATTATCGAGGCTGATATTGAGAAAGACTTTGCGATGGGTTATGAAGGCATCAAAATGCTGCCAAGGGATTCTCGATTCGGAGTTTTTGTGGCCTATGTGTACTACCACCAGCTTTTGCAGAAAATAAAGGCCAAGCCTACACAAGATATTTTGAGTAGACGGGTGAGAATCAGCAACCAACGCAAGTATGCCCTCTTCTTTAAGTCCTATCTGCGACACAGCTTTAATATCCTCTAGATTATGGGCTTCGGAAAAGTAATTTTGGTGGATAAAAACGATATGCCAATAGGCGTGATGGACAAGCTCGAGGCCCACGAGAAAGGTGCCTTGCACCGTGCTTTTTCGATTTTCTTGTTCAATTACCGCGGTGAAATGCTCTTACAGAAAAGGGCCACTGAGAAGTATCACTGTGGAGGTTTATGGAGCAATACATGCTGCTCTCACCCGCAGCCCGATGAAAAGATCTCAGACAATATGACTCAAAAATTGATGCAAGAGATGGGCATAAGTGCTCCACTGCAAAAGGCTTTCACCTTTTTGTATAGAAGTGAAATGGCAAATGGGCTCATTGAGCATGAGCTGGATCACATCTACACCGGCATCTACACAGGAGCGCCCTCGGTAAATCCCGAAGAGGTCGAAGCGTGGAGCTATTGCTCCATTGAAAAAATTGGCCTTGAACTACAAAGAAATCCAGAGCAATTTACCCCTTGGTTTCGCCTCTTGTTTGATCCAGTAGTTAATCATATTCAGAATCTTAAACGGGCTTAACAACAAAGAACCAGGCAGCTTGTTACAACAGGCGTAAACCGAGACAATCAGCACCTTGAAAATTACTGTATCACGCAAAGCGCATTTCAACGCCGCGCACAGACTTCACAATCCCGAGTGGAGCGATGAAAAGAACCGAGAGGTGTTTGGAAAGTGCAATAACCCAAACTTTCACGGGCACAATTATCAGTTAATAGTGAGTGTGAGGGGTGAAGTTGATCCCGAAACAGGTTACGTAGTTGATATGAAGCTGTTAAAGGATCTCATCAAAGAGCATGTTGAGGATGCTTTTGATCATAAAAATCTGAATTTGGACACCGCCGAATTTGCAAAACTCAACCCGACAGCCGAAAACATTGCCTCGGTAATTTGGACAAAACTCAGGGCCCATATTGATGGCTCATTGGATCTTAAAATCACATTGTATGAAACTGAACGGAACTTCGTCGAGCTTGAAGGATAGCGATTTGATCGACATCATTGGAGATGAACACGTGATGAGCTCGGTGGCCACTCCGCTGCGTGACGACGCTTTTGCGAAAAGCGATGAGGAGAAAATTGCAGAGATTGCCTTTCATTTCGAGCGCATCATGGATACACTTGGATTGGATCTTACTGACGATAGTTTGCGCGGCACACCACGCCGTGTGGCAAAGATGTATATCCAAGAGATCTTCAGCGGTTTGAATCCGGAGAATAAGCCGCAGGTGGCCCTCTTTGACAATAAATATCGCTACAAGGAAATGCTTGTAGAGAAGAATATCACTGTACTCTCACACTGTGAGCACCACTTCGTGCCCATCGTTGGAGTGGCCCATGTAGCCTACATTTCTAATGGCAAGGTAATAGGGCTATCAAAAATTAATCGGATCGTACAGCATTTTGCCAAAAGGCCCCAAGTGCAAGAAAGGCTTACAGTGCAAATAGCTGAAGAGCTGAAAACACTGCTTGAAACTGATGACATCGCCGTAGTGGTCGATGCCCGACATATGTGTGTATCGATGCGGGGGGTGAGTGATCACGCCAGCAGCACTGTGACCAGCAGTTATCACGGGGTGTTTCAGAACGAAGAAAAGAGAAAAGAATTTTTAACCTACATCGGCTAATCATGTTTGGGAAATTATTTGGGAAAACCAGTCCCAAGGAAAAGCTGGAAAAAAAGTACAAGAAACTCCTGGAAGAATCTCACAGGCTGTCACACAGCAACCGGGCCAAATCAGATCTGCTCCGGGCAGAAGCCGAAGAGGTGCTGAAGGAAATAGAAAATCTTTGATCTATGGCATCAACCTATTTGATAGTCGGAGGAAGCACCGGCATAGGAAAAGTGCTCAGTGATGAGCTGCTCAATGCCGGACATAAAGTAATCGTAGCCTCAAGAAGTGCTCCTGAACGCATGGATGCTTCACGCGACGGCTTGAGCGTGCACAGCGTAGATGCTACGGATGAGACCGCAGACTGGAGCTTCATTCCCGAAGAGCTGGATGGCATAGCCTACCTCGGCGGCAGCATCAATCTCAAGCCATTTCATCGATTGAAGCAAGAAGATTTTCTGAATGACTTCCGGGTAAACTTGCTCGGCGCTGTACACAGCATTCAAGCAGCACTGCCTGCAATGAAAAAGAAAGGCTCCGGGTCGGTGGTACTCTTTAGCACTGTAGCTGTTCAGCGCGGTCTCACTTTTCACGCAAGTGTGGCTTCCGCCAAAGGAGCGGTGGAAGGCCTTTGCCGAGAGCTGAGTGCCGAACTTGCACCCACAGTGCGGGTAAACGCGGTAGCGCTCTCCCTCACCGAAACGCCTATGGCTGAAAAGCTTCTGAGCAATGATGCCAAAAAAGAGGCGGCCAATGAGCGGCATGCTCTGAAGCGCTATGGCAAGCCTGAAGATGTGGCCCACATGGCCGCCTATCTCCTCAGTTCCCGGTCATCGTGGATTACGGGGCAAATCATTGGCGTAGATGGGGGTATGGGCACGGTGCAAAACCTATGATTTCTTTTTTCCTAGCCGATATCGATGGCATGGAGCGCCACTTTAGGCGCAATGTAATCAATGGTATAGGTGGCTGTAAATCAGCAAACCTAATAGGAAGCATCGATTCACAGGGTCGTGAAAATCTTGGCTTGTTCTCCTCCATTTTTCACCTGGGGGCCTCCCCTGCCCTTCTGGGATTTCAGATGAGACCTGTGCATGAAGGACGACACACCTATCACAACATACTGGATACGGGTCACTTTACAGTAAATGGAGTGAGCATGGCCATGCACAAGCGCGCCCATCTCTGCAGTGCGCCTTACGCCCGTGAAATGTCAGAATTTGAGCTTTGCGGCTTTAGGCCCATTTACCGAAAGGATATGATGGCTCCATTCGTTGCGGAAAGCCCCATACAAATAGGCTGCAAGCTGGAAGAAGACTTGGAAATAGCCCTCAATGGATGCCGCATCATCATCGGGCGCATCCTACAGGTGCATCTCGAAGAAAGCATTTTACTGGATGATGGTTGTGTAGATTTGCACCGAGCAGATATCGCTGCTATCGCCGGGCTCAATGCCTACCATCCGATAGGAGCTGCTGAAAGCCAGCCCTATCCCGCAAAACCACTAAGCAAAAACCAGCCATGAGCAAAAGCAAAATTGCTGTATACTGGATGCGACGCGATCTGCGTCTGGAGGACAATGCCGCTCTGCACCACGCCTTGAAGAGTGGCTATCCGGTGCTGCCTCTCTTTATATTTGACTGGAATATACTTAACAAGCTCGAAGACCGCGCCGATGCCCGGGTTCAGTTTTTGAGCCGCGAGCTCGATTCCATCAAGAGGGCCTTGCGGCAAAAGGGGTCTGACATGGAAATCCGATATGGAAAACCAGAGAATGTGTGGAAAGAATTGCTGGATGATTATGAGATCGCCGAGGTGCACACCAATGGTGACTATGAGCCTTATGCCAGGGAAAGGGATGAAATGGTGAGGGGCTTGCTCGAGGAGCGGGGTGTGGGATTCAACAGCTACAAAGACCATGTGATATTCGAAAAGTCGGAAGTAGTGAAGGATGATGGAGAGCCCTACGTGGTATACACTCCTTACAGCAAAAAATGGTTGCAGGCATTTAGTGAAAGTGATTTGGAGCCATTTGCCTGCGAGCGCCATTTCGATCAATTATTGCCGATCAAAACGCCTGAAGCTCCAAGCCTTGAAGAGATGGGATTCAAATCCTTTGATTTCGAGTATCCCTCCCGGGAAATAGATGTGAAGGTGGTGCAGGAATACGGCGATCAGCGAGACTATCCCGGTAAGCGTGGCACGAGCAGGATTTCCATGCACCTACGTTTTGGAACCCTGAGCATCAGGGAAGTGACCCGCATAGCGAGGAAGCACAGCAAAAGCTGGCTCAATGAGTTGATTTGGAGAAACTTTTATCAAAGCATCATCTGGCACTTTCCGCACTCGGTAGAAAATGCCTTTAGAGAAAAATACGATAGGATACCGTGGAGGCAAGACAAAGAGGGATTTGAAGCCTGGTGTGAAGGGCGCACCGGTTATCCAATCGTAGATGCCGGGATGAGGGAACTAAACGGGACAGGCTTTATGCACAATCGGGTGCGGATGATTACCGCGAGCTTCCTCACCAAGCACCTGCTCATCGACTGGCGCTGGGGCGAGGCCTATTTTGCCAAAAAGCTGCTCGACTTTGAGCTCGCTTCCAACAATGGTAGCTGGCAATGGGCAGCGGGAAGTGGCTGCGATGCGGCACCTTATTTTCGGGTATTTAATCCCACATCCCAAACCAAAAAATTCGATCCGGAGCACCGCTACATCAGAAAATGGGTGCCGGAATACCAGGAGATGGACTATCCAAAGCCCATCGTAGACCACAAGCAAGCCCGAGAGAGGGCTATACTGACCTATAAGGAGGCCTTGAACAGTTAGAGTCTTTCCATCCCTTACGTACGGGCTGATCCAGCCACTTGACTCTATTGATAAACCCTTTTTAGCGGGCAGCTTTATGTGCGTGGGCAAAATGGATCAGATGCCTATTCCAGCGCCACAGGAAGGCAATGAGCGCGCTTGCGAGGGCGGCTCACAGGGATTTTCCCTTATATTTGGTGCCAACAAAAACCAACCCCCTGCTGCCATGGCCAAGAGACCCATTCTCGTTCCCACCGACTTTAGCGAAGTAGCCGATACTGCCCTCAACCATGCTGTAATGCTCGGTAAGAGAGCCGAGACAGATGTGTATCTCGCCCACATTGTCGAAGACAAAAAAAATGTGGATGAGGGGCGCAAAAAGCTCCAAAAGGCGAAAGAAGAGATACAAAAAGAAGACAATTTTGAGATTAAAACCCTCGTGCGCGTCGGGGATATTTTGGAAGACATCGGCGATTTGGCTTCCGAGCTTGATGCCGCATTGGTGGTAATGGGCACGAAAGGCCTACGCGGATTGCAGTGGATCACAGGAGGAGGTGCCCTTCGCGTGGTTACAGGTAGCAAGGTACCTTACATCATTACCCAGAAGAAAAAGATTGGTCCGGAAGGCTACGACGATATTCTTGTGCCCCTTGATCTGCATAAAGAAACCAAGCAAAAGCTTTCACTTGTAGCCGATGCATCGGTGTATTTCGATTCACGGGTTCATATTTTGGTGCCAAAGGAGAGGGATGAATTCTTACGCAATAAGCTCGAGCGAAATATGAAGTACGCGAGCCGCTTTTTTGAAGATAAGGGCATACCATATACCACCAAAATAAGTGAATACGACAGCGATGACTTTGATGATGGTATCATTGCTTATGCCAAGGAAATCGATGTGGACTTAATCAGTATCATGAACATTCCCGGCATCAGCCTGCTCAACCTTATAGGTGGCAACTTTGTGCAAAATGTCATTACCAATGATGCTCAAATCCCGGTACTTGTACTGAACCCAAAGGAAATCACCCACATCAATATCTTTGGGGCTTACATGGGGCGCTAAAGGGCTTGTTCGGAAATCATCTGCAGGTAGCCTCTTAGATCGGGTGAAGACCTTCCCCTAGTACTGAAGAAAATCCGGTGGTATGGACTCTGCAGCAGGAATCGGAACTAGACGTGCCTAAAACCCATCACCAACATGTCATCCACTTGCTCTTCCTGGCTCTGAGAATTCATACGCCAACGATCCATTTCCTGAGCGAGATTTCTTTGCTGCTCTGCCACGGGGAGCTGAGAAATACGTGTCAAAAGTTGTCGAAAGGGTTGATACATATATTTTCGTCCTTCAGAGCCCCCAAACTGATCGACATAACCATCCGAAAAGAGGTAAATCATATCGTGCTCTTTGAGCTTTATGATTTGGGTGTTGAAATCTTGGGTATTATTTGGGTCTCCAATGATAATCTTATCTGGTCGAAAGGATTGCAGCTCGCCATCTCGTACAAGGTAAAGTGGATTGAAAGCTCCCGCATAAGTAAGTTTTGCAGCCTTTGGGTCATAGACGCAAAGTGCGAGATCCATGCCGTCCCGGCTTAAGGCCTCGCCTTCGGGTGCTCTATTGAGTGAATCGGCAGCAAATCGACTCAAGTCGCGAAGGATGGCGCCAGGATCGAGTTCAGGGTTTTCTGAGATGGCCATGTTAAGCGAATTGTGCCCCACCAGACTCATGAACGCCCCTGGCACTCCATGACCTGTACAATCAACGGCGGCTACAATTACCTTGTCGCCCACTCCTTTTACAAAGTAAAAATCACCCGAAACAATGTCCTTGGGCTTGTAATAGATGAAATGTTCGGGCAAAAGGCTTCTCACTACTTTGGCCGAAGGCAAAAAGCTTTCTTGAAGCCGCTTCGCATAGCGTATGCTGGCCGTTATGTTTTCCAGAAGTTCTTTTCGCTGCTGATTTTGCTTTTCAATCTTGTCCTTCTGCTTCACTACCTCGCGCGTGCGCTCCTGAACTTTCTCTTCTAGTTCGCGCTCCGTTTCCCTTTTTTTCTGTTCGTACTTTTTGAGGTCATCTCGCATGGAGAGCAGGGCCTTACCCAGTACATCTTCATCAGAAAGGGGATTGTAATGGATCTCAAAGTTCCCCTGACCCACTTCTCTGGAAAACTCAGTGGTCCGCCTGAGACCTTGCACCAGTTGCTCCAGGGCAATGCTCATCTCACCCACTTCATCACCAGTATCCACGACTGCCCTTTTCGGGAAAATACCTTTACCCAACTCCTCGAGGATATCTTTGAGCAGCGAAATGGGCCTCACAATGCTGCGTATGGTAAAGTAGGCAATCACAATGCCGAAGAAGAAAAGTGCAATGCTAAGGTTGCGCAGGTACACCTCCAGCCGGTCAAAGGCGGCAATCATGGTTACGCTGTCTTCGGTGCTGCGTCTGCGGTGGTCACCGATGAGTTCGTTGAGGATATCGATCACCTCATTGGCCTTGCGGTATATTTGACCATCCTCTTCGGCGTACTCGCTCATGGCAAATCGGGCGAAGGGATCGTCATAACTCTGCATATCTTTCAAGGTGATTTGCACCTGTCGATACATGCTGAGCAAGTCAGCGATTTCCTTGTATGCACGCTCTTTTTTGCGCTTCTCAGTGTCGTTCCAATGCAGGGCAAGCGAGTCAATTTCGTATTTGAGCTTGGGTATCTCAACCTGCATCATCTCCACAAGGGCCATCTTTTCCTTTGTGTCTTCTCGGCTTTGCACCAATGCCCAAGCGGTGATCGAAGTTCTGGATCGGAGTATGACACTTTTTAGCTGCTCCAATACAGAAATGGATGGATTATACACCTCATTGATCCTGTCATTGGTCGAACGACCTGTACGAAGGGTATCGTAGGTGAGGATGAAGAGAACAAGCGTGGTGAGGAGTACAACGGCGAAACCGAAGCCTATCTTGCGGCTTATGGTAAATCTCGGCTTCATGGCTGTCTTTAGTCTTTTCCTGATTCCTCTTTTTCCATCATTTCGAGTTTCTCATTGAAGAACTCGTGCTTCTCGTGATCGTGCAAATTGAAGTGGATGTACTTCAAGCCCTTGATTGCCTCTATGCGCTCCGGATTTACCTCATAGGCCTTTAGCATAAAGGGTAGTGCGACTTGGATAGCCTGCATGCTCTCACCCTGGGTGCGTATCACATCTTGTATATCCAGCTCGGGAAGCTTCTCGAGGTTGGAAGCGCCTTTGTTGTAATATGAAACCCCCAGTGAATAAAGGGCCGGGAAATTGTCGGGGTCTACATCGAGCACTTTTTTGTAGAAGGCGTTGGACTTTTCGTAGTATTCCGCATTATCTTCCCGATCCGTCTCATAGATTTTGCGGCAAGCAGTGGCCATGGCAAGGTAGTACATGATATCCTTCTCATCGAGATTCTCGTCACTACCTATTCGCTCAGTGATAGTGCGGTACTGAGCATAGTAATGGTCAGCAAGGGGCATGTCTTGCTTATTGCGCGCTTCGATCACGTCGCGGGCATCATTGAAGTAAATGGAAGCAAGGAATTTAAGGGCATTGATGTTATTGGCCTTAAAGTCATCATCTGAATCCAATTCCATGGACTTGAACAAGGCATCCACAGCTACTTCTCGTGCTTTACTCTTGGGATTTTGCCCATCCTCATGCACGAACATATCCTTGTAAATAAATCCTTTGATATGCCATGCAAGGGGGTTGCCAGCGCCTTTTTTCATGTCAGTAACTGCATCAATTTCGGCAGCGGCCCCTTGATAGTCCTTATCGTCATACTTCACATATGCACGGCGAATGAGCTCCTCCACATTTTGCGCGCGCAAGGTATTGCCTCCTGCCATAAGCAGGAAGATGCACATAAGAATCCATATGGTCTGATTCCTCTTCATGCTATTCAACCTTGGTAGCGAGACTCCTTATGGTGGAACCGATAAAGAGGTCTCTATTTGTGGCATTCTTGATATTCAGTTCAAATTTCAGCTGTGTCTCATCCACAACAAAATTCAAGGCCGCTCCTTTAGCAAGGCCTTGATCGGCATCTGACACGATGAGGGTGGGCCTTTTCTCCAAGGCCTTCACTACTTCGGGTAAAAAATCAGAAAACTCGCTGCCAATGTAGAGTACATGGCAGTCACTAATATTCAAAGTTTTCGCAATCTTTCGTATTTCAATCTGCTGACTGCCAACTTGTTTATCATTATAGCGCTTCACCAACTCCTGATGCAAGTTGCCTCCGCCCATGACGGATATCACAAAATTGCCCGTTTTGTGTTCGGTGGGCCAGTCGATGAGTTTGGAAAAATTGTAGAGATAGCTGGCCTTGATCATGGCCCCTGTATCCTTGCCCTCAAACGCTGGGAGGCTCTGAGCCTTACCGGCCTGAGTACAAATTAAGAGGAGAATGAATACAGCGTATCTCATAGGACACCCTTTGGGGTGGCATGCTAATGTATGCAAAAGCCCGGCCAAAAAATTCAAAAGGCCATTCCTTCTTATCAACGGCCGAACTTTAATAAGACCTTACGCGCTTTTTTCCAATGAGGTTACCAAAGTGGTTTTCCTCAGGAATGATCCGGTGTGAGCGAAGCCAAATCGCGGTCGAAGAGATAGAGCCCTCCCTTATCATTGCCGATGAGAGCGAGCTTATCAAGAATGGTTCTTGCCAAGGCCTCCTCCTCTATTTGCTCAGAAACATACCACTGCATGAAATTGTGGGTGGTGTAATCTTTTTCTTTTAAGCAAGCATCGACTACTGTATTAATCTCTTGGGTTACGCGCTGCTCATGCTCAAAGAGTTCCTTGAAGATGATCTGTATAGATTCAAATTTTGCCGGGCCTTTCGGCAAAGCGGGTATCTCTGCCTTGCCACCTCGTTCATTCACGTAATGGATGAGTTTGAGCATATGCTGTCTCTCCTCATCACTGTGCCGGTACAGAAATTGCGACACCCCATGAAATCCCTGGGTATCGGCCCAAGAGGCCATTGCCAGATAAAACTGACTCGATTTTGCTTCGACTTCGATTTGCTTGTTGAGCGCTTTCTCTATTTTTGGAGATACCATATTCTTTTTTTTACAAATATAAGGGATGCACATCAATGCGCAGAAAAGGAAACCTTCCCGTAGCTGTCAGGTATTGCACGAGAAAATTTCGCAGTTGCCAGCACCATTCCATCTCGGATGCCCCATTCCATCACATCAGATAATATCCTTACATTGAGCTCCGATGAGTAAGAGAAAGAAACAAAAGAATCAAAAGACTAAACTCCCGAAAAGAAAGCAATTGAGTGGCCCCATCATGTCGATCTTTCGGGAGAATTCGGGTCAGTCACTCAATTATAAGCAGGTATCCTCCAGGCTCGATCTGTCGAGCCCGGCCGGTAGGCAGGCTGTACTCAGTGAACTGCAAGCCCTCAAGGCAATGGATCTGCTAAAGGAAGTGGAGCGCGGAAAATTTAGCCTGCACCCCGACCAGATCGCTACCCTCGTAGGCTCCATGGACTTCACCAAGAGTGGTTCGGCTTATATGATACCGGAAGGTGGCGGAGCGGATGTGTACATCTCGGAGAAGAATACAAAACTTGCCCTTCATGGAGATCGCGTCGAGGTGATACTCACCAAGAAGAGTAGAGGGCAGTTTGAGGGCCGTGTGGAGCGCGTAGTGGAGCGGGTAGCAGAGAGCTTTGTAGGCGTGATTGAGATATCTGATAAGCACGCATTCTTCGTGCCTTCCAATCCGAGGATTCATGTGGACTTCTACGTGGATCACAAAAAGCTAAATGGGGCAAAAAATGGGCAAAAAGTGATCGTCAAGATGCTCGACTGGACCGATGATCAGAGGTCGCCCTTTGCGGAAGTGATCGATGTGCTCGGTGAGCCGGGCGATAATGAAGTGGAAATGCACGCCATCCTCGTGGAGTTTGGCTTGCCTTACGAATTTCCTAAAGCGGTGCTGGAAGCAGCCGATAAGATTCCCACCAAGATAAGCCAGAAAGAAATCGATGCGCGCAGAGATATGCGCACTACGACCACCTTCACCATTGACCCGGAAGATGCCAAAGATTTTGACGATGCCCTGAGCATTCGTAGCTTGGGAGATGATCAATACGAAGTAGGTATCCACATCGCCGATGTATCGCATTATGTGAAGCCCGGTGACATCATAGATCAGGAAGCGGTGAAGCGTGCTACATCGGTGTATCTGGTAGATCGGGTGGTGCCCATGCTGCCCGAGGTGCTTTCCAATATGGTGTGCAGTCTGAGGCCAGATGAGGACAAGCTCTGTATGTCGGCTGTATTCAACCTGAACTCCGGCGGAAAAATTCTCAAATCCTGGTTTGGCAGAACCATCATTCGCAGCGATCGCCGCTTTACCTACGAGGAGGCACAGAAAGTAATCGAAAGCGGGAAAGGTGATTTTTCTTCCGAAATACTCCGCCTCAACAACTGGGCGCGGAGCATGCGTAAAAAACGGATGCAATCGGGCGCTATCGAATTTGGCGGAGCCGAGATCAAATTCAAATTGGACGAAAAAGGGAAGCCTGTCGGTGTTTACCAAAAGGTGATGAAAGAGGCCAATTGGCTGATAGAAGAATTTATGCTGCTAGCTAATAAACGTGTAGCTGAGCATATTGGGATAAAGAAAAAGGATGAGCGCCCAAAAACCTTCGTGTACCGCATACACGATCTGCCCGACCCGGAAAAACTCAAAGTACTCAAAGACTTCGTGGCGCGAATGGGATACAGACTGAGCAGCACCGATCCCGAAAAAGCCTCCCGTGCTCTGAATCAGCTTATGGACGCCGTGAAAGGCAAAGCAGAAGAAGAAATCGTGAAGCAAATGGCCATAAGAAGCATGGCAAAAGCTGTTTATTCCACAGAAAATATCGGCCACTACGGCCTCGGGTTTTCACATTATACCCATTTCACTTCCCCAATTCGTCGCTACCCCGATGTGATGGCCCATCGCTTACTTGAGGATTACAAAAATGGGGCTAAGAGTGCTGACAGCACAAGCCTCGAAAAATCGTGCAAGCACAGTTCCAATATGGAAAAAAGAGCCAGTGACGCCGAGCGTGCAAGCATCAAGTACAAGCAGGTGGAGTATATGCTCGATAAGATCGGGGAGGTATTCTATGGCAATATCAGTGGGCTCACCCGCTGGGGCATGTTTGTGGCATTGGAGGAAAACAAGTGTGAAGGCATGATTCCCTTGAATACCATGGACGATGATATTTATCGCTACGACGAGAAGAAAAACCGCATTGAAGGGGTGCGCTACAAGGAGGTGTACGAATTCGGTGACCGTGTGAAGGTTTTGGTCAAAGGCGCTGATTTGCTACAGAAACAGCTCGACTTCCGTATTGTATAGATGAACTGTCGGCAGCAATAATACCCAACAATATGCTGCCATTTTTTGGGGAATATTGGAGCCTGATTACAGCAACGCCTCCAATTCATAAATCCGGAAGCTACACCAAATTAATGCGCTTATTGAGATCATCCTTGTAGGAACCCCCTATTGGAATGACTTTCTTGTCATTTTCCAAAATCAGGTTGGGCTGTTCAATGGCGGCGATTTTGTCCAGTCTTACGATGAAAGAGCGGTGCACTCTGATGAACTCGTCCTGAGGTAGTTTTTTTACGATATCCTTCATTGTGGAGTGAATGGTATAGCGTTGATTGAGCGCATTGATCACTACGTAATCTTTCAAGGCCTCTACAAAGTAAATATCGGATGTTTTGAGTTTTACAAGGCGCGAATTGGACTTCACAAAGATGAAATCCTTGCTGTCCTTATTGTCAACCAAAGAAAAAAGCAAGTCTCTTTCCTTGCGCACCTCAGATACTTTGTTGTGCTTGTAAATCGCCATTTCGATCGAAGTGTGAATGTCGATCTCTTTGAATGGCTTAATGATATAAGCATAAGGTTCTGTCACCTTGGCCTTTACCAATGTCGCCTCATCGGCATAAGCAGTTAGGTAAATCACAGGAATATCATTTTCCTCACGAATAATTTCTGCTGCATCGATGCCCGTCATTTTGCCTTTGAGCATAATGTCCATGAGCACCACATCGGGTTTGAGTTCATTCACCAATTCAATGGCTTTCTCAGCAGTCGAAGCTGAGCCTATCACATTGTATCCTAATTTCTTCAAGCTATGCTGAATATCCTTAGATACAATTGCTTCATCCTCGACAACGATCACATTTGTCTTGGCCATGGTTAATGTAGTTTTTGATTTAGTCCTTTTCAAATGTAATTAAATAATTCGTACCCTTCTCACTTGTCACCTTTATATCAGCCTCCAACTGGTCGGCAAGCGTGTACACAAGCTGTAAACCCAAGGATTCTGAATTCTCCACATCCAGATCTTCGGGAAGCCCCACCCCATTGTCACTAATACCCAGATGTATCCTATCATCTTTCTCCTTGAGTGAGAGTTGTATTTCACCATTTTGATCATTCGGAAAAGCATATTTCAAGGCATTTGATATCAATTCATTCACCATTAAACCACATGGAATTGCCTGATCCAGGCTCAAGTATACTTGAGTGAAATCAGTTTTCAATTGAATCGTTGACATACCTATGCTGTAGGAATGAATCAAATTGCTTGTGAGGGCTTTTATGTAGTCACTGAATTCTATACGCGAAAAATCTCTGGTATGGTAGAGGGATTCGTGGATGAAACTCATCGACTTGATCCTATTCTGGCTTTCGCGCAAAATCTTCAGGGAATTCTCATCCTTCACATATGAGGATTGCAAGTTGAGTATACTGCTTATTACTTGCAGATTATTTTTGACCCGATGGTGAACTTCCTGCAGGAGTATTTCCTTCTCATGGATGGATTCCATCATCTGATGGTGTATTTCTTTCTTATCGGTGATGTCATATGAAAGACAGGAAATCTCCTTAATTTTTCCTGACTCCAGATAGATAGGATTGAGAAAGGTTTCCATCCAACGTTTTTGCCCAAAGCGATCGGTAAGCACTCCTTCAAATTGCTGCTTTTCACCATCAAAAGCTTTCTTGAAAAATTCCCTAAGCCTAAGCAGCTGATCAGAATTCACGGCGCTTCCTAAACCCTTCACGAAGTCGGATCCAATACTTACCTCCTTGCCGAGGATATGGTAGTGCTCCTTCCCGAATACTTTATTGTAAGCCACTATGCGCAGCTGATGATCCACCGTCCAAATCAGCATTGCAGTGCTGTCGAATATGGCACTGATTTTTGCCGCTTGCTCCTTGAGTTTTTGTTCTGCTGCCCTCTTGAATGTCACTGTTTGAGCCAATCCCGCTATCTCAACCACCTTCCCTTCCTCGTTGAGAATAGGACTCAAAAACACCTCCTCCAAATGGCCCTTGCCCTTGCAATCCACAGTTGAAAGTTCGAATTGCAGTTTCTCACCCATCAGGATTTTCTGATACTTGTTCTTCCAGTTCTTAGCACTTCCCTTCCTACATTTTTCATAAAACTCGAGGGAGCTTTGACCCAATTGAGGCCGAGAATCATGCCGCTCTGACATGCGCTTCTCAAACTCCTCATTAAAAGAAGTAAAATTCAATTGCTCATCCACCGACCATATCATATGATGCGAGGCATTAAAAATGGCTTTGATCTTGGCCGACTGCTCAGTCATTTTTCGCTCAGTAAGCCTCTTATCAGTGATGTCGATGGCCATTCCGGCTACTTCCTTCACCTTTCCTGTGCTCGAGTCAAAAATGGGGCTTAGATATATATCCCGATAGTGTACTTCGCCCTTTTGATTCTCAGTACGGGTTTGAAAGTTGATACGCTCACCTCGAGATAGCACGGCATTGTACTTCTTTGTCCAAAATGCGTGGTAAGTATCTGATGCAAACTTCTTTTTCGGCTTGTTCAGGTCCTTATTGATCTCCGGATAGCTGCCGTAGGTTTCGTACACAGCCTTTTTGTACGCTTCATTGAAAGAGGTAAGAGCAGTATTGGAATTGACTGTCCAAAAAATGATAGAACCACTGTTAAAGATGGCTGAAATCTTCTCCTCTTGATCCTTGGCTTTTCTTTCGGCAGCCTCCATATCGCTGATGTCTCGCATGCTGCATAAAAAGCCTTCCACAATACTGTCCCGATTGCGCAACTTGCTCAATGACAATTCAGCTGCATATTTATCACCATTCTTTTTCTGCCCCTCTACCACACCTTCCCATATGCCATTTTTGCGAACAGCTTCAAATATTTGATCTACATAATTTTGGCAAAGCAAATTGGATATATTCTTAGCTTCCATTTCCTCCTTGCTATAGCCTGTCACCTTTTCGGCGGTGCGGTTGAACTCCATGATATGCAATGAATCATCCAATGAGATGATCATATTCATCGAGCTATCTATGATGCTACTGGCATAGGCTTCTGCAGCCTTGAGCTTATCTTGTGTACGTCTGTGCTCAGCGATTTCCATTTTGAGCACTTGATTGATGTCTTCTGCCAGATTGGCCCTCGTCTGTTCTTGTGCCAGTGCTTCTTCGAGGTGCACATCCATGAAATGGATCACCAAGTGATAAGCTTCTTCATGGCCCGGGAGGCTCGCCTTTTGCACCTGCACCCGTTCAGGCCACTTCAAGGCTTTCTGAAAACGCGCCTCCGTGTGAAAGCTCTCACCCTGTTTGGGAGGCAGCTCGAGCATCTTGTGCACGCTCATCCGGCTAGCGACGTCAAACAGCTCTAGTACAGACTTCCCGATGAAAGCCTGCATTATTTTCTCGTCTATAAAATCTTCGGCAATGGAATTGATGCAGATGAGCCTATCCTCTTTATCGCAACTCAGCAGCAAAGCATGGACTCTGGAGTTTCTGCCAGATGACTTGTGGGCAAACTTCACCATTACACATTGCTCGTCCAATTCCAAAGCCCGAATCTCATAGTTCAGTTCCGAATCTACAAAGAGGGGAAGTGAACCTTTGAAACTTCCTTTTTCTGTGGCTTCCGCCAAAATGCCCTGTAGCGCTTGGGGATCAAATCTTCCTCCTATCTCATATTCCTCCCATTGCTTTAGCACCTTATTCACATAGAGCACTTCTTGCTCCTTAACTGCGTAAAGCAATGCCGCCCAACCATCTTCAGCAAGATTGTCACAATACTTCGACCACTTTTGCAGTGTTCTGGATTTAGACCTTGTTTTTGGGCTTATTTTCATAGATGAATTACTGTGATGGCTTGGACACACCGAGCGCCCATTGCAAACACAAAGATGCGAAATGCGGACAAATTGTCCTCTTGAGGTGCATCACAGCTCCGGATCCAGGACTTCTTCAGTGGCCCTCACTACCCTTCGTCCATTAATTCTTACTTCCCGGCCCGATTTGTACTTCACATTTAGTACTTCTATTCCTTCTTCATTGTATTTTTTCCAGGTACCTACCCGCACCCCACTGCTATAGCGTCC
>SLDS01000240.1 GCA_007125175.1 Flavobacteriales bacterium
ATGTGGCGCGAGATGAAGGGCCTCCATGCGGAGCGACCCTTTGATGTGGTCCATGTGCACGTAATGGGCAAGGCGGCTTGGCTGGCCGCTCGCTTCAAGCGGCGATACGGTGTGCCATTCGTGCTCTCAGAGCATTGGTCGCGCTATTTGCCCGAGCATGCATCTCCACCTTCGGCAGTGCATATCAGGATGTACAGGGAACTGCTCAAACGTGCTCAGGCATTCACCTGCGTATCAGATACCCTGAGAAGGGCCATGGAAGGGCGCGGCCTAAGTCATCCACTCTGCCGCCTGATACCCTCTACGGTGGATACCGCGCGCTTTGCTGTTTCGAGCGAAGCGCCGACACAAAAACCTCCGCGAGCCGTGCACATCAGCTGCATGGAGGACGCCTCCAAAAATATCTCCGGCTTGATCAAGGCTGTGGCGCATTTGAGCAATCAGAGGGCCCTTCCTGAGGCTTTTGCCCTGGAACTTATTGGCGATGGCCCCGACAAAGGAGCCATGGAAGCGCTGAGTCGATCCTTGGGTTTGGATGATGTCCTCCATTTTGCCGGAGAGCTGGAGCCTGTGGAGCTTGCCCGACACCTTTCGGACGCAGCTTTCCTGATTCAAAGCAGCCATTACGAAACTTTTGGAACTCCTGTGGTGGAGTCCCTGGCCTGTGGCGTTCCCGTCTTGTCTACCCCTGTGGGCATTTTTGCAGAAATGCAGGAGGCAGGCATAGGCCTGGCAATGGCCTCAAGCTCAGTGGAGCATATCGCCGAAGGTATTGGAGAGATGTGCCGATCGTATTCCAACTACGATCCCAATGGCTTGAGAGAGCTGGCGCTAGGTCGCTTTGATAAGCATCAGGTAGGGGAGCAGGTTTTGGATCTTTACAAGACGTGCTGCTTATCGCAATAGAACTGTGGCAACATGATTCCTCATCACTCCCTTAAGGGAAAAAGGCAAGAGCTCTAGCCTGACAGAGCTCCAGCCGCCGCAGATTCCGATATTTTGCATTACTTCGCTGTCGCGGCTATGGCCGGGCGACTTATGAAAAGAGTTCTTGGAATCTTGCGCTTGATTGCCTTCGCAGTGGTGGCTGGTATTGGCACCTTAATGCTTTTTGGGCTTGGGCTTATCAGCCGCGATCACCGTAAGGTATTTTTCCTGTACAGTGGCATAACGAGAACCATACGAGGGGTGCTCAATATTCGGGTGAGGCTTCATGGAGAGGTTCCCAGGCAGCAAGGCGTGCTCATGTCCAACCACCGTTCCTACATCGACATCGTATTGATCCCAAGCAAAGTGCCTTACGTGATTGTGGCCAAAAAACAAGTGAAAGCATGGCCCATTATCGGCCAAGCTGCGGTGGCCATACGCACCATTTTCGTGGATCGTGACAGCGCAGAGAGCAGGCGCAAAACCCGGGAATCCATCAAGCAGAGGTTGGAGAGTGGTCTATCAGTGCTCATTTATCCTGAGGGCACCACTTTCGAAGGCCCCGGAATCCTCGCTTTCAAGCCCGGTATATTTCGGCACTGCGCCGATGCGGGATTCTCGGTAATTCCTGTGGCCATCGAATTCGAGGACAAGGCCATGGCATGGATTGGCGCCGACACTTTTCTACCTCATTTCATCGAGGCCTTCAGCCGCTGGTCCGTTCGGGTGCACGTGAGCATTGGTCCCGAGATGAAGGGCAGTGATGGCGAAGAGCTCCGCCGCCAGGCACAGCAATGGGTGGATGTGGAAACCCGAAGATTGGCTGCATTGTGATTGATGCCGAAATGGCTTAAGAACCATGGCCCTCAGCCCTTCTGCACCCGATAAGGCTATATCTCTTCATTTTTTGCAAAAAGCCATGGCAATTCGTCTTTATTCTCTACATTTGTGCTCCCGTTTTTCGGGTGCCCAGCTTCAAGGCTCCGTAGCTTAACTGGATAGAGCATCGCACTACGGATGCGAAGGTTCGGGGTTCGAATCCCTGCGGAGTCACATAAGCATCAAAAACCGTCTCGTTGACAAACGAGACGGTTTTTTCATTCCCAAAAATGCACAAGCTCTGCTTGTAAGCATTTTTGGGAATGAAAAAACAGGGTCGCGCAGCGACACGAGTTTTTGATGTAGACTAGGTCCGAACAGGGATCACGAAGTAATCCCTTTTGTAAGCATTTTTGGGAATGAAAAAACAGGGTCGCGCAGCGACAAGTTTTTTTGGTGTAGACTAGGTCCGAACAGGGATCACGAAGTAATCCCTTTTGTAAGCATTTTTGGGAATGAAAAAACAGGGTCGCCCGCCCGCTAAAGCGTTCGGGCAGGCCCGCCCGCTAGCAAGTTATTGGTAGAGGATCGTCTACACAAGCGTTCGGGTGAGCCTGAATGTTCATTCGGATGATTCCGCCCGGCAAGGAATCCACACCGGACTTTAAGCCCGCGGCAAGAGGGGAAATTCCATGGAGCCAATGGAATTCAAATCAAAAGCTAATCCCCACACCTACACCAGAGGAGCAGAGGCCCAAATGCAAGTTGAAGGCTTTGGAATTCGCTCCGCTTGGAGGCTTTTGCAGTGAGTCATTGTACACTCCCACCGCCAGCTCGGTATTGCTCACTTCACCGATCACGAAGGGTATGGTAAGCGCTGCAAAGGCCAATCCGGTGATCAGGGTTGCAGTAGGTAAATCGCCGGTACGGAGCCAGCTTCCCACAGCGGCCCCCACGGCCAATCCTCCTACTACGCTAAATGCTGTGCCCCATCCACTGTTCACGCTGGCTTTGCGCATATATTCCATGGATTGAGCATTGTTTCCCATGATGTATTTCAGATCATCACTGTCCAATACAGCCCCATTCTGCATCAAAATATTTTGTTTGGGGCCTTGGATTTCTATGGGTTCACCTTGCTTCAATACTTGAGCCATGCAGCTGTCGCAAAAAGAGCTTGAAAGCAAAACGAAGGAAAAAAGGAATAATGTGTAAGTCCCTAATCGGTGTTTCATTTCAAAGGTATTATTCGGTTTTACAAAATGATGCCTCCGAAGATATGGATTCCGAGTGAATTATGCCTGATATTGATTCTGTTCCGCCTCTTTTTTAGGTCTAAAAATCAGAAAATCAATTTAAAGCGCCAAGGCATTGAATCTAAGATCGATCTGATGAGCTCTTCACCGCTACCGCTTATTGTTTCAGCAAAGGCGACTCTATTTTTTCTTCACCGGACTTGTGCGCTACGTATTCCACAGCTCCTTCTCTGACTTTTTTGCTGCTGGCACTTTTTCTCTTCGCTCTTTTCCTTTCGTCAACAATCTTGGCATTGGGTGATGAGAAGAGTATTTTCCACCCTTCTTTGAACGAAGTCGCCTGCCTCAGGTCGCGCACAATGTCGCGCCATTCGTGAAAGTTGAGCGTGATGGGGTTGTATGAATTCACCTGTTTGGTAAGACCATAATTTGCTTGCTCTTCTTCTGCCTGGAAAGTGCCGAAGATTCTATCGAAGATTATGAAGGTCGACCCGTAATTCTTGTCAATGTACTTTTCGTTGGTGGCGTGGTGCACACGGTGGTGAGAAGGTGTGGTGAAAAGGTATTCAATGGGTGCAGGCAATTTGCGGATGTATTCTGTATGTATCCAAAATTGGTAGAGCACGGCGATTTGGTGGCAAATGAAAAATACAAAGGGATCAAATCCCATAAGCATTACCGGGACAAAGAAAATCAGTTTGATGTGCTGCGTCCAGCCTAGTCGGAAGGATACTGAGAGATTGTAGAGCTGGGAATTGTGGTGGGTAACATGGGTAGCCCACCAAAATCGCTTCTCATGTGCTACGCGGTGGGCCCAATAACGAGAAAAATCCAGAGCTATAAAGCAGATGATGAAAGACCACCAGGTTGCCTCAATCTTCCAAGGCACGACATTCCAACAGAAGAGCGCCACACCAAAGGTGAAAGCTTTGATCATGGCGCTGATGCCCACATTGATAAAACCAATCGTGGCAGCGGCCAAAAAATCCTTCTTATTGTAGATTTCCCGTTTTTGGTAAAAGCTGATCCCCCATTCCAAAAAAACCAGCGCAAACATCACAGGTGCTGCCCACAGTATCACATTGGGCCAATCCATCGCTCCGATCTCCTCCAGCGTTTTGTGATTTTCAAACATATCCTTCTAAATTGTTTTACAAATTAAAGCTTCGATAAAAAAATAAAACAAAACCGCTAATATAAGCATATTTTGTGAGTGAAGTACTGCACATGCACATTTTAAAGGCTTTTTGCATGGCTTAATTCTCATAAAAAGAAGGGGCTAGGAAGTTTCATTATTGACGCTTCCATACAAGCATGTACACAGCGCTGCAGTCAATATGGCGAAGAAATCGCAATACATGAATGGACTTTTTTATCAGCCGATTTAAGATGCTAAAGAGACCCGATTTGAAAATGGTGAAAGCTGCGTAATTTTAAGGGGACTTTCTCGTTCATTCACCACCTTTTGCGGAAGCAGAAGCCCGATAGCTAGCAAGCAATGGCCCCCAATGGTGATTCACCCCCAGAAGCCTGTTCAAAAAAGCATGTGAATGGCCTGTGCGTATTCGAGCATCTTGCCTAAGTTTGATGCATCATTAGCAAAGAAACACCCCATGAGAAGACGACTCGTAGCAGGCAACTGGAAAATGAACAAAGGATACCGCGAGGCACGCGCCCTATTTGATTATCTCAATGATACCGCCAGAGATATGCCGGCCGAGGTGGATGTGATGATCGCTCCTCCTGCACTCTACCTGAGCTCTTTCGCCAAGGAGAGCACCAAAAAAATCGAAGTTGGCGCCCAGGATGTAAGCCAGCGTCGAGAAGCAGAAGGAGCCTATACCGGTGAGATCTCGGCCAGTATACTGAACTCTGCCGGCGTGCACTACGCCATAGTGGGCCACAGTGAGAGGCGCTCCTATCACGGAGAGGATGACGAACTCATACGCGAGAAAATCCGCGCTTGTATAGACGCCGGCCTGGCACCGGTGTACTGCTGCGGTGAGCAGCTTGAAGACAGGGATTCCGATCGGCATTTCGATGTGGTGCGCAAGCAGCTGGATACTGCATTGAAAGACTTTACTGCTTTGGAATTGCAAAAGCTCATCGTGGCCTATGAGCCTGTGTGGGCCATCGGTACGGGCAAGACCGCCTCGCCCGGGCAGGCACAAGAAATGCATGCCTACATCCGCAAGGTGATCGGGGAGCGATTTGATACAGATTTTGCGGCAGCAGTGCGCATTTTGTACGGTGGGAGCTGCAAGCCCGGCAATGCCGCAGAAATTTTTTCCGGCGAGGATGTCGATGGTGGCTTGATCGGTGGCGCTTCCCTAAAGGGAGAAGATTTCGTAGCCATTATCAAAGCCGGTTTGTGAAAGACTACCTCGTATACCGATTCCAATGTGAGCCGAGGCTCCCCCTTTGCGATATTTTGGTGTCGGAGCTTGCCGAATACGGTTTTGAGTCTTTTGTTGATACCGAATCGGGAGTGGAAGCCTACATACCCCTCGAAGGGCCTCTTAGTGAGGATGAGCGCAAGGCCCGTATCGCATGGCTCACGGAGCAATACGGCCATCTCGGCAATGTGACCTGGCGCGAGGAATTTATAGCCGGGCAAAATTGGAATGCCCGCTGGGAGGCATCTTATCCGCAGGTACGCATCGGCAATAATTGCCTGGTGAGGGCTCCCTTTCACGATCCGGATCCCGAGGTAGACCTGGACATACTCATACAGGCCCAGATGTCATTTGGCACGGGCCACCACGCCACCACATATCTCATGCTCGAGGCCCTCTTGGATCAAACCCTTGAGGACTTGAGTATTCTCGATATGGGTTGTGGTACCGGTGTGCTGGCCATCGCTTCCGCAAAAATGGGTGCTGCAAGCGTAGTGGCTGTCGATATAGAAGCCAATGCCGTGAACAATACCTTGGAAAACGCAGCCCTGAATGGGGTGAGCCTTACGGCAAATCTGGGAGAGGCCAACTCCCTCGCCGAAAACGCCTACGATGGAATACTGGCAAACATCAACAAGAATGTGCTGATCAATGATATGGCACATTATTCTCAGGCCATGCGCTCCGGGGCTTTTCTGCTTCTCAGTGGCTTTTTTGATGGAGACCGCGAGGAAGTACGCGCCCGGGCTAACGACTGCGGCCTGATTTTTGACAAAGATGCCCAAAGGCAAGGCTGGGCCCTCGTAAAATGCATGAAACCAGAGCTATGAGCTATCGTACTATCCTCTTCATCTTTGCACTGCTTTTCTTTTCACAAGAGCTTTTGGCTCAAGCTTTCAAGGGCTTCACACGCGAGCCTGAAGCTTTTTGCGACGAGTTGTACAGCATATTCAGTGATGTGGACAAGCGCGATGCCAAGAAAACCATCGAGGAGCGTTTCCGTCCATTCTGGACTTTGGGAAATCCCTATGATGAGGCGCGACAAGAGCGCATGTACGCCATTGCCGATGCCTTGCAGAAAAAGCGTTTTCGCCCATACCCATTCATTGAGTCTTATCTCTACACACTTATGGCCTTCCCGGGCTCGCCACAGGAGGAGAGCCTCGATGTATGGCTCGAAATACTCGATCATCTCAGTGGGCAGAGCAAGCGCAAAATGGAGGATTTCCTGACCATGACCAGCCACTTGATGGACGATAATACCTTTTACTTCTCATCATCAGTGGTGTGGAAATCCGATAATCCCTACTGGAAATTTGTTTGGGATGAGTCTGCTCGCGATTTCCACATCGATCTCGGTGATCTCAATCTCACTTGTCTGGCCAAAGGCGACAGCGCAGTGATCTATGCCACGCGCGGGCGCTATCATCCCGGTACAGACAAATTTTACGGAAGTGAAGGCAAAGTAACGTGGGAGCGGGCAGCCCTTGACCCCAATGAGGTGTACGCTGTAATTACTGAAAAATACGAGCTCAGCATGCGCTCCTCGAATTTTCGATTGGATTCCGTACAGTTTTTCAACACCTTTTTCTCCTACCCACTTCTCGGTATACTGGAGGAAAAGGTGCTGGCCAATGTGAGCAGCGATAAAGCTACATATCCGCAATTTTCCTCTTATGACCAGCGGCTTACCATCAAGAATGTGGTCGATAAGGTGAATTATACCGGCGGTTTTCGAATGGAAGGAGCCAACCTCAAAGGGAGCGGTACCCGCGATCAGCCTGCCAAGCTCTCCTTCATGCGCGACGATGTGCCCCAGTTGGAGTCTTATTCGCAGAGCTATGCCATACGCGAAGATCGCATTGCAAGCAGCGATGCCAGGGTGGTTATCAGGCTCAATAACGATTCCATCGTGCACCCATCGCTCCAGCTCCGATTTCGCAATGAGAACCGAAGCCTCACCCTGATCCGCAAGGATGAAGGCATCTCCAAGTCGCCCTATTTCAACTCCTATCACATGCTCGATCTCTATTTTGAGGCGCTTTATTGGAATATTGACGACCCCATCATGCGCATGGGCAACCTGATGGGTAGTACCGAAACAAGGGCGGCCTTCGAATCGGCCAATTATTTCAAGATGAACCGCTATACCTCGCTCAAAGGCATTGATCGCGTGCATCCGCTCTTTGCCATCCGCCAATTTGCCCGGCAGATCAATTCCGACTACATGGGTGCTGAGGAGCTGGCGAGACATATGGGCTACAGCCTCGACCGCTATGTGCATGTGCTGGTCGATCTCAATAATAAAGGCTTCCTGCACTACGATATCCCCAGTCAAACGGTAGAGTTGCGTCAGAAACTTTACGACTACATCTCAGCATCGGCCGGGAATATCGATTATGATGTGCTTCTCTTCAACTCCGATGTGGAAGGCGGAGACAATGCCCAACTCAATCTGATTAATTTTGACTTGAGCCTGCGGGGAGTCAAGCAGATCCTCCTTTCCGACTCACAGAATGTCGCCATTTTTCCATCGGGTGGAGTGGTGAATGTGCGCAAAAACCGCAATTTTAATTTTGGTGGTCTGGTCCAGTCCGGTCGTTTTGAGTTTTACGGAAAGGAGTATTTCTTCGACTATGATAAGTTTAAGTTGGATCTGATCGCTGTGGATTCCTGCAGGATATACGTGGAAGACTTCAATCCCAAATACACCTCACTGCGCCGTGTGAAAAACGTGATCGAAGGTGTAGGTGGAACCCTGCAAATCGACAATCCATTCAATAAGTCTGGCTTGCAGGAAGAATTTACGGAATATCCCATATTCAATTGCGATAGACCCTCATTTGTCTATTATGACAATGCAGCCATTCAAGGCGGAGTTTATGAGCGCGATAAGGTGTATTTTGAGTTGGAACCTTTTGAGATAGACAGCCTCGACAACTTCGCCACGGAGCAAATCGCTCTCAAGGGCACTTTTGTCTCCGGAGGCATCTTTCCCGATATGGAGGAAACCATCGGTGTGCAGGAAGATTATTCCCTGGGCTTTGTGCGTAGCACCCCTGCCGATGGCTTCCCGCTCTATGGCAATAAAGCCCGCTTCAAGCGCGACGTTAAGCTGAGCTACAGCGGTATACAAGGTGATGGCCAATTCGACTTTCTCACCAGCACGAGTACTTCTGAGGTCTTTACTTTCTTTCCCGACAGCATGAAGGGACGCACCACAGCCTTTGCCAATGAGGCCCGTTCAGTGTCACCACAAGTGCCGGAGGCCAATGCCAAAGAGGTGGATCTCTCTTTCTATCCCTTGGAGGAAATACTGACCGCAGCGGTACATCGAGAGCCCATCAGTATGTACGATGCACAAGCTGAGCTCAAATCAGGTCAATTGCTCCTCTCAGAAGATGGCCTGGAGGGGCAGGGGATTATGGAATTTGCAGGAGCCGAGCTCGAGTCAAATCTGATCACCTATCAGCTCGAGAGCTTCGACTCGGATACTGCAGCCTTCAGGCTCCTCGCCTTGCAGGAAGCCAACCTCGCCTTCAGCACAGAGGATGTGAATGCGCACATCGATTTTGCCAACAGGGTGGGGGAGTTCAAGTCCAATGGAGATGAAACCACAGTTGAATTTCCTGTGAATGAGTATATCTGCTTTATGGACGAATTCAAATGGTTCATGGACAAAAACGATATCTCCTTGGAGACCTCCCGCGAAATGATGACCGATTTCGTGATTGATACCGAGTTGGACATGAGCCGATCCAATTTTTTCAGCGTCAATAAGGATCAAGACTCCCTCAACTTCATGTCGCCCAAAGCGGTCTATGACTTGGATACCTATACCATCACAGCCGATGAAATTCCCTGGATAAGGGTGGCTGATGCCAAAATCACCCCCGAAAATGGTCAAGTGATCATTCGCCGAAAGGCAAAAATGGAGCCCCTGAGCAATTCCACCATTTTGGCCAATTATATCACTCAGTACCACACCATTGTTAATGCCACCACCACCATCCTGTCCCGAAAGGACTACGTGGCATCGGGCGATTACTTCTATTACGATGAAAACAAGCAATCGCATTTGCTCTCGCTGAACAGTGTAGTGGTGGACAGCACCCTTCAAACCGTGGGAAGCGGCAGGGTGAGCGAAGACAGCAACTTTTACCTCAGCCCGCATTTCGAGTTTCAAGGCACGGTGATACTCAATGCCAATGATCAGTTTCTCACCTTCGATGGCAGTACGCGCATCTTGCACAATTGCGATCGCCTGGATCGCAACTGGATGAAGTTTAGGAATATGATCGATCCCGAGGAGGTGATGATACCGGTGGATACGGCCCTCTTTGACGATCGGGGCAATGAAGTGGAAGTGGGCTTGGCGCTCACCAAAGATCCCTATGAGATCTACGGTGCTTTTCTCTCGGCCACGCGATTTCCCGATGATCAGAGTGTAGCCTCAGCCCGAGGTCTGCTCACCTTCAACAAGGCAAAGCAACGCTACGAAGTCGGCTCAGCCGATAAATTGAAGCAGCAGAGCCTGCCCGGTAACTTTGTATCCCTTCACAAGAACGATTGCTCACTGGAGGCCCAGGGCCAGCTAAGTTTAGCTGAAAATATCGGGCAATTTGAAATGAACTTGCTCGGCAAGTTGACTTATGAGCCGGGGGATGAACGCTTGCGCATCGAGAGCGCCATGGCCTTGGATTTCTTCTTCAGCGATGCAGCCATGCAGCTCATGGAATCTGAATTGAATAAGGTGCCAAACCTGGACGCCGTAGACTTCTCTCGCAGCAATTATGAGTACGCTATCAGGGAGCTTCTCGGTCTTGAGGAGAGCGATAAGGTGATCAGCGAACTCAGCCTCAGCGGGAGCATCAAGCGATTGCCAGATGCCTTGAAGCGCAGCATATTTATCTCTGATGTTCAATTGGAATGGGATCCGGGTCTCGAGTCTTTCGTTTCCCGAGGTAGTATTGGTATTGCATCCTTTGGTAAGAACATGTTTTTTCGAAGGGTGCCCGGCAAGGTGGCCGTGGAGAAGCGCCCAAGTGGCGATATCATTCATATCTACTTCGAGATCGATGATGCCAATTGGTACTATTTCACCTACAAGCGCAACTTGCTGCAGGTGTACTCATCCAATAAGGAGTTCAATAATATCCTGATGGAAATCAAGGAAGACAAGCGCAAGGTGTCGGGCAGCCGCAAGGAGGGAGATTACATTTACATGCTCGGTTCGCGCAGCAAGCGTAATATTTTCGCCGATCAGTTTATGTTCTGATTGCACTCATTGGGCACAAGGCTTATTTTCATTGCTTTGGCTGCTCTCTCCAGCCCTTGTCCGCAGCACTGTCATGTCTTCTGGAGATGCGCCTTTTGGCATGCTGCTCGCCGATCTTATCCATGGGATTCATCCCGGCCTTTAAAAAGCCGCAAATAATTGGTTTCTTTAGGGCGCAACAAAAACAGTTCAAAGAGCGTAGAGCCTATACCCTTAAACCCGCATACGTGCCTTCCCTTAAACATGGCGCATACATACTTCTGCTTGTTCTGCTGGCCTGCCTAAGGGCAAATGGGCAAAACGATCAGTCCAGTCTACTCAAAAAAGCCAATGACCTTTTTGAGCAAGGAGCCTATGCGAAGGCCAATCCGAGCTTTGCTCAGCTTCTGAGCCTCGACCCCACCAACCCCGAATACAGTTATAAGTACGGAGCAACAGCTCTTTACGGTGATCCCAAGAAGAGGGAAGAAGCCATCAAATACCTGCGCTATGCCAGTGGCAAGTCGGGAGTAGACCCTGAAGTGTGGTTCTTTCTAGGTCGGGCCTATCACCTCAACTATCAGTTTAGAGATGCCCTCAGCGCTTATGAGCGGTACAATGGCCTTGCGGCAAAAAAGCAAGCCGAAAAGTGGCAAGTTGATCGCGCCATTGAGATGGCCAGCAATGGAAAGGACTTGCTCAGCTCCATCAAGGAAGTGCGTGTACTCGACAAGAAAAACAGCCGGGAGGCCGAATTCTTCCGTTTGTACGATCTCAGCGACATCGGTGGAAAAATCCTGGTGACCCCTGAGGAACTGCTCAGCTCTCTGGACAAGAAGCGAAAGCACCGTTCACTCATTCACTATCAAGGTGAGGGTTCGCGGGTTTACTTCTCCAGCTATGGCAAAAATGGTGAGAACGGACTCGATATCTACAGCGCCGATGTGCTGCCCGGAGGTAGCTTCAGCGAGCCCACACGTCTGCCCGAGACCATCAATACTCCTTACGATGAAGATTTTCCCTACATGCACCCCGATGGGCGCAGCTTTTATTTCTCATCCAAGGGCCACAACAGCATGGGGGGCTATGATATTTTTCGCTCTGGGTACGATCCGGCTTCCGGTTTTGCTGCACCTCAAAATTTGGACTTCGCAGTCAATACGCCCGATGACGATATCTTCTACATTGTAGACTCTCAGTATAAACTCGCCAATTTTGCCTCAGCACGGAGCAGCAGGCAGGGCGATCTTCACGTGTATCGGGTGGAGGTGGCCATGGCACCCATGAATTTGGTACTCGTCAAGGGTACTTTTGAAAATCTCATTTCCACAACGCAACGCAGCCTGAAGATTGAAGTGCGGGATGCTGCCACCGATCAAGTGCTGGGTGAGCAGTTTTCAGATCCCGCCACCGGCGACTATCTCCTGCATTTCCCGAAAGGGGGGCGCTACAAGCTCCATGTGGAAGTGCAGGGACGAGAACAGACGCATAGCACTGTGGTGGACATTCCGGCGGCCGATGGCATGACGGCATACCTGCAAGAAATGGAACTCATGGAGTCGGGTGCCATCGAAAAGCTCCGCATCAACAACCGATTTGATGAAATGTATCAGGGCGATGTAGCCGCACTTTCGGCAGAGGTGCTGCGCCGACAGGCGGAACTGGAAGTGAATTGGCATCAAATGCCCGGAGAAGAAGAGGCCCCGACAGCTCCTGATGGGGATGAAGATGTCTTGGCCAAAGCCTACAGCAAAGCAGGCTTCGGTGCTGGGATGAGCAATGAGATGGTGCTCGAAAAGGCTCAGAAGCGCAGAGATACGCGTGCAGCTCAGCTCGATCGATTGCTGGAGGATAGCCTCATAGCAGCTTCGTCCTTGCAAGAAGCTTGGGAAAAAGCGAATACACAGTGGGTGCAGGCACAAAGTCTCAAAGACCAGGCCGGCAATGATGATGGAGAGAAAGCCTTCGAAGCCTCACTGGCTCAGTGGGAGGCTGATCAAGCCCTCCACGATGCCGAAGTGGCCGCATCCCTGATCGAATTGCTCCAGAAAGAAATCAAGGTCGAACGACAAAAACTGCAGGATGAAAACGAGCATGTGCAGGGAATGGAGCAAGCCTTGGCTGGCAATGCCTACGAAGAAGTACTGGCTGCCATGGAGGCAGAATATGAGCGCAAGCAGGCCTACGACATGGTGGCGGAACGCGTGGATATGAGGTCCGATCTGGGTGTGTCGGCAAAAGAAAGCCGCGAAAAGGCCACCGATGCTATGATCCGTGCCCGGAAAATGCGTGCCCAACAGGAGCGGCTCATTTCCGATAGAAAGAGGAAGCTCGATCAGCTGACCAAGCTCAAAGGCAAGCAGGCCAAAAGCCTCGAAGAAGAAATTGCCCGACTGGATCAGGAAATTGAGGAGCTTCAAAGCACCGTATCCAGAGCTTATAAGCGAGCTGAGGAATATGAAAGGGATGCCAGCCTAGCCGATGAGAGGTATGAACTTTATGCCGGCATTCGCAAGGGTGATGATCTGCTGGTATCTCTGCCCGAGCCTCTCACATCGAGTGAGGAAGTAGAGCTAAGGCAAATAACTTCTTTGCGCAAGGAACTTTCTGCTTTCGAAGTGGATAGACAAGTAGCCGAGGCCTATCTGCTCAGCAATCCGCAGGCCCTGGCCGAGCTAGGTGAAGAAAGCGACATCCGTTCCTTCCACAAGCTTACGGGCATCGGCGTTCACAGTGCCGAGGAGGCCATTGCCATGCAGCAAGATAATAACCTGTCGAGCAAGCCAATTGACATGAGCGAAGCGGGCGCAGTCACCGAAGAAGCCGGGGGGCAGCTCACTTCCCCCGATCAGATGGACGGCGAGGCCTACGATGAATGGCTCCTCGCGGTAGCGGATGACAAGGAGCTGCCCGGTGGCATAAGCCGGGCTCCTGAGCCAAAGCTTCCCGAAACTGCCAATGCAGATGAGCAGCCAGTGCTTGAAGAATCTCCCATGGATAGGGATGCCAAGCCCAAGCAGGAGCTTGAAACCGCTCCTTCTGAGTCAGGCAGTGAGTATATTCCTGCCGCTATCCAGCCCGATATGGAGCAATCTGAGTCAGTGTCGCTCTCCGATGATCCCCTTAACGCAGCCACTCCAGGCAGCAAAGGGCAGTCCATTGAAGAGGCCCAGCGCCAGGAGGAACTTCAAGCTGCACGAGACTGGCTGGGCATCATAGAGGAATCCATGGCCTCCCTGCCGGCAAATCCAGAGGATGATAGCCCTGAGGAGGCCGAGCAGAGAGCAGACTACCTGCGCCTTTGGCAGGAAAAAAACGAAGAAATTGAACAGATGCAGCTCAGTGTCCCCGCCGTAGCCTCAAGTGACGAGTCGCTTAGCGCCAAGCGCGAGGATGCCCTTCTCCGCTCGCGCCTTGATATAGATGCTCTGGAGCCAGCCTATATCAGCCGATTGGAGTCGAAAATCAATGAGGTAAATGTGGTGCCCAGGTATACGGCTACCATCGCTTCAATCGATGAAACCTTTCTGGAAGATTTGGCCGAGCTTGAGCTGTCGGGCAAAAGCGCTCCGGAGATCGCTACCGAACGCATCAAGCGCAATGAGGAGCTCATCGTTGCTATCGACCACAAGTTGATGACGGGCGACAATGATCCCCTTCAGATGGAGATGCTCGTGGAAGTGAAGCGCATCAAAGAAATGGAGATCAGGCAAGACAGAGATGTGAGCCGAGGTCAGCTACCATATGAAGCCCGAAGCGCCGAAGCACTCGCATACAAGAATATGCTGGAAGCTGTAGACGATGAGGAGCAAAGCACCGGCGATGGGGTGGATACCACCTCCCTCTTGAGCCCCGAATTGCAGGAGGCCCTGCGCAAGCCCTACAGATGGGATGACGTGTTGCCTGGCTATACCAGCCTCAATGAGTTGGAGTTGGATGAAGAGAGCGATGCAGATCTCGTAAGTGCACGCATCGATGCCCACAAAAAAATGCTGCGCGGCATCAAGAAAGACATTGACCTCTACAGCCTCACCCTCAGCGAGCAGGGCGACAATCCCGATGCTGCCCTCAAGCAGCGCTATGAGCAGCTCCTCGGCGAGCGCAGCTACATTGTCGATTTGCTACAAGCCGATGAGCAGCTTAAAGTTCGAATCGAGATAGTAGAACAAGCCGGAATGACAGCAGATGAAATCTCTGACCTGCGTGAGGAAGCAGTGGAGCAGAAAGCTGAAGCAAGATCGAATACGAGGCCTGATCTTGGCTTGGCAAGCATAGATGAGCAAATTGATCAACTCAAAACCCGGCTACAGGAAGAGCTTAAGGATCGACAGATAGAGCTCGAAGAGAATGATTTGAGTGAAACCGACCGCATGAACATTTTGGCGGAAGCCAATGCCTCTGCTGCCGCAAAATACCAAGAAAAGGTGGAAGACCTGGCCCTTCAGCTCGACGCTACCTTCGATGATGAAGTGCTCAGTGCCCTGCAAATACGCATTCAGGAACTCGATGCCCTTTCAGCAGATCACATGCAGGAGGCCGATCGCCTGAAACTCCAGGCCGAAGAAGCTGCTCTCGAAGCAGGATTGCATGGAGCCGAGCAAGAGATGGAGGCAGCCTCCGATCTCGATCTCATTGGAGACCTTCCCGAAGAACCTCAATTCGAAGATTTGCGCATTGCCAGCGTAGCACCCGTCCAGATTGAGGAGTATGCTTTCCGGTCACTGCAGGCCAATATGGATCGCGCCAATCTGAACGAATTGGCCAATCGGAGTGTGGCCCTCAGACAAGAGGCAGCTGAGAGCATGGAAGCATACAGCGAGGCCGGTAGCCCACAAGAGCGAAGAGAGCAATACGACCGATTGCAGCAGCTGAGTCGCGAAATTGAAAAAGCAGACCATGCTCTCAATGAGAGCGTGGCCAAGGCCAATAAGGCCGAAACGGAATTCTTCGCCCAGAGTGCGAGCGCTTTACTGCAAGGCTCGGATGATATGCCGATAGAAGAAGATGAAAGGGCGCAGCTTGCCAATCTCAATACCCAGATCGGGGCGCTCATGGAAGGAGTAGATGTGCTCCGCGATCAAAAAATAGAATTGGATCCGGCAGACACCAAGGCTTATTCGCAAATTCTCAATTCCGAAATGCAGGTGATCGCACAGATCGACAGCCTGCATCAACTTATGGAGCAAGAAATGGCGGCCATTAAGGAGCGCTTGGATGCAAAGGCTGCTATCGCCCAGGATACTGAAATGTCGGATGATACTGTGGAAAGAATTGAGGAGCCTGCGGATATAAAGCCAATAATTCCGGCTTTGGATAGAGAGGCCGACCCTGTAGTTGAAGGACGTGTGCATTTGACGGCCGGATTGGAAGAGCTGGGAGAGAAGATGGATGCGGAAAGACGAGAAAGACTCGAATCCACTGAGCCATTGCTGAGCTTGGAGCTGCCACTTGACAGCAAAAATGATCGGGAGAAGCAGTTGGAATTGGTGGAAGCAGGAACACGCATCGATCGATTTGGCCTGGAACTGTTGGCGAGCACGCCCGTGCAGCTCAATTATTTGAGTGCCGTAATTGTCACAGACAGCCTGAGGAAAATGGAGACAGCTCTGGCAGCCTCAGTTGAGCAGAAGCGAAGCAATGCCAGCATGCGCCACAAGGAGTCTCTGCGATTGCAAACTCTTGCCAGCAGCGAAAGTGATGAAAGCAAACGCAATGAGATTCTGAGTCGCGCATCTGCCATGAATGCCGAAGTGCAAGGCGACCTGGAAGAAGCCTATCTGGTAGCCCAGCGAGCAGATGAGCTCCACACCCGCCGCAGCGAGATGGAAAATGAACTTGAAGCCATGCGCTCCAACATGGATGCTGCCGAAGTAGCCGCACTCGATAGTCTGTTGCGCACAGGCAGCGATCGCCGTGATGAGATGGTTGCAGCCATTGAAGCTGATGCAGAAAAAGATGCAGGCGAAGAGCCACTTGCAGAGAGCAGTGAACCCAGTGAGCCCGATATGGCTGCTCCGGTTTCGGATGCTTCCGCAAAAACGGATAGCCCGCGCCAGATCAGCGATGATGGCAAAGTGAGTGCTGCAGGACTCGCTGAAAATTTCGAAGGGGGCAATTGGCTCGCCATGGTGGAAGTCATAGCCGAGAAGGAGGACTTCTCCGACGTGAAGGAGGAGCTCTTCTTGGTAGCTGATCGCCAGGTGTATTCCGACCGTCGCCCCATTCCTCTCGACCCTCAAATGCCGGATGGACTGATTTTTCAGGTGCAAGTTGGTGCTTTTCGCAATCCCATACCCCAAGGCCACTTTGGAGCTATAGCTCCGCTCATGGGCCAAAAGTTGCCCAATGGCATCACGCGCTACCGTGCAGGTATTTTCAAGGTTTACTCCAAAGCTTTGGAGGCGCGCAATACCATTCGTGAGATGGGATATCGCGATGCCTTTGTGGTGGCCTATCTCGATGGAGAAAAGCTCACGGGCGCACAGGCAAGGGATATCCTCGCGCAGGCGCAGCGGGCAGAAGCCGAGAGCACCGCGCCCCGTTCCAGCCAAAGGAGAGATGACCTGGTGGCGGAAGAAGTGCAGCCTACTGGTGCTCAACAGTCCCAAGTCACTCAAGACGAACAAGAAGCGCGACAACCGCAAGTGCCCGATTATTACTCTGATCCCGATGCCGCCGAGGCAGTACAGGTGGAAGCCGTGAGGGGCCTGTTTTACACCGTACAAGTGGGCGTATACAGCAAGCCCGTAAAGCTCGAGGCCCTCTACAACCTGCGGGATCTCAACAGCGAACTTACAGAGAGTGGATTGATTCGCTATACCACAGGACGCTTCACAGATGTAGCTCTCGCTTCGCAGAGAAAGGATGAAGCAAGGGGCGCTGGAGTCAAGGATGCATTTGTGACGGTATATTTCGACGGCAAGCGCATCAATCTGAGGGAAGCCGAAGAACTGATTCGTTCAAGGGGAGAGGCTGTTTTGGCCCGTTTTGGCGAAAGCCTAGCCCTAGATGATACAAGCACAAAAAGCCCTGAGAATGTAGACAAGCAGGAAAGCCCCTCGAGCCCCTCGGCAAGCTCTGACAAATCCATCCGCTATGTGGTGATACTGGGCAGCTTCTCGGCAGATGTGCCTCAGAATGTGGCAAATTTTTCCCTCCAACGATCCGATTTGGGTGTGAGATTGATCAGGGCTGAGGATGGCACACGCACCTATGCCTCACCGGAATATACAGAGCGTCGATTGGCCCAAAACTTCCTCCGATTGGCCCAAGAGGCCGGCCTTGAAACGGCCGAACTGAGAAAAGTCGAGCAAGGGCAGATTAAAGCCCTCGAAGATGACTAGACCTTCATAGCAATTTCTTACCTTTGCTATAGCCAAAACAGCTAAGGTATGATTTACGGACAGATTGATATTGAGGAAGAAGTACTGGAGGACGTAGAGGAATCCATCAAATTGCCCAAGGAGATTGTTCTCTACAACGACGATCACAATACCTTCGACTTTGTAATTGAAAGCCTGATAAAGGTATGTCGACACGATGTGCTGCAGGCAGAGCAGTGTACTTTTCTTGTGCATTACACTGGAAAATGCGCTGTGAAGCGAGGTGATTATGAGAAGCTTAAGCCTATGTGTACGGCGCTGCTTGATAGGGGTTTGACAGCTGAGATAGTCTGAGGCTCAATTTGACTTTTCACTCCATCATTTCGGTATTTCCATTCAACCAAAACTTCCCCAATGCTAAAGAGAATAAGCCTGATTGCCGCATTGATGTTGCTATTTGCGGACTGTTCACGGGTGCCGCTTACAGGCCGTCGGCAAATGAATTTGCTGCCGGAGTCGGAGCTCAGCGCCATGAGCAGCACGGCTTATGGAGACTTCCTTCGCGAGAATACGCCATTGCCCGACAGTGATCCGAGGGCGCAGCAGGTGAGAAGGGTAGGAGAGCGCATTGCTGCTGAGGTGGAGGTGTTTATGAAAGAACACGGCCACAAAAACAGACTTGCCAGTTTTGACTGGACCTTCAATACTGTGGAGAATGACATGGTAAACGCCTGGTGCATGCCCAGTGGTCGTGTGGTTTTCTACACTGGAATTTTGCCCATATGCAAGGATGAAGATGGGCTTGCTGTAGTGATGGGGCATGAGATTGCTCACGCCGTAGCCCGTCATGGCAATGAGCGCATGAGCCAAGGAATTGTGGCTCAGGGTGCCGGACTTACCCTCGACGTGCTCACCCAGGAAAGACCTGAACTGAGCCGAGCTCTTTTGCTGCAGGCCTATGGAGTTGGTTCCGCCCTTGGCACCTTGGCCTTCTCGCGGAGCCATGAAAGCGAAGCAGATCGCATGGGACTCATATTTATGGCAATGGCGGGATATGACCCCAGAGAGGCACCCAAGTTTTGGGAGCGGATGAGTGCCGCAAGTGGTGGTGCCTCGCCTCCTGAATTTTTGAGTACACACCCCAGCGATACCCGCCGCATTGCCGACTTGGAAGCTTGGATGCCTGAAGCACTCAAATACTATAAGGCCCAGCCATAACACCGCTTTAATACGCCCTTAGAAATGGATCGTGAGGAATTTGACTCCTATTTTAAGCTCGGTGTTTCTGTGACGCTGATCGTTTTCGGGTTTGAGGAAGGTAAGCTAAAAATCTTCACCAACAAGATCAATAGAAACCCCTACAAAGGAGCTTGGAGCCTACCGGGAAGGCTCATTCGCAGTGATGAAGGCCTTGATGAGGTAGCCGAAGAGCTGCTAATGGAATCGATCGGAAACAGAGATGTATATCTCGAGCAGCTCAATGCCTTCGGAAAGGTTACAAGGCACCCCCTCGGGAGGGTTGTCGATGTGACTTTTTACAGCCTCATCAATATACAGGAAGATGTGGTGAGTTACCGGGCTGACAAGGAAATCCGCTGGATAGAGAGCGATCGCCTTCCCGAACTGGCCTATGACAATAACAGCATGCTCGACCTGGCCCTGCAGCGTCTGCGCCGACGCCTCATCAATAGGCCCATCGGCTTTAAGCTTCTACCCAAGGAGTTTACGCTCAATGATCTGCAAGAGCTCTATGAGCAGATTCTCAACCGCTCTCTCGACAAGCGCAACTTTCGTAAAAAGGTAATGAAACTGGACATCCTCACCGAATGTGGCCGTGAGGATACTGAAAGCCCTGGACGCAAGCCAATGCTCTATAGCTTTAACCCAAAGCGCTACTCGCACTATATGGAGCAAGGGTTCTAGAGCTTCTTCACTCATTCCGTGTTTTCGAGTTTTCTATCGTTGAATTTCCGCTTTATTAGGATTGCCAATGTGAATTTTATTAGTCGTAATGATATTGACTTTCGTCGAGCTTTTAACTAATTTTGTAGGGTAATCTTTGTTCTTATGACGATTGTCGAATACAATACGCTGAGCTTCGACGGGAAAGCATCCCTACTTACGAAGTATGGAAAATACCTGGATCAGCGTAGCACAGGAGAAGGAGCGAGGGTCATGATTTACGATCTGTTTGGTTTTTATGTGGAAGTGTGTTATCGATTCGACCGAAAGGTACAATACCTCAGGGCCGTCAATAACATCTTCGAGAGTGAGCACTATCTCAATAGCATCAATCTCATCCACCTGAATTAATCTGATCCGTACATGGCTTTTTGACTGGACGCCCTGCGCTCCATGGTGGTTTTCTTTTGCCTCAGGAGCTCATTAGGTTTTATTGTATCGTCCTGCTTAATCGATGCTATTCACGGCCTACTTTTACCGTATCGTCAATAAGCAATACTGTTCTTTTCGGATAATACCATCGGCTCACCACCCTCTTTTGGCCGAGCTCGACGTCGTATACCGTACCTGAGATGACAACAGAATCCGGTCGCCCGATGGTTTCACGAAGTTTGGCAGCCGACATTCCTTCCCTTACAAGGGGTGGAGGATCCTTGTCGGGAGCAGCACTCTCACCTTTACACGACACGATGGCTGGCAGGATTAGAAATAAGCCCATCCACAATACCATTTTGTATGCAGGTGTTGATCTCTCGCTTCCTTTGCACATTACTCTACATCACTGAGTTGATCTATTTGCTCGTAAAGCTGATCCACGCGCTCCTTGGCCTGATCGATCTTCTTCATCACCTCGGCCTTTAATTTTTCAGCTCCTTTGGAATTGTTGAAAAAGCCGAGATTATTCTCATACTGATTGATTTCCGACTCTATTTTTGAGATTCGGTGCCGGATGGAATCCATCTCCTTCTGCACGAGTTTGCCCTTTGCATCCGAGGATTTCAGCAAGTCGATTTTTTCCTCGAAACGCATTTTTTCCTTTACACTGTTGTCAATTTTCAAGGCCGCAAACTTCTCGTCCATCAGGCTGCGGTAGGCTTTGTTGATTTTATCTTTTTCCCGGAAGGGCACATGACCAATTCCTCTCCACTGCTGTGAAAATTCCTTCAACTTGGCCAGATCATCTTTCTTTGCCTGACTGGGAGTGAAGGCGCGGAGCTCTTCTATCAGGGCCAGTTTTTGTCTCAGGTTTTCCTTTTCGGCTGCACTGTCCACCGATTTCTGTGCATTGCGCGCTTCAAAGAAGTGGTCGCAGGCCGCTCGAAACTTTTTCCACAGTCTGTTCTCATCGCGCTGATGAGCGGCCCCAATTTTTTTCCATTGCTTCTGCAAATCGATGTATCGCGCAGAAGTCTCCTTCCAATCCGTACTCTCTTTGAGTGCCTCTGCCTCTTCCAGTAACTTGGATTTTAAGTCACGGTTCTTGTCCTGTTCTTCTTTGATTTCATTGTAGTGCACCCTTTTCTTTTCGAAAAATGCATCACAGGTTTCCCTAAACTCTTTCCAAAGTTTGGAAGCCTGTTCCTTGGGCACAAAGCCTATCTGCTTCCACTTCTTTTGGAGCTCGATCATTTCTCTGGTGCGCTCTTGCCACTTCTTGTGGGCTTTGAGATCGAGCGCCAATATGCGTTTTCCAGCCTCGAGCAATTCCCTTTTGGCTTCCAGATTGCGCTCCTGCTCTTCTCGTCGCTGCCCATAAAATTCGTGTATCCGGCGGTAGATTTCTTTTGTTGTGCTCCAAAACTCATCCTTGATCTTTTCCCACTCTTCTTTGAATGTGGGGCCAATTTCATTCCAGCGATCCTGATTGAGTCTTACCTCAAGTTCAAGTTGGCGAATGTCTTTTACCTCAAGCAGTTTGATTTGATCGCTCAGTACTTGCTGTTTTTCTTCCAGATTCCGCTTTAAGTCAAGCTCCTTAAGCTCCTTGTAAATGTTGATATTGTAGAAAAAGCGCTCGACTTCCTTATTGTAGTCGGAATTGAGATCGCGGTAGTTGTCATTGCTCACTTTGGGCAGGGACTTCCACTTTTCCTGTATGGCATTGAATGCGGCAAAAGCCTTTCCAATGTTCTCTTCATTTTCTACCAACGTGCGCAGTTCGCTCAGCAAATCTTTGGCAGTCTGAACCGTCTCTTTTTCAATTCGCTCCACTTCCTCACGGGCTTTGGCAATTCGGCTTTTAAAGGCTTTATTGATCTCCTTTAGCCGCAGGGCGATTTCTTCGAATTCGTCTTTGGGGGTTTCAACATCCTCGCTAGCCTCAGCAAGCTGAGAGCCTTCTGGCACTTTGCTGCTCTTTTCTTCCGCTTCTGGGTTGCCATCCGTATTTGCACCGGGTTCTTGCGCTTCATCTTTTGTTTGTCCTGCCGCAGGCATCGCTCCTTGCTTTACCTCCTCTTGCGCTATATCCGGGTTTGCATCAACTTCCAAATGAGCTTCCTTCGCTTCCGAAGTAGATTCCGAATTGGTGTTTGGCTGGGATTCGGCATTTACAGCCTGAGCATCCTCCTTCACGTCATCTGGGGAGCTTGACTTTTGCTCAGTCGCCGCCTGAAGTTCAGAGGGGCGGTCTTCGGGTGCTTGCTTGGCTTCAACTTGCTCCACATTTTCCACATTCTCAGCTGCGGGTATGGCATCAGCAGGCTTAAGATCTAAGTCGGTACTTGGCTGTTCCTTAGATGGATTTTCTGCACTTTCTTGAGCTGTGTTGACAGCTTTTTCGCTCTCGGCCTTTTTTGATCCATCTGTATCGTCACCTTCCTCGGCCTGGGCTTTTTTTCCCTCCTGCTGAGCAGCTGCTGCGGCCCTGCTCGATTCTATAAGGTTCTTTAATTGCGCACTCGCTTGCTTGAATTCCTTTTGTACTTTCAATGGATCTTCTGCTTTGAGCAAGTCTTCCAGGGTGGCTAAAAGTTCCTTTTTCATCGATCGGAAATTTTAAACTTCGCATCTTGCACGCGGCAAAAAGCGAAGGTGGTGAATGATTAATAGGGAAAGTTAAGCAATTTGCCTGAGAGCTCAGAGAAGGAGCACAAAAAGATTACAATTTGATACCAATCACAGTGGCATCGTCCACCTGCTCCCGGTCTCCTTTCCAAAGTTCAAAAGCTTTTCGAAAAATGCCTGATTGCACCTGCATGCTGTAGCGGTAATTGTCCTCTATGAGTTTCCGCAAGCCTTTCGGCAAAAGCTTTTTATCGCGAGGCCCCCCGAATTGGTTGGTGATGCCATCTGAAAAGAAATAGAGGCAATCGCCTTTGCTGAAGCTGGCATGCACGCTTTGCAAGTCATTCTTCTCAAAATGCTTACGGCCTCCAATGCTGACACGATTGCCCTTGAGCACATTGAGCTTGCCATTCATCCAATACAGGGGTCGGGAGGCGCCTGCATATTCGAGGGTTTTCGCTTCGCGGTCTATGTACACCAAGGAGATTTCCAGAGGCTTTGACATGAGCGCTGCGGGCAATTGTTTTTGCCGTAAGGTACGCTCCAGCTCGTGATTGAGCTTTTGAAGCAATACCGACGGTCGATGGTTCTCACCCTTTCTGGCCAGGTCGCTGAGGAGGCTTCTGGCAATCACCGAAAGCATGGCTCCGCTACTCTCGCTGCCTGCACAATCACCGAGGGCCAGCAAAAAGCGACTGCCGGGCAGCAGCTCATGAATCCAGAAAAAGTCAGCACTTAGCTTCTTTTTTGGCAAGCTGAGTACAAAGGCCTCCCGAAAGTGGCGACGCAAATCATCTTCACCCGGTAGCATAGCTGCTTGAATCTCTTTGGCATAGTTCAGGCGATCGTGTATCACAAGGTGTCCTCTTTCCAAGGGAGCACCGGGAGTTTCCCATTTTTCGGATCGGCTCGCAGCAGTGCTTTTGGCTGTCTTTTCCGTGATGTCTTCTCCCATTACATCTACGTGACTCTTGTCTGCTGATGGCACAAAGCTCAATTTGTAAACCCGCTGCTGGCTGCAGAGCTTGAGTGAGCGCTCCACACCCTCGCGCAGGCAGGTCTGCACAGCATTTAGCATGGCAGGCCTCTCGATGCAACGGCCCAGGGCGAGTCCCCAAATATCGCAAAGCTGAGCGGCGCCTTCGCTGCGGTAGCTCAGGCGCAAATCGGACTGTATCCGAAGAGCGATATGCTCTTCAGCTTGAGGAATACTTCTTTTCCTCATGTCCTTCCACCGCAGGACTTGCAACTCCGTAATGTCTTCATCGATAAAGAGGAGGTGGGCGAGTTGGTCATTCAGATCGAAAATGGGGCAGATTCTCGTTCGTATCCACTGCTCTTTCTGCTCTGCATCGAAGGTTTTGGTCTGATAGATAAGTTCTTCTCGGCTCAGCCTTACCTCTTCGATGAGCTGATGTATGTTTGGGTGCTCGCTGAGCTCCGCGATGTGGCCTTTGGCTTGAGGCGACTCCAGCATCTCACCGGAGTTAAAGATGTACTCTATTTCACCACTTGGCTTGCAGAGCAGGCTGCGCATACCGACCTTCTCAATCACTGCATTAAGCAGCTTGTTGAGCTCACTGATGCGCTGAAGTGCTCCAATTTTTGAGCGCCAACTTCTTATTTCTCCCAGATGGTGCTTCTTGGCCTGCATGAGCTGCTTTCGCAAAATCCAAAAGAGCACGGACGTGAGTAGAAATAGCGCAAGCAGAGTTATGTAGCCCATCCATTCGGCTGTGCCCGATGAAGACTTTCCATGAGACCACATGCTCAACTCAAGTTCAGTATTGCCCGCTTCGAGCGGAATGCGGTAGCCGACTGCTTCTACATTCTCAGTTGGTGCTTTGCCAAAGCTGTGGATTACCTTGCCATCGGCATTTCTTATTTGTAAGGCCCAATCGATCTCAGAGCTGAGGGATTCACCATGCTGCGACCAACGGTTGATAAAGCTTGCTGAATGTATAAGGATTTCATCGCCGCTCCTGAGGAGATCGCTGTCATCTTGCTGCTGCAAATTGGATTGGAGGGAAGTGCCAGCCCACTCCACCACAGGCTTGAGGAGGCTTGTTGCTTTTTCTTCCGCTTTGGGGCTTGTCAGCTGATTCAGGCAGTGATGCATGCTGACTCCCAGAAGCAATGTGCTTGCGGTCAGGAGCACAGTGGTTCTGACGAAAGGCTTTAGTGAGAGAGGGAACAAGGCGTAGCGTTTTCAAAACGTGTACGCAGGTACCAGTCAAAGGTTCATCCCATACAAGGCCTTACAGAAAGCGGGGCACTATCGTTTTTGGGCCTTGAAGCTTGCAATGGCATTTCGGGTAAAATCGCTGAGCACCAATTCGCCACTGATGGCAGCCCTCTCGGTGAGCAATTCATCCCAGTGCTCTGTGCCCGCCCAAAAGATGCGCTTGAGATGGGCCATGGCCTCGGGATTGCTCCCGGCGAGTTTTTCGGCAAGGGCAGCGCAGGCCGCATCCATACTTTCGATATCCTCAAATACATGGGTGAAGAGACCTTTTTCACGTGCCCACTGAGCCGGGTACCAGCTACTTGCATCGATGGCGAGCTGCGACATGGCCGACAGACCGATTTTGCGCTCTACCGCAGGCCCCACCACAAATGGCCCGATACCTATAGCGAGTTCGCTCAGCTTTACAGATGCAGCTTCGGTGGCCAGGCAGTAATCCACTGCGCTCGCTAAGCCCACACCGCCGCCCACGGTCTTGCCCTGCACGCGCCCAATAATGAGTTTGGAGGAGCGCCGCATTGCATTGATCACCTTTGCAAAACCTGAGAAAAAGCGTTTGCCCCCGTCCATGTCTTCCACAGCGAGAAGCTCGTCGAAGCTGGCACCGGCGCAAAAAGCCCGCTCACCACGGGAGCGCAGTACGATTACGCGTACACTGGCCTCATTGTCCATGGCTTCCACACTGCTGGCCAATTCGTGTAATAGAGTACCGGGCAGGGAATTGCCCGCCGGGTGATAGAATTCTATACTCCCAATTCCGTTTTCGACTTGGGTACTGATCTGGCCTTCTGTCATGGCAGTGCTTTGGTGGTTTTGCTTTTGCTGCAAAGTAAACAAGAAATGTCGATGCGTAGAAGTGAATGAAGCTCGCCTCGTGCATCTCGAGAAATCAGGGGCTCAGAAACCACTCAATGTCTACGGCTTCCTGAATTTCCTGCTCGGAGGGATTGAGCTCCACTTCCTCCATGTC
>SLDS01000103.1 GCA_007125175.1 Flavobacteriales bacterium
GAGGGCCTTATTGGTCGCGTAGACTTTTGGCACGACCTCTCCAAAAAGGATCAATAGAAAAGTGATAAAACCAATTTGAATGGCAAAAGGAAGCCAATAGGCGTGACCCTCAAACTGAAATGCCTCAGCAACGATAAATGAAGAGAGGATCACAATACCAACATTCACAAAATTATTGGATATCAGTATAGTGGCCAGCAATTGCTCGGGCTTTTCGAGCAAGTTAAGAATGCGCTTAGAGTTCAAATCCTTGTCCATCTCAAGATCCTCCTTCTCAGCAGGCCCGAGGGAAAAGTAGGCTACCTCTGAGCCCGAAATCAAAGCGGAACACACCAATAGAATGCCCTCAATGATGAGCGCAGTAATCACTGCGCCACTCAAGGGTTTGATGATGGTAGAAAGATCTGATAGAAACGCTAAACTGGGAGGTTCCAAGTGAGTTCTATTGCTTAGTCGGCTGAGGCTTCAACTCAGAAGGGCAAGTCATCATCGGCATCGCTACCTGCGGCCTGCTGTACAGCCTGGGCCTGGGCTTTTGGAGCTGATGCTTGCTGTCTTTCCCCTGAAGCAGAAGACTGATTGTCGGAGGGCCTGCCGAGCAATTGCATATTGTCTGCAACAATCTCGGTGGCGTACCTGTCGTTACCATCCTGATCTTTCCAGGAGCGCGTGCGCAGTTTGCCCTCGATGTACACTTGCTTGCCCTTGCTGAGATAGCGCTCTGCAATATCTGCAAGTCCCCTCCATAGTATTACCCTGTGCCACTCCGTCTGCTCGATGCGGTGGCCTTCTTTGTTCATGTACGATTCGCTGGTGGCAATGCTCAGGCGGGCCAGTTTTGCTCCGCTCTCCAGCGTTTTGATTTCAGGGTCGATGCCCAGATTTCCTACGATGATTACTTTATTTACTCCGGCCATAAGCGAAAATTTTGAGTGTTTGAAGCAAGAACAAAGGTAAAAACTTCACTCAAGCCATGGCGTTTTTTCCAAATACTTATGAACGAGTCGCGATACCGGGAGTGCTTTTATGTCTTCAAAAGGTACAAAGCGACAATCACCCGAGAGTGCACCCCCATTTACAGAAGTGACAGAAATATGCCAAAACTCTGCTTCTATCTTCCGATGCGTAAGCAAGTGTCGGGTGGCATATACCTGCCGGGGCGCTGATTTGATTTCCACTTGCGGCAGAACACCCTTCACAGTCTCCAGCATCATCTCAGCTGAAGGCTCAGACACATCCTCAAGGCTGATGAAGTCGAAGAGCCCCTTCCACACCCCTCCTTTTTTGCGGAAGCGAAAGATCACCCCCTCCTCACTCTCCAGTACCATATAATGTATGCTCCATGCCTTGGCTTTGCTCTTCTTCACTTTTTGCGGACGCATAGTGACAGTACCCCGCTGCTGTGCCATGCAATGCATGCGTACAGGGCATTTGCCGCATCCAGGCGACTGAGGAGTGCATACCAAAGCACCAAGCTCCATGATGGCTTGATTGTGTAGATCGGGATGCTCGGGGTGAAGCAGCTCAGCGGCCAGAGAATCGAGCAGCTTCTTGCCCTCGGCACTGTTGATAGGAAGCTCCAAATCAAAAAGGCGCGACAGCACACGGGCCACATTGCCGTCCACCACAGCATGGGGCAGCTTGTAGGCAAAACTCGCAATGGCTGCAGCTGTGTATGGCCCCACACCTTTTAGCTTTAAAAGATTGTCATAGCTGCGGGGAAATTCTCCCCCAAGATCATGGTATATGTATTTTGCTGTAGCAAAAAGATTTCGAGCACGGGAATAATAGCCCAAACCTTGCCAATTTTTCATAACATCTTCCTCCTTTGCCCGCGCTAGGAATCCAATATTAGGGTAAGTGTTAACGAACCTTAAATAGTACATCATTCCTTGCTCAACGCGCGTTTGCTGGAGGATAATTTCGGATAACCAGATGCGATATGGGTCTCTCGTTTCCCGCCAAGGAAGGCTTCTTTTGTGGTCCATGTACCACGAAATCAGGTCATCAGAAACATTCATAGTATAAAGCATTAGGTCTCATAGCTTAAAAAAGCTATTTCATCGAAAATACCTTTCAAACCTATACATAATCAAGTATATTTGCGCCCGTCAATTCTCATTTATTAATCACGCCTAAGTTTTCAAACATGACTAAAGCAGACGTTGTTTCTGAAATCTCAGAACAAACAGGAATCGAAAAAGTAGCAGTACAAACCACCGTAGAAGCCTTCATGGCATCTGTAAGGAAAGCGCTCTCTTCTGGAGAGAATGTTTACCTCCGCGGTTTCGGTAGCTTCATTGTAAAGGAGCGCGCCGAGAAAATCGGTCGCAACATCTCCGCTAAGGAGCCGATCGTAATACCTGCTCACAACATCCCAGCTTTCAAGCCTTCTAAAACTTTCGTTGAGAAAGTGAAGAAGAATGTGAAAGTGAAGAAAAAGAAGTAAGTTGAAAAGCTCCCGCTACATCCAACTGGCTCTGCTAGCGGCAGCCTTTCTTTTGATCCTTGGACTGGCATTGGCACCGCGTATCCCCTCCGATAAGCGGATCATTGCTGATGCCAGCCCATTGGATCTAAAACTGATGCAGGCCGTAAGCCATGTGCAGAGCGGTGACAATCCAATGGAGGGGATTCAAATGCTGCGTAGCATCCTCGAAGAAGATTCCACGCAGGTAGATGCCCATTGGCATCTTGGACAATTTTCCATAACTTCGCGCCAAATTGAAAAGGCGCATTACCGCTTCCAAAAAGTATTGGACTACGACAGTGAAGCGAAGTATCCAGAAGCCTACTTCTGGCTGGCTCAAACCAATGTAGCCCTTGGAAATGAAGACGAAGCAGTAAAGCTGCTACAAAAATATTTGACACTCGAAACAGATACGATCGTTCTCACAGGAGTGAAACGAATGATCGATCAGTTGCAAAATTAATTTTAACGCATTTAAAACGAGCTCTATGCCCAGTGGAAAAAAACGCAAGCGCCATAAGATGGCCACGCACAAGCGCAAGAAGCGTCTCCGTAAGAATCGACACAAGAAGAAGAAGTAAGGCATAATCCTGAACTTCTGCGGTTGATACCGCTTTTTTCGGCATTGCTCTCCAGGGCGTGCCATCGTGTTTTTACCTAACGCATACATTCGTGAATCTTGAGCTTGTAATCAATGCCAAGGGCAACGAAGTTGACATAGCTTTCTTAAAAGACAAAGTCCTCACCGAATTACATAAGGAAACAGGAGGACAAGACTTTACAGTAGGAGATATCTATCTCGGAAAGGTGCATAGGGTCATTCCAAGCCTCAATGCTGCCTTTGTGGATGTCGGATATGAAAAGGATGCTTTTTTGCATTACCTCGATCTGGGTCCTCAATTCCGTTCACTCAACAAATATGTGAAGCAAACCCTTGCAGGCAAGCAGGGCAGCGCTGAGCTGAACGGTTTCAAAGTAGAGGAAGACATCGACAAGAATGGCAAGATCAACGACGTTGTATCCAGCAGCCAACAAATCCTGGTGCAGGTCGCCAAGGAGCCAATATCTACCAAAGGACCAAGGCTCACCTCTGAAGTGACCCTTGCAGGGCGCTACATGGTGCTCGTGCCTTTCGGCGAAAAAATATCCCTCTCACAACGCATCAAAAGCAGCGAGGAGCGCACGCGATTGCGCCGCCTCATCCAAAGCATCAAGCCCAAACATTTTGGGGTGATCGTGCGCACCGTTGCAGAAAACAAAAAAGTGGCCGAACTCGATGCGGATTTGCGCAGCCTGGTAAGCCGCTGGGAGAAACTCTACGAAAACCTACAGAATTCCAAACCGCCAAAACGGGTGCTCGGCGAGATCAACAAAACCTCCTCTGTGCTGCGCGATCTGCTCAGCGCCAATTTTTCGCATATCCATGTGAACGATAAGGAGATCGCTGAGGAAATCAAATCCTACCTGCGCCAATCAGCGCCAAGCCACGAAAAAATCGTGCGTCTGCGCCATGGCGATGATCTCTTCGATCGCATGGGCATCAACAGGCAAATCAAAGCCTCCTTCGGGCGACAAGTCAACCTGAAAAGTGGAGCATACCTGATCGTAGAGCACACAGAAGCCATGCACGTAATCGACGTGAACAGTGGGAGCCGAAAGGGAGGTGACCGCGGGCAAGCACAAAATGCCCTCGAAACCAACCTGGAGTGTGCAGAAGAGATTGCGCGCGTATTGCGGCTGCGCGATATGGGAGGCATTATATGTGTCGACTTTATCGACATGCACCAGCGCTCCCACCAAAAGCAGCTCTTCGAGAAGCTCAAAGAGTGCATGAAAGACGATAAGGCAAAGCACAATGTACTGCCACCAAGCAAATTTGGCGTCGTCGAGATCACGCGGCAGCGCGTCCGCGAAGTGACCGATATCAGCACTGAGGAGGATTGCCCCTGCTGCGAAGGTACCGGAAAGGTGCAGGCTTCCATCCTGGTTACCGACCAAATTGAAAACAATTTGCGCTACATCGCGGAGGAATTAAAGGTTAAGAGCATCAATATCAAGACCCATCCATTCATTGCGGCCTACCTCAAGAGCGGGCTCATGAGCACCCGCCTGCGTTGGGCGATCAAGTACAGAGTGAATTTGCGCATACAAGGCGATTCCGACCTCCCCTATCTGAGCTATCAGTTTCTCAATACCAAGGGTGAGCTCATCGATGCGTGATATTGCATCAGATCAGGCCCCTCGACTTGAATGAGAGGTAGGCGTTCAGTGTGTCGATGGAGAGCTTTTCAGGATAGGAGCTGATGGTGTGAATACCGCGCTTCAGGAGCAAATCACTGATCTCCTGACGCTGGCGCAAATATTTTTGAGCCAGCGTATTTCGATACACTTGCTCGATTGAGCCGCCCGTATTTCCGGCTGCGGCTTCCAGTTCTTCGTCTTTGAAGAGTACCATGAGCAGCAGATGCTTTCTGTTGATTTTTACCAGCAGGTGCAATACCCGCTCGAGCATGTAAGGGGTCTCGAAGTGGCAAAAGAGCACTATAAGACTGCGGTTTTTTGCCAGCTTGTCCACAGAGCGATAGAGCAGCTCATAGCTGGGCTCGCAGTCGCGCTCGCGCTCCCGGTAGAGCGATTCTAAAATTTTATTGAGCTGCCCGCGCCGGTTTTCAGCGCGCAGGGCGGTGCCCACCTTATCGGAAAAGCTGATGAGCCCGACCTTATCGTATTTGCGCAGCGCAGCATTGCTCAGGGCCAAAGTGCTATTGATGGCGTAATCCAACAAGCTCAGACCTTTGAAAGATAGATTCATGGATCTTCCCTTGCTCACAACGCAGTAAAGGTTTTGGCTGCGCTCATCTTCGTACTGATTCACCATCAGCTCACGGGTTTTGCCGGTGGCCTTCCAGTTCACATTGCGAAAATCATCTCCCTCCACAAAAGGTGTAATCTGATCGAACTCGTAGCTCTTACCCAGCCTTTGCAATCTTTTGCTTCCACCCTGCTGGGTATTGCGCCTGAAAGCGAGTATGGCCGCATCGCGCATTTGGCGAATGCTGGGATAGACCGGTATATCCACATCTGTGGGCAGTGCACAATGCAATCGCAGGAGACCCAAAAGCCCTTCCACATAGAAGTGGCTCTTGCCAAATCGATACACGCCCCTGTTGACTGGAAATACCTCATAGCTGTAGAGATTGGTACCCGGCGATATTTCCACCTCCCGGAGGAAGTTGCGCTCTTGCAACTCTTCCGGCAGCTCCTCTATCCATTCGGCCTTGAGGCTTCTGCGACCGCCATAATACAATTCCAATTCGATCTTGGTGCGATCGCCTATGCCCAGTACCCTTGGGTGAATGCGCCGTGCGCGCAGCTTCTTATTTTCCGGAAGGAGCATGATACCATCGGCGAGCAAGCAAGCCAGCAAAAGCAGGCAGAGCACCTTGGCAATGAGCAGCAGCACGGGATACACAAAGCCAAAAGCCAGCATAAAAACCAGTGCGGCACCCAGGCCAAAAAAATAGGTGCTGAGCCTGATATGCAGGAGGCTGCGCAGCATCAGCGGGGCACTTCGACTTTGTTGACTATGCTCTCGATGACCTCGGCGATGGCCACCCCCTCGATCTCGCGGTCATAGCTAAGTATGAGGCGATGATTGAGTACGGGATAGCAAGCCCTCTTGATATCATCAGGGCTTACAAAATTACGGCCTGCGATGAGGGCCAGAGCCTTGGATGCCCGCAGCAGGGAGAGTGAAGCCCTGGGTGAGGCACCCAAGTAGAGATCGCTGTTATTGCGGGTCATGGCCACAATCCGGGCGATGTATCCCAGAAGTTCATCCTTGATAAAAACCCGCTCCACCATGGCCCGGTATCTCAGAATGTCTTCGGAGTTCAGTACCCCCATCACCTCGTTCTCGGCTTTTCCGTAAAAATCCTCTCGAAAGCGCTGCAGCATGGCCAATTCTTCCTCCTCTGCGGGATAGTCTGCGTGCAGCTTAAACATGAAGCGGTCGAGTTGGGCCTCCGGGAGGGTGTAGGTACCCTCCTGCTCTATGGGATTTTGCGTGGCCACCACGAAGAAGGGCTGCGCCATTTGATAGGTGCGGCCATCTACGGTGACTTGCTCCTCCTCCATCACTTCCATCAGCGCAGCCTGTGTCTTGGCCGGCGATCGATTGATCTCATCGATGAGCACCACCTGGCTAAAGATAGGTCCCTGCTTGAAGGAGAATTCAGAGCGTTTCATGTCAAATATGCTCGTGCCAATAATGTCAGTGGGCATCAGATCGGGCGTGAACTGAATCCGCGAGAAAGGTACCCTCAGGCATTTTGCCAGCATCCTGGATGTGAGGGTTTTGGCTATGCCCGGCACCCCTTCGATGAGCACATGCCCCCGGGTGAGCAGGGCCGAGAGCAGGTAGTCTATATTTTCCGACTGGCCCACGATCACTTTTCCCATTTCCTTCTTCACCTTTTCCATGGCGCTTCTCACCTCCTGAGCTGCCTCCGAGAGGGCATGAACCTCATCAGCACCTCCGGGCTGAGCTGGCTCGGCGGGATTACTTCCCACTGCTGTGCCGCCGACGCTCAGCGGGCTCGCGGGCTGCTCTTCGCTCCCTGTGTTACCGGGATCTGAGGGCTGTCCATCATGGTTCTCAGCGGCTTGCTGATTCTTCTTGTCGGGATTTTCGTCTGAATTCGTTTTCATCTCATTCATTGGCATTTCGCGTAAAATTGATTGATTTTTCGGTAGGTGGCAAGAAATTCTTCATCGCTGAGGGTGCTGTTGAAGCGGGCGCGCTCCATTTCGGTAAAGAAAGGCTCCAGTTCCTCAGCGTCCATTTCCAACTTTTGGGCAGCCTGCCGGATATAATCATCCTTCGTTTTGCGCTCCGGCGAGCCGGTAATTCCATACCGCTTTCGCAAAAAGGATAGCAAGAGCGCGTACTTCTCAGCGATAATATCCTTGTGCTTGCCTTCCTTGCGGTAGAGTCGGTACATCACATCGAGAAACTTGAGGGTCTCGTTGTCGCGCTTGGCGATTACGGGCACGGAGCGCTCCCGGCGCCGCAATCGATCGACTACATAGAGCAGGCACAGCAACAGGAGCAGGTACCAGGAGAGGCGGAGGGCTTCATTGCCCAATATGAAGCGCAGGGGGCTCTCACTCACAAGGGGGCGGTGCGGCGGGGGCGCGCTGGCTGCCGAGGGTTCTACAAAGTACACATCGCCATCCTGCAAGAGTCCCAGCACTGCCTCCACATGGTCTAGCACCTCCTCGCGGAGTAAGTGAAAATTGGTAAAAACCAGTGGCGTGGAGTGAAGAAGGATGCTTCCCTCACCGTACTCCCAGGAGAGGTAATTGATACAATCCATCCCAAAAGCCGAGAAGCCTCCGCCCTTGGTGATGGAGCTTTCATGGCAGTGATGCAGATTAAAATGAGACCAGGGATAGCTCAGGCTGCGGTCTATGGCCCGATAATCGAGAGCCGCCAAGGCACTGTCGCCGCTGTAAGTCACGTACAGCTCTATGCTATCGGCTTTTACCCTTTCCATGCAGCGTCCTTGAGGGATGTCGCCACAAGCATTGCAGATGCGCTCCATCAGGCTGTGCTCCCTTGCAGAGCTGAGGAATACGGTGTTACCCTTTTTGGCGAAAGCCTCCAAGCGGGTAGCCCAATCACTGTCCAAGCTTAGCCTACCGGCAATGTACACGAGGTTCACTCCCTGCTCCTCCAGAAAGCTGCTATCACCGGCAAAAGGGTCGATGCTGTAAAATTTCCTTTCGGGAAAAAAGCTGGCGAAGATTTCGCGGAACAAGCGCAAGTCATAGGGTTGATCTCCCTCGCTTTCATAGCTCTCCTCCCAGGAATAGCGTCGCTCTCCCGATTGTGACAAAAAGTAAAAGAGGCCGGCCAGCAGCACTAGCAGGAGGATTCCGAGCGGTATTTGGAGATGCTTCTTCACGCTTGCTCCACGATTTTGGCATTGAAGCGCTGGAGCTCTGCCTCCCAGTAATCGAAACTCGAAGCTGCGGCTCCCGAGCCCCCGTACCAGATGTACTCATAAGCCCTGGTAAGACGGCCAAATTCGGATTGCCAGCTCTGATCTTCCAGCTCCTCCACGTATTCCCAATTCGTCTTTTCCGGAAGGAGGCGAAGCCACTTTTGCTCGCCGAGGCGGAGCAGGGCCATGCGGTACAACAGGCGGATTACCTCCCGTCTATCTCCCCTATTTCGCGCGGCTTCAAGGGCCTTTTCGAGCTCAGCGACACTGCCCGGCCTGCTCAAGTCATCGGGGGCTTGTGGGCCGCTCTCTGACGGTGGCTGCTTGCGCTTGCGCTTCCCCATCCCCACTGCTCCGAAGAGGCGCA
>SLDS01000243.1 GCA_007125175.1 Flavobacteriales bacterium
CACGTGAGACACCGGCGACGCGGTTCGCGTCGCCGGTGTCTCACGTGTCCCACGGGCGGGCAGCCCGGCGCTGCCCTGGTCCACCCTGCCGGGGCTTTTGCCTCTCAGGCCGCACCCTACCTCACCAAAACAAAGCGCTGCAACATGTCACTGGCGCAGGCTTCTTCTAGCTTCCAGCCTTGGGCGTACAGCTCCTGAAGCTTGGCCTGGATAAGCTGGCCGTTATTTTCCAAATCGCGCTGCCGCAGGAGTGGACTCAGCTTAGTGAACTCGCCTGGCTTCTCACTTTCGAACACGTAGATGCCATATTTATTGATCTCCAGCATCAGGACTTCTTTCTTTTCTTCAGCAGGAGCAGAACTAGCAGATATAAAGGCAAACGATGCCAAGACCAGGCCGATGATAAGTGCGTAGGTGAGATGGGTGTTTTTCATGGGGTTGGGTTTTTTTTGGGTGGGTTTAGGGTTTTGGGATGGAAGGTAGGGGTTTCACATGACAGTTGACTTTATTGTTAATTTTGACAGACTGAATTTTGTGTCAGCTTTAATCCCTTTCAAGAATGATTATCGTATTCAGGTAGTTCTAGAATGTGAATATCCAAGAACAGCATGAAGAAAGGCCAAAGATTATGGACGAGAGAAGAGTTGATCGTGACGATCAATTTGTACTGTAAGCTGCCCTTCGGGAAATTGCACCATCGGCATCCTGAGGTGGTCAAACTGGCCGAACTCTTAGGGCGCACGCCAGGCTCTATTGCGTATAAATTGGTCAACTTTGCCAGTCTCGATCCGAGCCTGCAGTCAAGGGGCATCAAGGGGGCTTCTAACACGAGTAAGCTGGACAGGGCCATTTGGGATGAATTTTACCAAAACTGGGATGCCCTGCCTTATGAAAGTGAGAAGTTGCGGGCTGACTTGGAAGGCACTTCAGTGGAAGTCCTTAATGAGCTGAGCATTGGAGATATTCCTGAAAGTAAAGAAAGAGAAACCATCGTTAAACAACGGGTTAACCAATCTTTTTTCAGAAAAGCTGTACTGGCCTCTTATGACTATTCCTGTTGCATCACAGGCATATCCCATAACGCACTGCTTGTGGCCGGGCACATAAGTACCTGGGCCGCTGATCCGGCCAATCGCATGAATCCAAGTAATGGACTTGCCATGAATGCCCTCCATGACAAAGCTTATGAGCATGGACTGATGGCCATTGCACAGGATTATACCATTCACGTCGCTTCAGACTTGCTCGGGGATACTACGCCCCACTTGCACGCCTTTTTTAAGCAGTTTGAAGGCAAGCAAATTAAACTGCCGAAGCGCTTCTTGCCAGATAGAGATTTACTTGAGAAGCATTATTCTGAACGATTCAAGCACTGATGAACCACAACTTTCTTGCTGAATGGCCCGTTGGATAATTTAAGCAAAGCGTCTATCACTCTCACACCACCCTCCCCCGGTGCCACCCCAATTCCTCCTGTCCCGGCCACCATTTGGGATTATCAGGCAGCAGGATTTTCTTGCCCTCAAATTGCTTGAAGCCCCAAACCGCGCCTTCCGCTTCTGCAATGTTGCGAGATAGGATGACCCGGTAATCCTCATCAATACTGATTAGGTGCCTGTCAAAGGCCCGGTGAAGGGTAGGCGTGAGGGAGATTCCATTTTGAACCGAGTCATTTTTGCTTTGGCTCCAGGGGACAATGTGGCCCCCGCTGCGCTTACGGGCAGGCAGGCATCCACCATTTGCACATCCGTGGTGGCGGTGAGGCGCAGACCCGAGATGGCGCAGGTGTAGACGTATAGTTTGGGTACTTCGGTTTTGAAGAGCGTGGAGCGGGCTTCGTATTCCACCAAGCGGTAGGTGGGGTCATTGGGCTCTGCGGCCAGGTTGTTGAGGAAGTCCTGTTCGAGCTGCTCCAGATATGCTCTGGTTTCGCGCTGTAGCTCGTGCCGGCCATAAGTGCGGTCGGGAAAGTAGGTGTTGAGCAGGAGCTGGCGCAGTGCTGCGCGGTTTGTCTCGTTGCACAATTGCTTCCAAAGGGTGGGAGCGAAGCTTGCATAAGCAATGCTGTCTTTAAGTGCCGCGATGCTCTTGGGGGAGTAAGAGTTGGTGAGGGCCACTTCAGCACCGGGCACCAGTTCGAGTTGCCAGAATTTATCACCGGTAAGATGGAAAAAAGGCAGAAAAAAACGGGGCTGCCATCCCTGCTCGGGCACCAATCGGGCCCATAGCTTTTGGAAGGTGGCAATAAGCTCAGCGGTGATATAGATTTTGTTCTCAATGATTTTCCCGACCTCCACCCCCTCAACCACCGCCAACAACAACACCGGCTTATGCGGTGCCTTCCCCAAGGCTTTATTGCGGTGGCTGGCGCGCTTGAGGGATTGGAAGGCGTGGGGCATGGCGACAATAATAAGGATTTTGAAGCTGGATTTATTTGACGGCTGTTTTCGCTTTACAGCTCAATTGGCTCCAGCTACCGTCTGCCAAATGATATCGCCCGAAAAACGAAGCATCAATGCAAGCATCACCCCCCAATTTGCTCCTAATCCATACGATCCTTATTTTGCGGGGCATTTGGCATTTCAAAAAAGATGGATAGATATGGCAAGAAATGTATTCGGCGAACCCTTGATCACCTGCAGCATGGAGCCCCTGACGGGCTTTTACAGAAATGGCTGTTGCGAAACGGGCGAGGAAGATGCCGGCACGCATACCGTATGCGCTGTGGTCACGGAGGAATTTCTCGCTTTTAGCAGGGAGCGGGGCAATGACCTGATCACCCCTATACCCGCTTATCGCTTTCCGGGCTTGAAGCCGGGCGACAAGTGGTGCCTCTGCGCCCTGAGGTGGCTGGAAGCCTACCGGGCAGGCGTGGCGCCCCAAGTCCTCCTGGAAGCCACCCATGAGAAGACCTTGGACTATATCCCGCTGGAGGAGCTCGTGAAGTATGCCCATAAATAGAGTCTGTCCATATAGTCAAGAGGCTGGATCATAAAGTTCAGTAGCAAGGCGCACACAGGATTGACAAACAAGGAGTTGACTAAAGTCAATGACTGTTTTCAATCCAAGTGCAACGCCGCTAATGGACTTTATGGACAGACTCTAAATAGGGGAGAATACTGCTTGAAACCCACCTAAAATGCCTGATTAAAACAGATTTGATTCGTATTTTGCCCCTCAAATCACTTCAAATGAAATCCCTCCTGAGACCACCTCTATGCCTCATGGCCTTTTTCCTTGTATGGCAGCTGCAGTGCCAAGATACCACCGAGACCTGGGTCACCCTTGAAGGCAAAGAAATAGCGCAAGAGCAAGCCTCCCTGCTTCACAAAATGTGGCAGGATGAAGCCGATAAGTGGGAGGTGAGGGAGTATTGGAAAAGCGGAGGACTCCGAATGTCCGGCACCTACTCCGACCCTGTGGAACATGTAAGGGATGGATTCTTTAGCTTCTACAACAAGAATGGAACCAAAATTTACGAAGGCCACTACAAGGACAATGATGTTGTGGGATTTTGGAACTTTTGGTTTGACAGCGGTGATTTCAGGGAGTATGGCAAATACTACCTGCCGGCAAATGAGGCAGAAAGAGACAGCATCAAGAGTGCACAGCCCAGCGACGACAATCAAGCGCCCACCATTCATTGGGAGAGCTTCAAAGACAGTACCTGGGTCTATTTCCATAAAAATGGAGAGCGGAGCGGTGTGGAGCATTACCTTTCCGGAAAATTGGTGGAAGCGCAGTACTGGAATGAAGATGGCTCCGAAGTAGCTCCCGACGCGCTTGTAAGCCGAATGCCTTCCTATCCCGGAGGTATTGATCAGCTTATTAAATATCTAAAAAACAATATACTCTACCCCAAAAAGGTAAAAAAGAATGGAATTCAAGGCACAGTGTATATCAGATTTGTTGTCAACGAATTGGGCGACCTCGAAGATGTTTCTGTGCTGCGCTCAGTGCATCCGGATCTCGACAAGGAAGCCATGCGGGTGGTGCAAGGCATGCGGCAATGGCTACCAGCCCTCGCCCAAAACCGTCCGGTAAAGGTGCAATACAACCTGCCCATTCGCTTTGCCCTGCGTTAATACATGGCATGTGAACCGCTTGGTCGCAATGGAATATGGCTTATCCATTCGGTTTTCCCAATAGGGTTTCTGTAGATTGCGGGAATTTGTGTTTGAATAAAGCAACAACACCACCTCACACAGCCCCCTCCCCAATACTTTATCGCGATGGCCGCCGCTTTTGAGAGATCAAAAGACGTGGGGCATGGTGCAATCTTACGCATTTTGAGGGCACGAAGCCAGCGTGCAGCGTGCGCCGGTCATTTCGGTTTCGGCTGGCCTCCCGGCACATGCACCTCCCTTGCGCAATTGCCATTTTCAGGGTAAACCCTGATGCGCAGGAATGGAGGGAGGCTAATTTTGTAGTGTAATAACGAACCCAAACAATCATTGACCAATTCTCACGACCATGAAAACCATTTTCCTCTTCCTCGCTTCCCTCGCATCGGGGCTCATGCTTGCGCAAAATGTGCACACGGTAGACAACAACACGCCCTCAGTAGGCGACTTTACCACCATAGGCGATGCCATCGCTGCTGCCTCGCCGGGCGATACCATTTATGTGATTCCATCGACGGTGGATTACGGAAACTTTACCATCACCAAATTGCTCCACTTCAGGGGAGCCGGACATGCCCCGGAATACAACAGCAATCAGGGAGCTGTGCTCGGCAATATCACCCTCAACATTCCGATCGGTGGCAGCGGGCTCACATTTTCGGGCCTGATCATGGGCAATGTATCCGTCACTGGCTCACAGCAAGCGTATAGCAGCCTGGAGTTTATCAACAACCGTTTCAATGGCCGCATTACTGCCGGATCTGGGCAAAACCAGTGCAACAATTGGATAATCATCGGAAACGTGTTCTCGGCAAGCACGCCCGACCTGATCAATAAGAACAACAGCAACGGTTGGCTCCTGCACAACAACTACATCAGGCAGGAAGGCGCCTCCGCGACCTGGAGTATGCTGAGAAACTTCAATTCATCCGATGTGGTGCGCAACAACATTTTTGTGAATGCATATACCAATAACCCCGGCAGCCTCTTTAACAGTTGCATTGGCCTCACCGTTGAGAATTCCTTGTTTCTGTTCAATGGCAACAGCACGGGAATCAACCTGAGCGGAAACACCGTGACATTCAACAATTGCCTGAGCTATAGCTATCCGGGGCAAAGCCTAGATGCCCTTCCGGGAGATAACAACCTCGATAACCAGGATCCTCTTCTTGTTTCGATAGGGGCCAATCCTTATTACTCGCCTTCAAAGAACTTCGCATTGCAGCCCGAATCGCCGGGTGCGGCTTACGGCACCGATGGACAAGACATCGGCCTGTACGGCAGCAATTTCAACTTCTCGCCCCGTGGCTACCCGAGCGACTTGCCCTACATCACCAAAATGGAAGTGACCAATGCTGTGGTAGGGCAGGGGGGCACGCTCAATGTGGAATTTGAGGCACAAGCCCAATAATTCAGAGCGCCATGAAAGCCATATTCACTTTTTGCCTTGCTGTGTGTGCCTCTTTGCTTTCGGGCCAGGGGGTGATCACAGAGGCGGAATACTTTATTGACAACGATCCCGGATTCGGTGATGCAACTGCCGTCAGTTTTGCAGCGGGTGCGTCGGTGATTGGATCCGCATCGGTATCCACCTCCTCCCTGAATGCGGGTCTGCACGTGATCGCATTGCGCACCAAAAACGATGAAGGGCGATGGAGCATTCCCGCACGAAAAAATTTCTTCGTCTATGCCTTCAGCGCGCCGGCTCCTATTGCGGCGGCAGAGTACTTCTTCGACGAAGATCCCGGACCGGGCAATGGCGATGCACTCGCAATCACACCGGGTCCGGGTGTGTCGGGCTCGGCGGCAATTCCCTTGCCCGATTTTGCCCCGGGCCTCCACACCCTGAGCATACGCACCATGAATGCCGAAGGATTTTGGAGTCTCTATGTCCGGAAGAATTTCTACGTCTTTTTGAGCGCACCAGATATCAGCATCACCGCAGCAGAGTATTTTTTCAATGAAGATCCGGGTGCCGGCAATGGCACTGCGCTGCCCGTGACGCAGGGAGCCAGCACCTCGCTTGAGGTGGCCATTGAGCTGCCCGCCGATTTGCCGAAAGGCCTGAACACCCTGCAGATGAGGGTGAGAGACAGTGACGGTCGTTGGAGCCCCTACGCCCGCCGAATGTTTTTCAATACCAAGCTCGGCGAAGTGCTCGACATCGTGTATGCCGAATATTTTATTGACGAAGACCCCGGTGAGGGTGAGGCCCTGCCGCTGGGCATTGCCCCGGCGCCAAACCTCGATCAGCTTGTCGACATTCCCCTGCCGGAAAACCTTTCTGAGGGTGACCACATGCTCTACATCCGCGTGCTGCGCGAAGACGAGAAGTGGAGCCTATTAGCCGCACAGCCTTTTGTGATCGACTTTAGCGCTGGTACCAGGGAAGGGGCTCTATCGCTATCGCTGTATCCCAATCCCACCGCCGACCTGCTCCATATCGATGTGGCGGGGCGCACTTTGATCAGCGTGGCAGTGTTTGATATGCAAGGCAAAACAGTGCTGGCCGAGCCGCTTACAGTTGGCTCCGTCAGCTTGTCGAGACTGGGCAGGGGCACCTACCTGGTACAACTGCGGTTTGACGACGGACATGCGGTTTCCAAGAGAATTGTGGTGATGTAGGTTGCCTGCCGAAGGGGTGCTTGCCTCAGCAAATTTTTTGCCTCTTGGAGCTTTACCGGATCATCGCAACCCGGTTTCATCACCGCCGCATCCTTCGCATAGCCGAATTTCTGCCTTTTCTTCCCTGAGCTCACCGTTCCGGGGCCGGGGCTGCGCACCGTCCGTTTATTGGGCCATGTGTCCTAAAAGCGCCGCCCCCGAACCACTAACTGCGCATCCTGAAGCCTATGGACAATATCATTGTAGAGGCGGTCTACAAAACGCTGGAAACATGTTTTGGAATCAAACACCAGTGAATATTTTAGCTGATCCTGAATCGGAAGAGCCGCCCGTCAGGTGGTGCCATTTTTTTGGAATCCTTAGGAGATGAAATTTCATGGGTGATCTATCATATATCAGGCAGGCTGGTTTGGGTTTTTTTTGCTGTTGTTTTTATTGGACAGCCTTATCGGCTAATGATTCCACTTAAAGCGTACACTTTCAACTTCATTGCAATGCCCGATCCGTTCCATTTATTCTTACTTCCCATTCAGCACTGCTTATTGCACCACCAATTTTTGCACTTTTCTTGTGTGTCCGGTTCGAAATTCTATCAGATAAAGGCCTGGGACAAGTTTATGTGAGTCAAAGTATTCCACAAAGGTTCGGTATCCAGAGCTTGGCCTGGTTTCGATGACTTGTCCCAAACTGCTTCGAAGGGTGAAAACGGCTGCTTCTACTGATTCTTCCAATTCAACCGCTACTGTAAATTGGCCACGGGAGGGGTTGGGGTACACGTCAAAGCTATTGAGCTTGATGTTTTTCGCTGATGCATCGTCTTCATATTGAGGAGTGACGGTACTCAGTATGTTACAGTCGTCAATGCGTGTTTTCATGGTACCGCCTTGCGCAATGACAAAGCCGGGGTTGAACTGTATCATATGACCTGCTTCATAGCGAACCTGATTATTTTGGAAGCCAGGTATGACATGCGTGGTATTGATTTGGTAGCTCGCGATGTATCCCTTGGGACCGTTTATGGGACCACTGAGGTTGTAGCTGGCCGTGCATCCCACGGTGAAGTAATGATTGAGTTTTTGATCGCCCAACTCGGCCTCCACACGGTAGGTGCCTTGTGTGAATGGAGCTGTTAGGTTCCACCACCAGAGTCCGGTGCCATAGAGAGTTGACGACATCGATGCTGCAGGACTTGTAGCGCTGTTAATCAATACATTGGACGGAGAGTATAACCTTATGATCATGGTGCTGGATTCAGGCCGATCCCGCACCATTAACCGAACCTGCATGGGCCAGGACGGTGAAAAGTGATTTACCTCGTTCGGATTTTCAACATTATTAGCCATCACTTCCGGGCAGGTCACTCCTATGGCATCTCCGTTAGCAGTCATTACCCGGGTGATTTTTGTATCTGTGTAAGGTTTCTGGTCGGCCCACCAGCTGCTCCATACCGTGTTATTGCAGCCATCACTACCGGCATACCAAGGCTCTATGAAAGATTCGGAAATTTCGGGCCTTACTTCAAAGTGAAGGTGTGGGCCGGTAGAATTTCCAGAACTGCCAATTTTGCCGAGGTACTCACCCACATTTACTATATCTCCAATTTGAAGATTGGCTACACTGCCACTTTTGAGGTGGGCATATATGGTAACCGAGCCCGCATGTTGCAGTGCCACATGGTTGCCGTACGCGGGCCTGTCCGGATCTGTTCCATTATCGATATACGATCCGAGAGGTCCACCACAGTTTCGGTCGAATGCGCCATCGTGAACCCAGAGCACCTGACCGGATGCGGCAGCAACGACGTCCATGTATCCCTGCTCCTGCATCCACCACACATAGCGTCCTGAACCAAGGTCAGCACCATTGTGCCCGTTGTAGGTCCGGGCATTGCTCCACATTTCGCACATCCAGTCCAGCGTCTGATTCTCATTTGGATTCAGGTCAGCATAGTTGCCGGTGTCATACATATCCTCCACGCCCGATTGGTTCTCATACTCAGGTGCCATGCGCAAGGGCCAGTGCAAAGAGCC
>SLDS01000005.1 GCA_007125175.1 Flavobacteriales bacterium
CACACTGCCGCGTGGCGACTGCGAGCACCTCAGGTTATTAGTAAATCCCCAAAATTCCTACATTCGCCCCATACACCTCCCCTATGACCCCACTCCGGCAAAGCATCAATACCTTCTTCGGTGTGGTGCAGCAGGGGGATCTGCGCGAGGTAGGTGAGCTCTTTGTTGAGGAGGAGCTTGCTTCAACCTTCGCTCCAACCCGATAAAAAACGTAAATTTGGTACGGTGAATGAAAGTATCAAAGATGAATTACGAGCTGTCATTTCAGGAAAGAGCCAGGTTAGGCATGGAGATTTTATCCAGACAATTGCCCGTGACCTTGAAAATGGCACGCGAGCAAGCAGAGCGTATCAGGACACAAAGCAAGTCAGAGGTGAAAAAGAAGCATTAGACGAAAGCAGGGCTGAGAAAATTCGCCTGCTCAAAAAGGCCGCAAATCAGGGTTACAGTTAATATGTAAAACCCAAAATCCCTACATTCGCTCCTCAACACCTCCCCCATGACCCCACTCCAGCAAAGCATCAACACCTTCTTCGGCGTCGTGAAGGCGGAGGATCTGCGCAAAGTAGGCGAACTTTTTGAGCGGGAAGAAGTGCCTGCGGGCCACTTTATTTCCGAGCAGGGACGCACCTGTCGGCAAATGAGCCTGCTCGCTGAAGGCTTGCTGCGCGTATACGCCCACAATGGCGAAAAAGAAGTCACGCAGTGGATTTCGACCCCCGGTTATTTCGTCACCGATCTCAGCAGTTTTGTGTTCGAACAGCCCGCTCGGTGGAACATCGAAGCCTTGACCCCTTGCACGCTTTACACCATCGACAAGGCCCGTTACCGGGAAATCGGCCAAGTGGTCAGCGGCTGGCATGAGCTCGAAAAACTCTTCATCGCCAAGTGCTTCACCATGCTCGAAGACCGCATCTACAGCCACCTCTCCATGACCGCCGAGGAGCGCTACCTCCACTTCTTTGAGCAAGCGCCCGAGCTTTTCAATCAGGTTCCCTTGCAATACATCGCTTCTATGCTTGGCATGACCCCTGAGACTTTTAGCCGGGTGAGGCGGAGGGTGGTGAAGGGTTGAGCTTTTTCCCCTTCTAAAACATAAACCTACGTAAAAAAGTAAAAAATCTTGTACGTACGTCCCAAAAACCTTACTTTTATCTGAAATCAATTGCGATGAATACCAAACTCACCCTCAGTATTGACAAGAGTGTGATTGCTCAGGCGAAAGAATACGCTGCACGCCAAGGACGAAGTCTTTCAGATTTGGTAGAGAACTACTTGAAATCTGTTGCGGGCAATCCTAATGAACAGCATCCTAAACATGACAATACAACGCTTACACCCATTGTGAAATCGCTTAAGGGTGCGTTTAAAGCTCCTGATGATTTTGATTACAAGAAAGAGCTTACCAAGAGCCTGGCGCGTAAGTACGATAAGAAATGAAGTCGGTGCTACTCGATTCGGATGTGTTGCTTGACTTTTTTCTTGACCGCGAGCCATTTGCAGAAACTACGGCGCAGGTGTTGTCACTTTGTGAAAAGGGAGAAATTACCGGATGGACAACGTCTGTCATTATCAGTAATACCTACTATCTCTTAAAAAGAACGGCATCACACCGAAAAGTCATTGACAAGCTAAGACAATTGATTTCGATCACCGATGTGCTGAACACTGACAAACAATCTGTTATTGAAGCTTTAAATTCTCCTTTCAAGGATTTTGAGGATGCCTTGCAAAACTTCAGCGCTGTAAACAGCAAGAATGTGGAAGTAATCCTTACCCGCAACCTTATTGACTACAAGCACAGTCAGCTTGTAGTGATGACTCCAAAAGAATTTCTGAGCACATATTTCGGGTAGTCAATATCGATCCCACCTCCGGCTTGCACGAGCTCGAAGAGCTCTTCCACCAGGTGCCGCTGCAATACATCGCTTCCATGCTTGGCATGACCCCGGAGACTTTTAGCCGGGTGAGGCGGAGGGTGGTGAAGGGCTCAACACGATAAGAAAGGACCGGAGTCGAAAGAAATTCCGATATTTGAGTAAAGTCAGAACCGCATGGAAGCCATTGATGACATAAGAAATTTACTGATTAGCAAACTCATGACAATCAAAGACAGGGACATCCTCTCTGCCATTGACACATTGATAAGCTCTTCGGTTCAAAATCAAAAAATCGAACTGAGCGAGGAACAAATTCTGATGCTCAAAATGAGTGAAGAAGACATTAAAAACGGTAGGGTTATTACACAGGAAGAGCTTTTCCAAAAGGAACGCTTGTGGTTAAAAAACAGATAATTTGGACGAATACAGCAAGCAGTCAGTTGCGGCAAATTCTAGATTTTTGGGTTGATCACAACCAGTCCGATTCCTATTCACTCAAGCTTCTGGACAAAGTAGAAAAGAATCTTCTGGGAATAGTTTCTTATCCTGAGAGAAGCCCGGAGTCCATTTTTCCGGAAATGCGTGTTGCAGCCATGAATCACTATAGCATCTACTACAAAATAACTGAAGAACATGTTGTTGTCACTGCATTTTGGGATAATCGTCAGGATCCGCGTAAGCTTTTCGAATTGCTAAAGCGAACCCGGCGATGATTGACCCTGCTCAAGGACGTGATTTGTGGATATAGCATCATTCATACAGGGATCTTGATATCCGCATTTCTTTTAAGATAGAATTCAAATTGATGATTCTTGACAAATGTCAAGGGCTTCTTCCTTTTACCTCCCCACCTTTGTCGGGTCAAAACGCTAAAACACATTTGTCATGAAAACCCAAACCATCCTCGGTGCAGGTGGTGCCATCGGCAGGCCGCTCGCCACTGAACTCCGCAAGTACACCGACAAGGTGCGCCTGGTAAGCCGCAACCCGAAAAAGATTCACCCGGACGACGAGCTCATCTCCGCCGACCTCAGCAATGCCGAAGCAGTCATGAATGCAGTAAAAGGCTCAGAAGAGGTGTACCTCACAGCCGGTCTAACTTACACCGTAAAAATATGGCAAGCGCAGTGGCCGGTCATCATGAAAAACGTGATCGCTGCATGCAAAACACACAAGGCCAAGCTGGTCTTCTTTGACAACATCTATATGTACAGCGGCGACAAGCTCAATCCCATCACCGAGGACCTGCCCATCGATCCGCCGAGCAAGAAAGGCGCCGTCAGGGCAGAGATCGCCCAAATGGTGCTCGACGCACACACTTCGGGCGATATTCAAACACTCATCGCCCGCTCGGCCGATTTTTACGGACCGGGCACGGGAGCCGTGAGTGTGCTCAACGAGACGGTGTTCAACCCCCTCAGCACCGGCGGCACAGCCAATTGGCTCGGGGGCCCCGACTTCAAGCACTCCTTTACCTACGCTCCCGATGCGGCCAAAGCCACAGCCCTGCTCGGCAATACACCTGAGGCTTACGGCGAGGCATGGCACCTCCCCACCGCCGAGAACCCGATGACGGGAAAAGAATGGGTGGAAGCCATCGCCACTGCATTTGGAACCAAGCCCAAAATGCGCACTGCCGGGAAGGGCATGGTGCGGTTCATGGGCCTTTTCATGCCCATCATGCGCGAGCTTGTGGAGATGATGTACCAGTACGAGCAGGATTATGTGTTCAGCAGCGCGAAATTTGATGAGCGTTTTGGAACGATGGCAACGGCCTATTCCGAAGGCATTGCGGAGGTGCTGAAGGTAGATTTTGGAAAATGACCAGCTTTGCTAAGCTTACTGGCCATAGCCCACGTTTGCTTTAATTTGCAGGCTTCTGCAATAGAATTCTTCAAAAGAAAATGGTAAATCTATGTGATTATCACTAGATTTGTGCTTGAATGAATACTCCGTAGCCCTACCATGTCACATCGCGTTTTAGCACAGCTTCTCATAGTGTTTCTACTCTTCTATACCGAACTTTCCGGCCAGCAATCCTTGTTTTTCCCACTCACCAATGACTTTGCCGACGAAGGCAATACACGCAGCCTTCAGGTAATCCCTAACAATGACGGTGAAACCGGGGTCTTCGGTACTTTTCAGATTCCCCCCACTACCTGCGCTGGTGAAGACCTTACAGAAGGATACTTTTTCGAGCGCGATGCGGGTTTTGAATTTCTCAACGAAGGCTTTATTGACTGTGAATATACCTTGCAAATCGCATTTAAATTCGATGACCTTGACAACAATGCCGGATGGGTGCGCATACTGAGTTTCACCCATACAGACGACATCGGTTTATACCTCAACCTTTCCTCCCCTCCTGATCAGGCCACCCTCGAATTTTGGCCCAATGGCACGGTGGGAACACCCGATTTTTTCAATGATACCGACGTCTACCAACTTACATTGGTCAGACAATGCGATGGAATGATGGATATTTATGTGAATGGAGAGCAATTTGCAGAATTCGATGACGGTATCACTCAGCAATACATTCCGCAGCCTCCCAACGATTACATTGTTTTCTTCCGGGATCACCCCAGTGTGCTTGCCAACGAAGCATCCCCGGGTTGGACCAAAAACTTCACGCTGGCAGATCATCCTTGGACTCTAGCCCAGGTGTCAGATTCATGGAACTCCTTTTGTGATGATTTGCTATCTGCAAATGAAATATCCGACAATGTTCACTTGGCTCTAACACCTTTTCCAAATCCAGCTGCTGACTATGTCTCATTCCGAGTGCCTGATGCAAAACCTGCAAGGCGAGGCTTGGCCAATATCTATGACTTGCAGGGACGTTTGATAAGGCAATACCAGCTTGATCGACAAAGCTTTTTCGATATTTCACAGCTCTCGTCGGGAACATATATTTTGGAAATCCTCACAGATGATTCGATATACCGAGGAAAATTCATCAAAGAATAGTGTCACGGAAAGCGCGCCTGAGGGTGCGAAAAACCAAGATGGTTTATTGATAATGGCTTCTCACTAAAGCCACCACTTGGCCTCATATACAGATTCACAGCACCCTCTTCAGAGCCCACCTGAGGAAGCAGCTCCCTTTCCCCTACCGCAATCCATCCCGGCTGCCACCGCGCAGCATGCGATAGGAGCCGATGCGATCAGCTGAGCTTCGTACCAACTCATCCGACGGTGTATACAGCGACTCGATTGCCTCGCGTTCCTCCGGCACGGCTTCGCCCGGCAGTTCGAGGCCCAATATGTATCGGTGGGCATATTCGAGCATGGGCATAAACTGGCTCAGATCGCCCCTGATGTATTGAATCTGCGAGTTGTCGTCGATAATCGCGGCAAAATAAGCGTCCATACCGGGATCGCTGCGGCGGTACAATCCCTCAAAAGCGGCGAGGCGCACCACAGCATTGCCATGCCCCAGCAGCTCGATGAGCTCTGCATCGCGGGCCTCGCGCATCAAGCGATGCCGGCGCCGATAGGGTGGCGACTCTTCCGGCATGCGCGCAGCATAGCGCGTCGTTATCACATTATCAGCGGCTATGCTATCGGCCAATACCGATATCTCAGCCCGCATGCCCTCATCTGCAGCCTTCCGACTCGAGGAGCAGGCCTGAGCCAGCAAGATGAGCAATGCAATCAGTCCGATGCCAAGGGGCCTTCTCATACTGCGATATTACAACAAAGAGTGCAGCTATCCGAATAAGGAAGCGCTCGCGACTCGCAGCCAGGCCCCACCATGCTGCTGATTTCGTCTTTCCATATGGGCTCCAGCCTTTGCGGCAAAAAGGGAAAAACGAGCCAAAGCATAAGCATCCAATTGCCGGGACTCTGCATTCCTTCAAAATTATCCTTAAATTCATCCCAAAACTCAACTATGCTCGCAAATATTCTCACCACCTGGTACGGACAGATAGGCTTGATGGCGCTCTTTGTGATAGCGCTGGTCGTGGCTGCAAAATTGCTCAACAAGAGGGCCAAAAGGCGCAAAAAGCGCTCGCGAAACAAAGTATGAGGCATACCGGATGCCGCCATGAAATGTGCGGCTTAGGATTCACCGCAATGGCCTATCTTCGCAGGCCATGATAACAGCGAAAGATATACACAAAAGCTACGGCGATCTCCACGTGCTCAAGGGAATCAATGTGCAAGTGGAGCAAGGTGAGATCGTATCCGTGGTAGGTGCGAGTGGAGCCGGCAAGACCACGCTGCTGCAAATTTTGGGCACGCTCGACCGCGCCGACAAGGGCAGGCTCTTCATTGACAATCAAGCCATACACGATATGAGCGCCTCCAAGCTCAGCGCTTTTCGCAACAAGAGTATCGGCTTTATCTTTCAGTTTCACCACCTCCTACCCGAGTTTACCGCACTTGAAAACATCTGCATTCCGGCCTATATCGCCGGCAAGGGCCGCAAGGAGTCCGAAGCACGCGCGCACATGCTCCTCGAGCGTCTCGGCATCGCAGCCCGACATGGGCACAAGCCGGCCGAGCTCAGCGGTGGTGAGCAGCAGCGGGTGGCCGTAGCGCGTGCCATTATGAACGATCCCGCTGTCGTATTTGCCGATGAGCCTTCCGGCAATCTCGACTCTGCCAATGCCGCCAAATTGCACGAACTCTTCTTTCAGCTCAGGGCCGAGCTCAAGCAAACTTTCGTCATCGTGACCCACAATGAAGAGCTCGCTTCCATGGCCGACCGCATGCTCACCATGGTCGACGGACGCTTTGAAGATCAAGCTGTGGGCATGGCCGGTAAATTTTCCTCTACTTGAAAGCCGGTGAACGTAAATCCCTCTTGCTGAGCAAAGCCGATTACTACAACCGTCCCGAGTTTATCGGCTCTGATCCGATTCAGATTCCCAGGAGCTTTCGCAAAAAGGAAGACATCGAAATCGCTGCTTTCATGAGCAGCGTCATCGCTTGGGGGCAGCGCATCACCATCATCAACAATGCCCGCCGCATGATGGAATGGATGGACAATGCACCGCATGATTTTGTAATGCACAGCAGCGATGCCGACCTCGAGCCCTTTCGCAGCTTCGTGCACCGCACCTTCAATGGTGACGATGCGCTCGCTTTCATGCATGCCCTGCAGCGCATCTACCGCTGCGAAGGCGGTCTTGAAAAGGTGCTCGCCGATTGCTTTTGCCGAAAGGATAAGGAAGAGAGTGGGCTGGGCTGGCACCTCTTCAAGGAGCGATTCTTCAGCGGGCCCCACCTGCCCCGCAGCCGCAAGCACCTCCCCGACCCGCTCAAAGGTTCGGCGGCCAAGCGGATGAATATGTTTCTGCGTTGGATGGTGCGCGATGACGATCACGGCGTGGATTTTGGCCTTTGGAAGTGCATCAAGGCCGAGCAACTCTACATACCCCTCGATGTGCATACAGGACGGGTGGCGCGGCGGCTCGGGCTGCTCAAGCGCAAACAAAACGATTGGCGGTCTGTGGTAGAACTTACCAAAGCACTCAGGCGTATTGATCCCCAAGATCCTGTACGACTCGATTTTGCCCTTTTCGGAATGGGCGTTTTTGAAAAGTATTAAATTCGCGCAGCTGCTCAAAATGAAAAGCAGGCAACAGCAATAGGCCGCCTCTCATGAAGAAAAGATATCTCCTCCCCGCCCTGCTCCTCCTCCTCTGCCTGGTTTACCTCCTCGGCCCCAGAGCAGAAAAGGGCAGCTTCGATACGGATTTGCCCACCTTACCCACGGGCCTCTCTGAGCTGGATGCCCATGTGGCCCAAGGTGAATCCCTATTTCCGCTCAAAGAGGGCAATGAAGCCAGAATCGTATGGGCTGAGCCTTCCGGCAAAAGGAAAACCCCCGTAGCAGTGGTTTACCTGCACGGCTTTTCGGCCAGCCACCGGGAGGGATTTCCCGCTCACATGGATTTCGCCAGGAGGTACGGATGCAACCTCTACCTGGCTCGCCTCTCCGATCATGGCATCGAAAGCGATGAACCCATGAAAGAGCTCAGCGTGGATCGGCTATGGGAGAGTGCAATAGAAGCCTATGCCATCGGTCGGCAACTGGGTGATGAAGTGATCATCATGAGCACGAGCAGCGGCAGTACACTGGCCCTCAAGCTTTCAGCCTGCTTTCCTGAGATCAAAGCGCTCATCAACTTTGCCCCGAACGTGAAGATCAATAGCCAAGCGGCCTTCTTGCTGAGTAAGCCTTGGGGTCTGCAAATTGCGCGTCTCGTATTCGGTGGCAAATACCGCCACCTCCCCACTGACGAGGTAAACAGCAAGTATTGGTACGGCCATTACCGCCTGGAAGCCGCTGTAGCCCTGCAACAGCTCCTGGATCAAGTAGCCAAAAAAGAGGTGTATGAAGAGGTAAGATGTCCCGTATGGAGCGGATTCTACTACCGCGATGAAGCAAATCAGGACCAGACGGTAAGCGTGGCCGCTATCAAGGAGATGCACACCCTTTTGGGTACTCCTTCCGATATGCAGCAGGCCGTCGCCTTTCCCAATGCCAAGTCACACGTCATTGCCTGCGACCTTACTTCGCACTCCCTCGACGAAGTGCTGCAGTCCGTATATCATTTTGCGGAAAGCACCCTGCAGATGCAAAGCTCCACACAAGCCATAATTGCGCCCGAGAATGAGCCAATTCAATCTCATCCGTGATCCTTTTGCTCAACTTGCAGCATGACAAGGTAAAAAAGAGGCCGCCACGCTGACGACCTCTTTTCCCTACTACTCTACTATTAAACTAACCTATTAGCGGCCACGGTTTAATGACAGAGAAACCCACAAAAGCG
>SLDS01000053.1 GCA_007125175.1 Flavobacteriales bacterium
GAGTTTGATGTATGAAAAGCACGGCCGACAGGACGTGGCATTTTCATTCCCTTCACGGGTTAGGAGGCGATCACCGAAGGTAATCCCTCCGGCTCCACTTGATGATGAAAATGACCCAGTGCGCAGCGCTGGGTTTTTTCATACACCAAACTACCGTCAAGGGCGGCGCAGCCCACTTGTAAGGGAGTTTGATGTATGAAAAGCACGGCCGACAGGACGTGGCATTTTCATTCCCTTCACGGGTTAGGAGGCGATCACCGAAGGTAATCCCTCCGGCTCCACTTGGAGTCTGCTGAAAAGCGAATAAAGTTCTGATTACATTTTAACTCAGAGCATACGTAAGAAATCAAAAGCACGGTTTTTGAATAGCAAAGTCTGAAAAGCATGCTCTCTACCAGGCTTTCTTCGCCCAATCAGCTGCACGCCGTCTGCTTCTCCGTCTGCAAATTGCGGTATATCAATACAGCTGCTTTTTGACGGCTCACAGTCGACGCACATCTGATTTTTTCAGCAGACCCCACTTGATGATGAAAATGACCCAGTGCGCAGCGCTGGGTTTTTTCATACACCAAACTACCGTCAAGGGGGCATAGCCGGCCCGCAATACTGCAAAGCTCAAGCGACGGGATATGCTGCCATCCATCATCCAAAAATCCTACATTTGCCCTCCAAGAAAAGCCTGGCACAGATGATCAAACTCGGAATAATCCGCGAAGGAAAAAATCCTCCCGACAAGCGTGTTCCCCTTACTCCGCAGCAGTGCGTGGCTGTTCAGAAGCGTTTTCCCCAAGTGAAACTCTTCGTGCAGCCCAGCGCCATTCGTTCCATTCCCGATTCGGAATATGCCCTTGCGGGAATACCCCTCCAGGATGATCTCAGCAATTGCGATATACTCATGGGAGTCAAAGAAGTACGCATAGACATGCTCATCCCGGGCAAGACCTACCTCTTCTTCTCCCACACCTACAAGAAGCAAGCTTACAACCGCTCCTTGCTTCAAGCTATTCTCGCCAAGAAAATCAGCCTTATAGACTACGAGTTGCTCACCGATGCCCGTGGCAGGCGGATTGTGGGCTTTGGTCGCTACGCCGGTATTGTGGGTTGCTACAACGCACTCCTCGCACTGGGCTTGCGGAGCGGACTTTACCAACTCAAGCCGGCACATCAATGCCAGGACCGTAAGGAGGTAGAAGCTGAGCTCAAGAAGGTACGTTTTCCCGATGCTTACAGGATTGTCCTTACGGGAAAAGGGAGGGTAGCAGGAGGCGCCATCGAGATGCTCGACCTGGTAGATATCGATCGACTTGAGGCCGATGAATTCATGAAAACGCCCAAAAATAAACGGCCCGCATACACACAACTTGGCGTTGTGCACTACAACCGCAAGAAGGATGGCAGCCCCTTCACAAACAAAGACTTTTACGAACGTCCCTGCGAATTCGAATCGAACTTCATGCCATTTGCCCGGGTCTCACACATGTATATTTCCTGCCATTATTGGGACGAGCGCGCTCCTTTTATATTCAGCCGGGAAGACGCCCGCAGGAATGATTTCAAGATTGATATCGTAGCCGACATTAGCTGCGACATCGATGGCCCGGTGGCCAGCACCCTCCGCCCCAGCACCATTAGCGAGCCACTTTATGGTTACGACCCCAAAGCCGAGCGCGAAACCAAGTTCGACAATCCCGATGCAATCGGAGTAATGGCAGTGGACAATCTACCCTGTGAGCTACCACAGGATGCCTCGGCCGATTTTGGCCAGGAATTGCTCGACAATGTATTGCCGGAATTGCTATCTGAAGGCAGATCGGAGATTATAGAACGGGCGCGCGAAAGTAACCTGCAGGGCGAGCTCACCCAAGCCTTTGCATACTTGCAGGATTACGTAGAAGAAGTGTAAATTTAGCTGGCGAGCTTGGCTCCCTTTATTCGGCTTATGGCATTCTCGGGTGAGGTGGCTCCAAACACAGCATTTCCTGCCACAAGCACATCAGCGCCACATTCGTAGAGCTCAGAGGCATTGCTAGCATTCACGCCGCCATCTACTTCGATGAGTGCGTTTGAACCTTTTCTTTCGATCAGCTCCCTGGTCGCCCTAACCTTGTCAAAAGTATTCTGAATGAATTTTTGGCCGCCAAATCCTGGATTCACCGACATCACAAGTACAAGATCGAGTTCAGCGATAATGTCTTCCAGCAAATGCACAGGGCTGTGCGGATTGATCGCAACACCGGCTTTGCAGGAATGACTCCTGATAAGCTCTACGCTACGATGGAGATGCTCGCAGGCCTCGTAATGCACTGTGATGATGTGGGCCCCAGCTTCCGCAAAACGGGCCACATAGGCATCCGGCTTCACAATCATCAGATGCACATCCAGAGGTTTTATGGCCGCCTTGGCCACTGCATCCATCACGGGAAATCCGAAAGAAATATTCGGAACAAAGACCCCATCCATTACATCGATGTGAAACCAATCAGCATCACTGCGATTTATGAGATCGACATCGCTTTGCAAATTCAAGAAATCTCCGGAAAGTATAGAGGGAGCAATCAATCGGGCCATGAGCGGAATCTTTCCGCAAAGTAACGAAAAAAGAGGAGCCGAAGCTCCCCTTTGCGTATCAATCATTCAAGTCATAATGCCCTTATCCCAAATAGGATTTTAGCATTTTGCTCCTCGAATTGTGCTTCAGCCTGCGCAGCGCTTTTTCCTTGATTTGGCGCACGCGCTCGCGGGTCAAATCAAAGCGTTCACCAATCTCTTCCAGCGTGAGTGAATGACTGCCATTAAGCCCAAAATACAACCTAATAACGTCGGCCTCGCGCATGGTAAGGGTGTGCAGAGAGCGCTCAATTTCTTGGTGGAGCGAGAGAGACATGAGCTCATCTTCGGGCGAGGGATTGTCTTCCGACATGTATACCTCGTACATGCTGCCACTGCTGCTGTCATCCTCAGCGAGCGGGGCATCCATGGATACATGGCGTCCCGAATTGGCCAGCGACTGCTTTACCTCATCGAGTGTCATTTCCAGCACTTCTGCCAGCTCAGCTGCAGTGGGCGGCCTTTCGTATTCCTGCTCCAGTCGTGCAAAGGCCTTGTTGATCTTATTGATCGACCCAATCTTATTGAGAGGCAAGCGCACTATTCGCGCCTGCTCGGCCAGGGCCTGCAAGATGGATTGCCGAATCCACCACACAGCGTAGGAAATGAATTTGAAGCCTCGGGTCTCGTCAAATCGCTGTGCGGCTTTGATCAAGCCCACATTGCCTTCATTGATCAGGTCAGACAGCGTGAGCCCTTGATTCTGGTATTGCTTAGACACAGACACCACAAAGCGCAAATTGGCCTTAGTGAGGCGCTCCAAGGCCTTCTCGTCTCCCTGCTTTATCCGCTGGGCGAGCTCCACTTCTTCTTCCGGGCTAAGCAGCTCTACCCTACCTATTTCCTGTAGGTATTTGTCGAGCGAGGCCGTCTCCCTATTGGTGACCTGTTTTGTAATCTTAAGTTGTCTCATCGTTGTCGTTTACCTAGTTTTCTGTTTCTCACAAAAGCGTAGATATAACGAGGCCCGCACACCTTAAGTTACACTCAGGTATGCGGGCCTATGAGACACTTATTGCAGGCTTGCTATCACAAGCACTGCTTCAATCAGCGCATTTAGCGCCTTTTATTAGTTTCTGGATGGCTCGCGCTGCGGCCGCTCGAGGAGCACTTTTCGCGAAAGCTTGAGCTTACCAGTCTTAGGATCCTTGCCAGTCACCTTGAACTTCACCATCTCACCTTCTTTCAGCACATCTTCGACCTTATCGACCTTGCGCCACTCAAGCTCAGAGATATGCAAAAGACCATCGGTGCCGGGTACTACTTCTACAAAAGCCCCGTAAGGCATAATTGATTTCACCACACCTTCGTATTCCTGTCCCACTTCGGCACTTGGAGGGAATGCGATGCTGCGAACGCGCTTCACTGCGGCGTCGATATCCTGCTTATTGGCAGAAACGATGTCGACACGGCCACCTTCGGCCACCTCTTCGATTACGATTTCGGTATTGGTGCTCGCCTGGATTTCCTGAATAATCTTTCCGCCAGGCCCGATGATGGCTCCGATCATGTCCTTAGGCACGGTGAAACTCACAATGCGAGGCGCATGTGGTTTGTAATCTTCACGAGGCGCATCGATGGTTTTGAGCATTTCACGCAATATGTGGGCCCTACCATCCTTGGCTTGGTAGAGCGCTTTACGCAAAATGTCGAAGCTCAGTCCCTGGATCTTGATGTCCATTTGGCAGGCAGTGATTCCCTTATCGGTGCCAGTTACCTTAAAATCCATATCACCGAGGTGGTCTTCATCGCCCAAAATATCAGAAAGCACCACATATTTGCCACTTTCCTGATCGAGCACCAGTCCCATGGCGATACCTGAAACGGGGGCCTTAATCTGCACACCACCGTCCATCAGAGCAAGGGTACCGGCACACACCGTTGCCATAGATGAGGAACCATTGGACTCGAGAATGTCACTTACCAATCGTACCGTGTAGGGATTGTCTGGAGGAAGTGGAACTACGGGCTTAAGTGCACGCATGGCCAGATTTCCGTGGCCGATCTCCCTGCGTGATGTGCCTCGGATGGGGTAAGCCTCACCGGTGGAAAAGGGAGGAAAGTTGTAGTGCAAGAGGAAATTTTCTGTGCCCTGTACCAAGGCTCCATCGATGGTTTGCTCATCGAGTTTCGAGCCTAGTGTAAGGGTGGTCAAAGACTGGGTCTCTCCGCGTGTAAAGATAGAGGAACCATGGGTGCCCGGCAGGTAGTCCACCTCACACCAGATATTCCGTATGTCCTGTGGCTTGCGGCCATCGAGTCTTTGCTCTTCATTGAGCAGCAAATCGCGAACGGCTTTTTTCTGTACCTCGCTAAAATAGGTTTTCACCCAAGCCTTGAGCTCTTCTCGCTCTTCCTCAGGGTATTTTTCCAGGAAGCTGTCGCGCAACTCCCTAAATGCTGCACTTCGCTCATCTTTCGCTCCACTCGATTTGGCGATCTCGTAGCAGCCTTGATAGCATGCTTCGTGTACAGCTTTCCGCAAATCCTCATTGTGCGTTTCGTGCTCGTACTCGCGCTTGGGTTCTGATTTGGCGACAGCCGCTCCGAGCTCTTCAAGCACTTTGCAATGCACCTTGATGGCTGCATGAGCTGCTTCGATGGCTTCCACCATTTCATCTTCGCTTACCTCTTTCATCTCTCCTTCCACCATCACAATGCTGCTCGAGGTACCAGCGACCATGAGATCCATGTCGGCTTTTTCCAGTTCCTCAAAGGTGGGATTGATCACGAGCTTTCCATCGACGCGGGCTACCCTCACTTCCGAAACCGGACCATTAAAGGGAATATCACTTACTGCCAAAGCCGCCGAAGCAGCCAGACAAGCAAGCGCATCGGGGATATGTTGCTTTCCACTGGACATAAGCGCCAGCATGATCTGCGTTTCTGCGTGATAGTCTTTTGGGAAAAGTGGACGCAAGGCACGGTCTACCAGGCGCATGGTAAGTATTTCGGCAGTGCTGGGCCGGGCCTCTCTTTTGAAAAAGCCACCGGGAAAACGCCCTGCAGAGGCGTACTTTTCGCGGTAATCGACGGTAAGTGGCAGAAAGTCAATTCCTTCCTTGGCCTCTTTATTGGATACCACTGTGGCGAGCATCATGGTATCTCCCAAGCGTATCATTACCGATCCATCGGCTTGCTTGGCCAGCTTACCTGTTTCGATGGTAATAGGCTTGCCATCGCCCAGGTCTATTGTTTTTGTGATCAGATTGTAATCCATTGTTGGTGTTTGTTTTACTTCGTTTTTCAAAGGTTTTTAGTCAAAAAAATGAACAAAAAAAGGCAAGGGTATTTTCAACCTTTGCCTCTCTCAATTCGTATTTCTCGCGGTACAAATCCGCTATGGGAAGGGAGCTTACTTTCGTATTCCCAACTCCTTAATGATCGCTCGATAGCGCTCAATATCTTTTCGCTTCAAGTAATCCAGAAGCCTTCTGCGCTTGCCCACGAGGGCTACAAGCGAACGCTCGGTGTTGAAGTCTTTTTTATTCCGCTTCAAGTGACCTGTGAGGTGATTGATGCGGTGGGTGAAGAGGGCAATCTGCCCTTCTGAAGAGCCGGTGTCCTTTTCGGACTTTCCGTGCTTCTTGAATATCTCGGCCTTAACTTCTGGACTTAGATACATATCAAAATTTGTGTAAATGTTTGTAATGCGGTCTAAAATGCGGGTGCAAATATACACTTATTTCTTCAGCTCGCCATTGCTTTCAACAATTAAATCGAGGGCGAGCGCCAACTTCTCTTTAAGGACATGCCGATGGGCGATGAAGTCTAGAAATCCGTGTTCCAGAACGAATTCACTGGTTTGGAATCCTTCCGGCAAATCTTTGCCAATGGTTTCTTTTACCACGCGCGGCCCTGCAAAGCCGATAAGAGCTCCGGGTTCGGCGATATTGAGATCTCCCAGCATGGCAAAGCTGGCTGTTACCCCACCTGTTGTAGGATCCGTAAGCACCGAGATGTAGGGCAAGCCTGCTTCGGAAAGCAGCGTGAGTTTGGCCGAAGTCTTAGCCATTTGCATCAGCGAAAACCCGGCTTCCATCATGCGGGCACCACCAGACTTACTAATGATTATCAAGGGTGCCCGTAGCTTGATAGCATGATCGATGGCGAGAGATATCTTCTCCCCTACCACTGAACCCATTGAGCCGCCGATGAAACGAAAATCCATCGCCGCTATGACCACCTTGCGCCCATGCAGCTTGCCGTGAGCGGTGCGTATGGCATCGCGAAGACCTGTTTTTTTCTGGCTGTCCTTGATACGGTCGGAATACTTCTTGGTATCTTCAAATTTGAGGGGATCGCCTGAGCTCATATTCTTGTTGAACTCGGTGTACTTCCCATCGTCAAAGAGTATGGAAAAGTAAAACCCTGCCGAAATTCGGTCGTGGTAATTGCAATTGATACAAACCCATTTGTTTTCCAGATGCTCATCTGTGCTTACAACATGGCTGCAATTGGGGCACTTATACCACAGCCCCTCAGGCGTTTCCTTTTTATCTTTGGTGGAGGTGGTAATCCCCTCCTTCATGCGCTTGAACCAACCCATGCACTGCTTTTAGTATGACAAAGCTACAAAAAACCTTCCTTGACATATTCACCATTAAAATGGATAGCCAATACCGAGGTTGAAATTCCACCTACTGGAATAGGGCCGCAGCTGCCGGTTTGCCGGTCGCGTGGCATTGAGCTCCTCTATGAACGCATTGTACTGATCTTTGGGTTGAAACAACCAGCGCTCCCCCGGATCGAGCGAGGGATCGCGCACCTGTAGACCGGCATCCAACCTCAGAATAAAAAAATCAAAATTGAAGCGAAGCCCCAAGCCGGCGCCAACAGCAATCTCCCTGTAGAATCGATCAAAAGCGAAGTCAGCTCCGGGCCTTTGCGGATCCTTTTCAATATTCCAGATATTGCCCGCATCTACGAAGAGCGCTCCTTCCAGAAAGCTCACAAGATCAAAGCGGTATTCCACATTTGCCTCGAGCAGTATATCGCCGATCTTATCAAAATTGCGCTCAGGATCGCGAAATGAACCGGGCCCAAGGGTACGCGCTTCCCAGGCTCGAATGTCATTGGCTCCACCTCCAAAAAAACTTTTTTCGAAAGGAAGGACATTGAGATTCTCAAGTGGCACCCCCACCCCCGCCGTTATTCTATATGCTGTGGCCATTTTCTCATTGTGCTGTCGGTAGTAGCGAAAATCATGTATGGTCTTCAAATACTGCGCAAATCGAATACCGAGTATTTCATAGCTCCCGAGGCTGTCACTCGGCGCTCCACCCAGGCGGTACAGGCTGCGCAAGAGGCTACCGGCCGACTCCAATTCTCCGCGATAGTAGTAAGTATTGGCCCGTCTACGCCCCGGATTCAAGGTGCTGTAGGTATATGACACCCGCGCCGCCGAAATAAAGTGATCCTGAAAGCTATTGAGCAAAAACAGATTTCCAATTTGATTCAGCTGATCTTCAAAAGCCTGCGACTTGAAAATCTTGATCAAACTGATTTCTGCCGGGCTTACCGTCCATTGCTTCTCATCGGTATCAGACCAGCGGTATGAGAGGGCTCCAAAGGATCTTGTGCGCTCATAATCAGGCCTCTGCTGATAGGACAAATTGGCCCGCAGGGTGGTACGTGGGTTGGCGCTTTTCGCAAAAAGCTCTTCGGAAAGGGGCAGCAAGAAGCGCGGAAAGGTCAGGGCGACCTCGGGACCAAACTCCAGGGTGTTGAAGCTTACATTTCGACCGAGCTGATTGCTGGCATCTTCACTTGGCAATGCAGATCCCGTAAGCAATTGCTGCGCCTCCACCCCACCGGTCATATTCACCTCAAGTCGCTCAGCTCCGCCAAAAATATTGCGATTGGTATACACCACAGCACCTTGCACCCCAAGAAAACCTCCGCGATTGGTACCCCTGCCTTCAAGCGAAATATTTTGTCTTGGCGCGGGCAGCGTGGTGATGTTGCAATCCAGCAATTGATTGTCATCGCTCTCATCGCTGGGATTGAATCGGATATTGACGCTCCTTACGGCTGGCAAGGCACTGATGCGGCGATAAGTGAGCGTGACCCGATCTGCATTGTAGAAGTCGCCTGGGCTAAAGAGGATATTCCTTGAGAGCGTGCGCGGCTTAACCTTGAGCTGTCCTTGATCCACAAAGGTATAATCCTTGAGCCTGAGTGTGTCGCCGTATTCCACTGTTCTTTCCCGGGAAGCTGGTCTGTCGAGTACATTGACTGAGTTGATGCGAAACTGCCGATAAGGCACAGCGAGCAAGCTATCGGGGTCGCCCTCATAGGGAATGCGCCTCGGAACCAGCACCAGCTTGAGATCGACCTCATGGCTGCCCAAAGCGCTGTCCACTTCAAAGTAGAGCAACTCCTTGTTGAAGGTGTAAAATCCACGGTTCCTCAATTCACGTGTGATGGCTTCGCGCTGGGCGTCGAGTCGATCTACCCTGAATTGTTCCCCACTGCTCAGTGGGCGCCTCATCAAGGGTTCACCTATGATGCGCTTTGCAATGCCCTCATCGGAAATATCGTAAGTGATTTCGCGCAAGCGATAGGCCGAACCTGGAAAAACGGTATATCGAACATCGTACTGTTGCGGCCTTTTGTGCTGCACAATTTCGGTTTCAACCCGGGCCTTGAACCAGCCATTTCTGATCATGTAATTGCGCATTTGCTCCTGGCTGCGGCGCACGAGTGCGGTATCGAGAAGAACGGGAGCCTCGCCCACCGTCTCCCTCCACCAAGAGCCCGCCGGCTTGAAAGGCCTCGGCTCCTTACCCCTTTCTTCACGGCGCTCATTTTTCTTACTCAAGCGGTCTCTTCTGCGCAGATTGCGCTTCTCGAAACGGTCGGGATTAGGCACATTGTAGGCCCAGAGATAGAAGGGAAACAAGCCGAGAATCCGTCTATTGGGCTCTTGTCGTATGGTACCACTGAGGGCATCACGATCCACTTCGGCAGCACCTTTTAACTCCACGAGATTCTTGCGCAGCATCCGGTCGCCGGGCTCCAGACGCTTCGTGGCACTGCATGATGCCAGCAGCAAGATGGAGCTGCACAAGATGGCTCGAAACAAAATCTTATAGCATCTTTGCTTTTTCAACGGAAGTGAAACTAAAGAATCCCGACAGCCATGCAGGCAGCCCTGAGTAAGAAGGCCTCAAAGTTGATCAAATCGCTTCAACAAAAAAAGTACCGCGATTCGGAGGGTCTTTTTCTTGTGGAAGGCCTAAAATCGGTCAGTGAAGCCATCGAAAGCCGTGCCGATCTGCGGCTGCTCGTATACTGCGGCGAGGCAACAGACCTGCCCTTCACGCTACCGCAGGGATCAATCCAATGCTCTGAACGCGAACTCAAGCAGCTATCTGCCCTTAAGCAGCCCAATCGGGTTTTGGCGGTATGCGCAAAACCAAATTTTGCGTCCAGCAAAAAAACTGACAGCTTCCGCTTTGCGCTCGACGCGGTGAGCGATCCGGGCAATCTGGGCACCATCATCCGCCTCTGCGATTGGTTTGGACTTGAGGAGCTCATCTGCGGAAGAGGCTGCGTAGACCCCTTCAATCCAAAAACGGTACAAGCTTCTATGGGCAGCATTTTTCGGGTGCATGTGCGCCAAGTGGATCTAGAGAAATGGCTCCGAGACGAGGCCGCCGAATGCAGCATCGCCGCCGCTGACATGGAAGGAGAATCACTTTACGACTTGAACAGCCCCCGGCCTCAGGTGGTCATATTGGGCTCAGAAGCCCACGGGCTCAGCGACCCACTTAGAAGAATGGTAAACCGCAAGGTGAGCATCCCCCGGGTGGGCCGGGCGGAGTCACTCAATGTCGCGAGTGCAGCAGCCATCATTGCTGGTCACCTCCTTCAGCCATCAAATAAGCAATAAGTTCAATTCCAACAGCCTGTAACAAAAAACCAGCTGCCTCAAATTTGGACAGCTGGTTGGAATGAGAATCTTGATAGCTCTGAGGCTCTCAAGTGATGTTTGAAAATTAGTTCGCCATTGGAGCGCCCTCTTGCTTGCGCACGGGCATATCGTCAGAACTTGTAGAAGCAAGAACAGTTCCTTTGATGCGCACCACCTTATTCGGCTCATTGGCCGCATTGCTTGTGATGGTAACCGATTTATTGATGGCTCCTACCCGCTTGGTATCGTAGCGTACAGTCATCGTTGCTGAAGAACCTGGCATAATAGGCTCTTTGGGCCATTCTGGCACTGTGCAACCACAAGAACCTTTAGCCCGCGAGATGATAAGAGGCTCACTACCATCATTGGTAATGGTAAATTCACAAGCTCCATTCGCTCCTTGCTTGATGGAACCGTAATCGTGAACATCCTTATCAACCGTTATTTCAGGGCCTCCAGAAAGGGCTTTTTCCTGTGCCATACCCGTGAGTGAAGCAAAAAGGACAAAGGCAAGAGATACTACTAGGTGTTTCATAATTTTTTCTTTTGTACAATTGATGGAAGGTAAAAGTACTGGCAAAATGTAGCCACTTCAGGGTCTTAACAAAAGTTTAACGCTTTCTCAGCGAATAAGGCTTACGATTTCCCTTCAAACCCGCAAACTTCCTGCATAGCCGCATAGCTCGATCATATGAACATCCAAGATCACAAGTCCTTTCGGAGAGGATAAAATACACAGAGGCTTGGCTGACCGAGAAATGTGTGCCTTCAGGAATGGGAGAAACGCAAAAATTCCATTTCCTACCTTTGCGCTCAGAGCCTAAGTCTGGCTGCAAGCATTTTGTATGGAAATACCCAAACACTACGACCCCGCCACCGCCGAAGCCCGCTGGTACAGCTACTGGCTGGAGCACGGCTACTTCCGTTCCACCCCCGATGAGCGCGAGCCCTACACCATCGTGATACCGCCACCCAACGTGACAGGCGTACTGCACATGGGCCACATGCTCAACAATACCATACAGGACATCCTCGTCCGCAAGGCCCGCATGGAGGGCAAAAACGCCTGCTGGGTACCCGGCACCGACCATGCCTCCATAGCCACCGAAGCCAAAGTGGTGCAAAAGCTCCGCGCCGAAGGCATCAAGAAGCGCGACCTGAGCCGCGAGGACTTCCTCAAGCACGCCTGGGAGTGGAAGGAGAAGCACGGGGGCATCATTCTCGAGCAGCTCAAGAAGCTGGGCGCCAGCTGCGACTGGGACCGCACCAGCTTCACCATGGATCCCGCCTACTCCGAGAGCGTGATCGATACCTTCATCGACCTTTACGGCAAAGGATTGATATACCGCGGCCAGCGCATGGTAAACTGGGATCCCGCGGCCCTCACAGCCGTGAGTGATGAAGAGGTGATCTACAAAGAAGTGCAAAGCGCCCTCTACCACGTGCGCTACCGCATAGCCGGTACGGATGATGAGTACCTCACCATAGCCACCACCCGCCCTGAGACCATCCTCGGCGATACCGCTATATGCGTGCATCCCAAAGACGAGCGCTACCTGCACCTGCACGGCCGAAAGGCCATTGTGCCCCTTGTAAGTCGCGAGGTTCCCATCATCACCGATGAGTATGTGGACATGGAATTCGGTACGGGATGCCTCAAGGTGACCCCTGCCCACGATGTAAACGACTACGAACTGGGCCAAAAACACGGCCTCGAGACCATAGATGTGCTCAATCCCGACGGTACCATGAGCGAAGCGGCGCAGTACTACATTGGCGGCGACCGATTTGCCGTAAGGGAAAAGATTGCAGAAGACCTGAAGGCCCACGGTAACCTCATCAAGAAAGAGGACTACACCAACAAGGTAGGCTATAGCGAGCGCACCGATGTGCCCATCGAGCCGCGCATCTCCCTGCAGTGGTTCGTGAAGATGAAAGACATCAGCAAGCCAGCCCTCGACCACGTGATGAACGACGACGTGCAGTTTTGGCCCGCCAAGTTCAAGAACTCCTACCGCAACTGGATGGAGAATGTGAAGGACTGGTGCATATCGCGGCAGCTCTGGTGGGGCCACCGCATACCGGCCTGGTACTACGGTGAGGGCGCTGAGGATTATGTGATCGCCAAAACCGCCGAAACCGCCGCCAGGATTGCGAGCGAAAGCACTGGCCGCAGCATCAGCCCCGCCGACTTAAGGCAGGATGAAGACGTGCTGGACACCTGGTTCAGCTCCTGGCTCTGGCCCATCAGCGTGTTCAACGGTTTCTACAGCAAGGAGGAGGTAGACTATTACTATCCCACCAATGACCTCGTGACCGCCCCCGAAATCATGTTTTTCTGGGTGGCGCGCATGATCATCGCGGGCTATGAGTATCGCGGTGAGAAGCCCTTTAAGAATGTGTATTACACCGGCATCGTGCGCGATAAGCTGGGCCGCAAAATGAGTAAATCGCTCGGCAACAGCCCCGATCCCATCGCCCTCATAGAGCAGTACGGAGCGGATGGGGTGCGCTGTGGCATGCTCTTCTCCTCGCCTGCCGGCAATGACCTCCCATTTGACGAAAGTCTGTGTGAGCAAGGCCGCAACTTTTCCAACAAGATGTGGAATGCCCTGCGCCTTGTGAAGGGCTGGAGCCCTGAGGAGCGCCCGCAGCCCGAGAGCGCCGCTGCCGCCGTGCACTGGATGGAGCAGCGCTTGGCCCAGGTGGTGGAGGAGGTCAATGACCTTTACGGCAAATTCCGCATCAGCGAGGTACTTATGGCTTGCTACAAGTTTGCCTGGAACGACTTCTGCTCCTGGTACCTCGAAGCAGTGAAGCCCGCATTTGGTGAAAACATCGATACCGCCACCCACGCCTCAGTGGTAGGCCATTTCGAAACCCTGCTCAGAATGCTGCAGCCGCTCATGCCCTTCATCACCGAGGAGATGTGGCACCTGCTCGCCGAGCGCTCCGGCCCGGCCGATGCCCTCATCATAGCCCCCTGGCCGCAGGCGCGGCCGTACGATGCTGGGGCCATCAGCTCATTTGCGAAAGCGATGGAAGTGGTAACCCAGGCGCGCAACGTGCGCAGCTCCAATGGCATGCCTTTCAAAGAATCCGTAGAGCTCTACATACGCGGCGAGGCGCAGGCCGATGCCCGCTACGAAGCCGTGATACGCAAGCTGGCCAATGTGAGCGCCTGCCACCGCGATACCGATATGCCCGCCCAGGCCTTCACCTTTGTGATACAGGGCGCGGAGTATGCCATCCCCATGGGCGAAATCGACACGGGTGAGCAGGTGGCCAAGCTGCAGGAGGAGCTGGCTTACGCCAAAGGATTCCTAAAGAGCGTGGAAAAGAAACTCAGCAATGAGCGCTTCGTATCGAGCGCACCCGCCCAAGTGGTGGAGATGGAGCGCAAGAAGCAGCGCGACGCCGAGTCCAAGATTGCACTCATTGAAGAAAAACTCAAAGCCCTGAATGTAAGCCTATGAGATTTGGCGCCATAGATATCGGTTCTAACGCTGTTCGCTTGCTGATCGCCAATGTCAGTGAATCGGAGTTTGGATTGAGCATTGAAAAAACCGCTTTGATTAGGGTGCCGGTTCGCCTGGGAAGCAGCGTATTCGATGAGGGTATAGTCTCTACCTCCATGGCCAAGAAGCTGGCTAAAACGATGAAGGCCTACCGCTACCTTATGGATGTGTATGGCGTAAAGACATATAGGGCTTGTGCCACATCGGCCATGCGGGAAGCGGAGAATTCCATCGAGGTTCGCAAGCGGGTAAAGGATTTCTCAAAGGTCAATATTGAGATAATCAGTGGTCAGGAAGAAGCCAAATTGATCTTGGCTACCTTCAAGAGCCAGCGCCTGGATCCCACACGCAGCTACCTCTATGTGGATGTAGGCGGGGGAAGTACAGAAATCACATTGCTAAAGAACGAAAAACGAATTCGAAGTCGCTCCTTCAAGATTGGTACAGTACGCCTATTGAAGAAAAAAGTGAAGGCCAGCCTTTGGGACGATATGCGGGAGTGGCTCACCGACTTGCGAAAGGACGGGCTTACGGACGAGATTACTGCTGTAGGAACCGGGGGCAACATCAACCGCTACTTCAAAATGAGTGGCTTGAAATATGGGGAGCTCATGCATTTGGAGCAACTCGAAGCCCTCTACCAAGAAGTGCAATCCATGACACTCAAGGAGCGCATTATCAAAATGCGCATGCGCCAAGACCGCGCCGACGTAATCGTACACGCGGGAAAAATATACACCACCGTTCTCCAGACTACCGGGGTGAATCGCATCAGTGTACCTCAACTCGGGCTTTCGGATGGCATTGCACTCGACCTCTATCGCAAGCACGAAGCGGCAAAATCAGCAAAGACAAGCGTCTGATAATCGAGGCCGCTCAGGGAATTCCCCTAATTTTCTAATTAAGCGCTTCCACTGAGTTGTGACCCTTTGCGGTGCTGTACATTGCACTTACAATTGGGCACCTCATTGAAATTATAGCATTTGAGCCCATTTGTGTACCTTGACAGCCATGACGCACTTACCTGGCAAAATAAGTCAGAATTGTTTCTGGGCCATTGTGGTTCTGTGTACTGCGATGCTTATCCCTTCCACGAGCCTCGCTACAGGTGAAGCCCTTCTAGACAGCCTGAGGCGTGAGCTCGCAGCGGCTGAAAGCGACAGTGCCCGAATATACTGGCATCAGCGACTTACGTGGACACTCATGGGGTCCGACGTGGAGGCCGCATTGCTTCATAATGACAGCTCGCAGCGCATAGCACAAAGCCTCTCGGACAGCATGGCGCTGGCTAGGGGCGATTACTACCGGGGTCTGGCGCTGAGGCTTAAAGGTGACTATGCTGAGGCCATCCCTTCGCTTCAGCAATCTTTGGCTTACTTCGAGAAGCATGGCACAGCCATGCAATCGACTGGCCCTTTGTTCAACTTGGGAGTGGTGTACGGGCTCATTGGCAATTATGAAAAATCGCTTGAGTACTACTTCAGAGAAATCGCTATCAACGAAGCAGAAAACTATGATTTTGGTAGGGGCAATACGATGAACAGTATAGGTTCCATCTACCGGAAAATGGGCCAATTCCAAAAAGCCAAGGCAGCTTACAAAGAAGCCATAGAAATTTTAAAACCCCTCGATAAGCCATGGAATACTGCCAATGCCTTGAGCAACTTAGGTGGAGTGTATATTGAAGAGGGCAAGCCCGAAAAGGCACAGCACTATGTAGAACAAGCGCTGGAGCTTGACCGCAGCATAGACGATCGTTGGGGTATAGCATACAACCTGCACCGCTTGGGCGAAATATTCCGCTTACTAGGCCAAAATAATGAAGCCCGAAAGCATTTTGAGGAAGCTTTGGAGATTCGAGAAGATATGGGGCAAAAAATGGAGCTCGCTGAGACCATCATGGCCTTGGGAGAGTTGCTTTTCGAAAATGGAGAGCGAAAGCGTGGTCTCGAGATGCTAAAGAACGCAACCAAGCTAAGTGCGGAAATTGGAGCCATTGAATCCCAAACTCAGGCAGAAAGGATACTGGCCAGATGTTACCGCGAACTTGGGCAGCATGCCAAGGCATTCGATCATTTGGAAAACTACACCAGCCTGCGCGACTCTGTGCTCAATGAAAAAAGATTCAAGCAAGTATCGGAGCTACAGACCCGCTATGAAACAGCCCGCAAAGATCAGTTGATAGCCGAAAATGAGCTGGCCCTGGCCGAGCGCAATGCACGTATCTCAAGGCAGCAAACCGCCATTAAGGCTTCGGCTGTCGGGATACTTGTTCTGCTCGTATTTCTCTTGTTGCTACTCTATACCCTGCGAACCCGCAAAAAACTTAATGCGCAGCGCATCGAAAACATGCGCAAGGAGCAGGAGGTACTGGTTTTGGAAAGTGTAATGCAAGGTGAAGAAAAAGAACGATCCAGAATTGCCAGAGAGCTGCATGATGGCTTGAGCGGTCTCTTGGCTGCCATCAAGATACAATTTACCGCTTTGCAACAAGTGGAGCCAGATGGTAGTCTTGATGACCGATACAACCTCGCCCTTGAGCGGCTTGATGAGGCAAGTCGTGAAGTGCGCCGCATTGCTCACAATATGATGCCGGAAATCCTTGAAAAATTCGGCCTTACTGAAGCGCTCTCTGAGTACGTCTCTTCACTCAACTCAGCTGGAGCCATCCGAGTGCGCTTCGACCACTTTGGTATGGATCAAAGCCTGCCGCTTACGGTAGAGCGGGTGCTGTACAGGGTGATCCAAGAATTGCTCAACAATGCAATCAAGCACAGCAAGGCTTCGGAAATCATGGTGCAGATGAACCGTACGGAGCAGCATATCAGCATCACAGTGGAAGATGATGGTGTAGGATTCGACACCGACAAGGTAAAGGAGCAAGCGGGCATGGGATTGTCCAACTTGCAGTGGAGAGTGCGCTACCTCAAGGGTGAGCTAAGTGTAGAAAGCGGCCCGGGAAAAGGCACTGCGGTATATATCAATATTGAACTCAACCAACACGGCGATGCCTATGATACGAGTGGCCATAACTGATGATCATTTTCTTATTGTCAATGGTATACGTGACTTGCTTGAGCAAATCGAGGGTATCGAGTTTGCTGGTGGATTTCTCTGTGTAGCAGAAACGCGTGAAGGTTTAGCCCAAGCACAAGTCGACGTTTTGCTTCTTGACATCAACCTGCCGGACGGTGATGGCATTCAGCTCTGTCGCGAGCTCCACAACAAATACCCAGAGATGGGAATTATCGCGCTCACCACCTATGACCAGAATGCACTGGTGAAAAATATGATGCGCAATGGAGCAAAAGGATATCTCATCAAAAACACTTCCCGCAATGAACTGCGCGAGGCCATCATGAGCGTGCACCGGGGTGAGCAGTACCTCCAAAAAGAACTGAAAAATGCCCTGCTCCAAGATGCCCTTGGAAACTCCTCTTCGCGCACCACCTTCAGGCCGGTGCTCACGCGCAGAGAAAAAGAAGTACTGAAACTGATCATGGAAGAGCATACCTCACAAGAGATTGCAGAAAAGCTCTTCATCTCCCCTAAAACCGTTGAAACCCACCGCCTCAACCTACTGCAAAAATTAGGGGTGCGCAATACTGCTGGCCTTGTCAAAGAAGCGGTGAATCAAGGCTTATTGGAGTAATTCCGAGAAGCAAGCAATCTGAAAAGTGACAGCTGTAGAGCCTTTCGGCAAATACAGTCCCGCGCGCTCTGCACATTTGATATAAATGCAAAGATCGACAATCTGTAGACATGGAGCTCACAGTATGCCAAGGACAGTGTCTTTGTGAGCCATTGAAATCCATCTCAATTTCACGGTTTTCATAAAATAAGTGGCTGGAATCTTCCCATTCGGGGAATTCACTGAATTTACGATTGGGGCATAATCCCCGACAAAAAAACAGGGTGCTTACTCGAACTTTGACTCGAAATCAAAACCAAAAATATGTTCAAAAAATGGATACCAATCGCAACAGTCTGGGCAGCCTTCAGTCCAGCCTTGCTTCCGGGACAATCCCTTGTGGGTACATCCGGAGGAATGATGGAGGCTCAGGATTATTCACTTTCCTACAGTGTAGGTGAGCTGATGACCGAGACCTACACCAATGACCTGATCCTCACCCAAGGCTTCCAGCAAGCAGATGATCAGGCACTCAGCACCTCGGACATACCCCAAGATGCAGGACTCTTTGTCTACCCCAATCCCTGCAGAGACAGACTCTTTCTTCAGCTAAACGAAGAAGGCAGATACAGCGTGCAGCTCTTCGACATCAGTGGCAGACTGATGATGCAGCAGCAAGACTATCTGTACAGCCTGAGCAGTCTTGAAGTATCGTCTTTGCCGACAGGCTCATACATACTGCAGATACGGGCCTTAGATAGGGAAATAAGTCAAAGCCTATTGATTCAAAAAACCCAATAGTGCACCAAAACTCTCAAGCAAAAACCAAAACGAACCGAAACAAACAAAATCAAATCAACATGAAAACCACGATACTCAGTCTTTTTTTCAGTGTCGCAATCCTTGCCACACTCACAGCTCAGCCTGCTGACTTCAATTACCAAACTGTAGTGCGCACGAGCGAAGGACAGCTAATTACAGAACAAGATATTGCCATGCGAATGAGCATTCGCGAGGGAAGTATGTCTGGCCCTGTCGTATACCAGGAAACGCACAATGTGCAAACCACTGCGCACGGTTTGGTAAGCCTCCGCGTAGGTAGCGGCATGGGCTCAGACAATATTGCGGAAGTGGACTGGACCAGCGGCAGCCACTACCTACAAGTAGAGATGGATCCCGATGGGGGCAGTGCATGGATCGACATGGGCACCAGCCAACTGCTCAGCGTACCTTATGCACGCCACGCCGAGACTGCCACCAATGTTGACGATGCAGATGCCGACCCAACCAATGAGTTGCAAAACCTCAGCCTCAGCGGCAACACCCTTAGCATAAGCCAAGGTAACAGCGTAGAGCTGCCCTCGGGTTCCGAAGTGCCATCAGAGGTAATGGCCAAGGCCTTTGTGAACTTTCCCATTGTGGGTCAACCCAATCTCAACATTGATGCTTACAATGTGCAAAGTACAGGAGTTGTAAACACCGGAGTACGCACAGTGCAACTGGTCGGCGGCTTGTTCTCACCGGCTGTTACTGCATCGGCTGTTTGTCAAATCCGAAATGACCTCTCCCCTGGATTTTGCACAGTGGTGGGCACAAGCAGCTCCCTCACAGTACGCACCTACGACAGCAGCGGCAATCCAGCCAACAGGGAGTTCAGTCTTATCGTATTTGGCAGATAAACCCATTTAGCCTCCCATATTCTTAGACAACCCGGAACCAAGGTGTTTCGGGTTTCTTTTTTGTTCCTTTTTTTGGCAGACAATTTGCACAATGGACGAGATAATTTCTGTTTGACACCCGTGACTTACCTTTGTCAACTCAAAACACACACCCATGATGATACGCTTTACTCTTTTCTTTTTAACTCTTTTTTTCGCTGGTTTCACTGCATCTTCGCAAACCAGTCAATCATGGTCGGCCGATCTTCCTGGTGATCTTGTTTTTCAAAAAATCACCGCAAGTGGCAATCACATCGCTTCCACATCTACCGACCTATTATCTCTTGACCCTTCAAGTGGAAAGGTACTCTGGAAACATAATGGCTTGGCCAATATTTCTGAATCTGAGATCAAGGAAATTCCGGGATCCCCACTCCTCATGTCGGACAGAGGTAAGGAGATCATCGTAATCAATCCATTCGACGGCTCGGAAGCCTTTAATTCGACCAAGGCCGGTGTGAGCGATCTCACTTTCGTAAAATCTATGTTTCGCACCAACGGCTTGCTTGTATCGGGTCGCACGGCCGAAGATGAGCCTGTGATGCTACTCCGTGACCTGGCGACAGGCGAAGAGCGCTGGAGGATAAATGAAAAAACTGGTAAAGTGATAGCCGCTAATGAGATTAGCGCAGATGAAATGCTGGTTATTGCTGTTCTCAAGATATACCGATTGAACAGTAAGACCGGAGAGGTGGTCTGGAAGGCTGCTACCTCAGCCGAATCGGAAGCGATGGAAGGCGCTGGTGCGCTCGGAGAACTTTTCGCTGCAGCCACAGAGCAAATAGCATCCAACGTAGAGTTCAATCTACGCTACTACCCACACCCTGATAAGGATATCTTCGTTATTGGCTCTGAATCGCAGAGTGAATCACGCTCCGCTAGCACCGACGATGTGACCATCATTTACAGGAATACCTACACGGCTTATCGCAAAAGCGACGGCAGCATGATTTGGCCGGAGCCTGTGACCATGAATGGGAAATTTGGCGATGTAGCTTTTCATAAAAATGGAATCATACTCCTACCGGATGACGGCAACAAGACCCGTATCAATATGATTGACCTGGACAGCGGTGAAGGGCTATGGGGCAAGAAAGGGCGTGGTGCCACCATCAAAGGAGGGGTAAACAGCCACATTATGACCCCTGATGGGATTTTATTGGTTACTACCTCAGGCAGCAATACCTTCCTCGACCTGATCAATCTCAGCGATGGAGAATCACTTTACAAAAAGCCTACGAAGGTGTCTGGAGCAGTCGTACGCACCATTCCTGGAAAAGGAGGTATGGGGATTTTGACTACCGAAATCTTTGATGTACTTGAAGTGAAAACAGGTGATCTAAAATTGAAAAAATCTATTGACAGCAGCCCCGGCTTGGTGGATCAGAAAGGATCTGATCTTTATGTTTTTGATACGAAAAAATCGATTCTAAGGAAGGTCAATCTGGACACTGCCTCCGAAACAGAAGTCACCGATGACAAACTCAAATTTGACGGCAAAGACGATCCCCGAAACATTGAAGTTCGAGAAAACGGAGTGCTAATTATCGGTGAACAAAATCTTGCCCTAATCGGAATGGATGGCAGCATCGGCTTTCAGACATACTACCCTGCGCCTCGCGAAAGCGGACTCAACAGGGCCCTGCTTATGGCTCAAGGCATCAGGGCGGCCTATATCGGTGCCAACGCTTACGCCGCAGCCGGCTCCATACAGCAGGCCACACCCGAAATCAAAGAGCAGGATGAGATAAGCGGTGCATTGGTAGAAGGCATAGGCAACATGTACAGTGAGTTGGGTGATGCCGCAAGTGATTTTGCCAAGAAATCTTTTGAGCAAGCCAAAGCAAGATTTTCAGCTACCACACAGGCACGCGACTATATAATCGTCTTATCCGAAGTGAAAAAGAATGAAAATGCCTTACTGCAGGTGAGCAAACTAAATGGTGAAGTGATAGGTCAGGTAGATCTGGGCGACAAGCGCGAGCCCAAATACGCTGTAGATGATGTGAGTGGCAAGATTTTCAAACTTGTAGACGGGCAGATATTGTGCTATGAGCTCTAAGTGCTTATTGACTGCCTGCCAGTAGGGTTCTGGCCTCATCCAGTAGTTTTTGAGCCACCGCTCGCCATGAATAGTGTTCACAGGCGAGGGTGGCTCTTTGCTTTCTCGCTTCCTCGCACAGGTTGAAATGGCTTAGGTCATCTTTCAATTCCCGCGTAGCGACTCGTGCCAGGGCTTCCTGTTGCAGCACATGGGCAAGGCTTGCTTTATTGGGCAGAAGGCATGGCAAGCCGCTTCCCAGCACTTCGAATACGGAGATGGCAGGCACAGTGTAAAGAGAGGCATCGGCGGCATTGAAGTATGCATTGAGCTTTAGGCGCTCCTGATAGGGGAGCAGGCGAAAGCGTCGGGGCCCGAGCGCAGCGAGGGCCCGCTTTTCGAAAGCCTTGGCATAGCTGCCTTCGTCGGCTCCGATCACCCACCACTGCCAGTGCTCCGGCAGGGCTGCGATAGCAGGCAGGGCCTCTTCCAGCGCTTTTTCAGGTACTACACGGGTGGAGGTAATGAGCACACGATGCACGTCAGCGAGGCCGTGTTCGCTCCGCATTTTTTGCCGCAAGGCGGGATCAAAATAGAAGTGTGCCGGGTCAAAGCCCAGGCTGATAAATGCCTTCTGCTCCCGCAACCTTTGCGCAAAGCGGCCGCCCAGCATTTTTGCAGCAGCTGCAAAACTCTCGGGCGTGTAGGCCACAAGCACATCACTGTGCTCCACTGCAGCCCTATAGGTGGGGGCCTTGAGGAGGCGAAACATGGCTTTTACTTTGAGCTTTTCAGCAAATGAGCCAGCCGCGTAGCTGTGGTGGTTGTCGCCGAAAAGGCTGATCACGATAGCAGGAAAGGGGTAAATGGACAATGGAAAGGCCTTGCCAAGGCCGATTGCGATCACCAGTTCGGGCCGGGTATCTTTCACCGTCTCTCTAACCCCATTCGCTACCACCACCTGCCCTATGCTGTACCTGGGCTTGAGGCGATGCACGGACACGGCACCATCCTGCTCAAGGCCCTCCCTCAGTGGCGCGTGCAGATGGGCCACATAGGGCGGCACTGCAGCACTCGTCACCACCGCCACCTTGTGCCCAAGCGCCGCAAGCGCCCTCGCGAGGTGCACCTCCAGGTAACCCAGGGCGGGCAGGTAGTGACCGCATACGAGGGTGATGTTCATTATTTCAGACCCATATTTTCATTGTGCCAGGCACAAAACCCTGCGCTCTGACTGCGGGTGCTAAGAACTGAAAAAATGAAGGAAATGTGCTCAAGCCGCTCTTTGCTTCTGGCTTCGTCATTTTTCCCAGAATCGGGCAACAGATCGCACGCGCCCAGTAGTTTCATTGTAGCAACATCCGCGTTCACCTGAAGTGGAGCTAAATAGAGTTTGCCCTTACAGTCAAGAGGCTGGTTCATAAAGTTCAGTAGCAAGGCGCACGCAGGATTGAACAACAAGGAGTCCCGTACGTACGGGATGACTGTTTTCAATCCAAGTGCAACGCCGCTAATGGACTTTTTGGACAGACTCTAAATACGGCTGGTGATCGGCTCTGACGAAATTAAGAAAGGCTAGGCTTCTATATTGAAATCCTTAAAACCTTAAATACCCATCATCCGGCTCAAGAAATGCATTGGCATTTTCAAGAAACTTTTGCATTGCATCCAAACTTTTACCTGTAAGCTTGGCGCTAAACTCATGAATTTTTGCCAGCATACGTATAAAAGCCTCAGGTTCTTTTGATCGCGTTAGCTTTCTCAGGGTCAAGATATAGTCTTCCCTATATACCGTTGGGATGAGGATCTTCGCCTGGTTTTGATGGACCAGCTCCGCATTCATCATCACCCTGGCAATTCGACCATTGCCATCAAGAAAAGGGTGAATTTCACTGATTGCGAACATCATGTAGGCAGCCCGCGCAAAGGCTTGCTTGAGTGCATCGTATAGCTCGAATGATTTGACAAGTGTTCCTCTCACTAAATTCCTGTCAACGAATGCAGTTTGACCCGCAAAATTATTTTTGTCCTTGAATTTTCCTGGATTTTTCTCACGCCTGGCGGAGAGCAGTATGCGATGCCGGTACTTGAGTATTTCTATGAGTTCATCGGGCGTTTGAGGAATGATGGACATTTCTTTTCGATTTGATGCCAATTGGTAGGTACCTAGCACATCATGTGAATCCTCATGTCTCGTCGGGATGGGTTTTTGGGTCTCGATAATTTCTTTGGCTTGACCAATTTCAAATTTTGTCCCTTCGATGTAGTTGGAAAAATAGCTCTCGAAAAACGCGAAATTCTTGAAAGACCTATCATCTGAATTTGACACTTCGAATACTCTAAATTCGAATTGGTTTAGCGCTTGATAAAGCTGCACAAAAAGCTCGTAGCGCATGGGGTCATAAGGCATTCCGAAGGCCCGCGCGGTGGCAAGGGGCGATTGCAGAATATTCGAAGGGTGGGTTTTGAGCAAGGCACTTATCACGGCATTTAGCTTTTGAAACTCAGAGGCCATTCCCAGTGCTTCTGAAATGACCCTCGCTCTGTCTCTGAATTCATTGAGTGCCCCTTCACCATGAATCTGAACCATTTGTTCCAATCGTTCTTCCATTTCGGGAAGACTTAGTGTTTTTGAGTAAGGGCCGGGTTTTCTTGAAATCTGGAAATTTTCCAGAAATGCCCGCTCTTTTTGTGACACATACAATCCATCGGCAATCGGGTTATCACCCTCTACAGCACCTGCACCTTTTAAAAATCGGATGGTGATACCCGGCAGGTTCACTTTTTTGGTGTAGGTGTAGGTGAGAAAGACCTGTCCTGTAGCGGTTGGTTGAAACTCTAAGGCCGACCGATGACTCAAAACGGCCCCCGGATAAAGCCGACCCAACACGGAAAATAAATTCCTACCAATGATGGCGGCAGGCTCATCTTCCAGATTGCCGCTATAAACCCTCGGTGCAAGTTTTCTGATTTTCCCCTCTTTTTCCAGTCTTGAAATTTGTCTGGAAATGCTGGAATCCGACGACCCGAATATGACCTCCTGAAGATGTAGGGGTAAATTTTTTTCCATTACATGTCCCTCTAAGATGATGCTGAGCAATTATTTTCCACTAAGGTAACACAATTCTCAAATATTTTCCATCATGATGAGCTAGCTGTAAAATATCTTCCAGTAAGTATAGGGCACTGCTTAGCACCACAGCTTAATGGCGACCTCAGATGATGATGACGCTCCACATGCCATAAGAAGTGTCTGTATTTAAAGCCACTGAACTGTATGGACAATCTATAGAAGCGTATGAAGGCCGCTCTTTGCTCCTGGCTTTCTCACTTTTGATAGAGTAGAACGGTTTCCTGAGCAATTTTGGGAGCCAGGCCGTCTGAAAAATCAATGTGTATTGTGTGCTAATGGAACAACTGCAAGAGCCAATTCGCACTTTACCCTTCTCCTCGACTCAAGGCTTCCTCTCTTGGAGAATAAGTTTAGGCTTAGGAATTTTAGAATCTAAGCCGTCAATATGCTCAAAAAGGTGAGGCTTGATAGGATTCCACATGGGATCAAGGATAAAATCGATGCCTTCTCGTCTTGCTAATTTCGCTGCGGGCACAAAGTCACTGTCGCCAGAAATCAAGACTATTTGGTCAACCTGTCGCTTCAATGTTATAGAAGCAATGTCAAGGCCAATTTTGATGTCTACCATCTTCTGACCAAAGTCATAAACAACGTCACTTTCTGACAAATCCTCTAAACTTTTAGTCCTTGAGAGCAATTGTTTTGTAGCAGAGGGTTTGATGATCCAACCCTTTCTGTCTTCCAACACCCCTAACCGCAAGGCTATTTTGCGCTTCTTTTTCAGTTCTTCGAAAAACGCAAGTTGGAAAATGCATTGTTCAGTCTTTGAGAAGTCTATCGCTTTTTTGGTAAGAGGATTGTGCTGCTTCTTACCATAGGGCAGGCAGTCGTAATAGAATATCCTGTACAAGTTTTTGTTGCCCTCTTTCCCTTGCGACAGGTGTTTTAGACACATCTCCCACAAGAACTTAGCGGTTGTCTCAGGATTTGGCTTTTTGATTCTTTTGATGGCCCGATAGCGCTTCATGAAAAATCATCCATCTACGAGGATTGCCGTTCGTTTTTTTATGGCTTGCAAAAAAAAA
>SLDS01000166.1 GCA_007125175.1 Flavobacteriales bacterium
ATAATCCGCTCGTGACCTCAAGAAGGAAGAACCCAGTCCACATTCGGATTGGGTTTTTGAAGAAGCTTCTTTTACACCCTCTTGGAAAGGGTGCTGTAGATATGTGCGTAGCCGCCGAGGATAATGGGTGCAAATAAAACCGAGACCACGAAGGACAGGAATGCACCAAACCATTCCGCGACTTGTGCACCAAGAAAGGTCACCGCCAAATCGACAATTAGGATGAGTAGTGCGAGCACAAAGATTCCCAAAAAGATGGTCCATTTATGTCCGTAGGTAATCTTATTGCTCACACGGATGGCCTCGATAGGGTTCATTTCCCGATCGATAAGCAGGTAGATGGCTTGGCTCCAGGCGATGGCGATCACGATACCGGGGATCACAACGAATAACAAGCCCAGGGTGAGACCCGCGTAGAGGAAACCGAGCAGAAGGAAAAACTCACCCATGTAGCGCCGGTATTTGGAGTCAAAAATTTCAAGTGGGGAGATGGCCTTGCCTTTCGACATGGCAACTACAATGCTGATGATTCCAATCGTTGTGCCCACATTGATGTAGGGTATCCAAATGGTCAAAATCCAAAGTATTACAGCAGCAATGAGCTGCACCGCATTTCTCATTCCGATTTTAAATCCTTGAGAGATGATTTCGCCTACTGTGAGGTCTACCGGCTGGGGAGATTCTAGAGTGGTTTCCATGGTTTATTGGTTTTGTTTGAGTAAACATAAAAAAAAGCCGGAAAAACCTCTAATTCTTCGGCGAAGAATCTATATAACAACCTAAAGAAGGACAGGGCACCTCAGTAGATTGCAAAATGCTTCCGGGGCAGCCGCCTTGGGATTTGCCCGGGCTTTGGACATAAAAAACCCTGAAGCTGGTGCTTCAGGGCTTTTGCTTGTGACCCGGGAAGGATTGCTTCGCGATCCTTGGCAGCGTTAAATAAAAACACAAGCATAAGCACCTGCCCCCTGCGTGGGCAGTTTTTATATCCTTATCCCCGGTCAAATGGGATTTGCCCGGGCTTTGGACATAAAAAACCCTGAAGCTGGTGCTTCAGGGCTTTTGCTTGTGACCCGGGAAGGATTCGAACCCTCAACCCTCAGAGCCGAAATCTGATATTCTATCCAGTTGAACTACCGGGCCAAGAAGCTGCAAATTTAGGCCTTTTCATTTATTCGGCCCGCACGGGGATCAAAATTTTTGCCCCAGAAAGGCGCATCCGGAGAATGAGGCCCTACAATAGGCAATCAATTTTGCCGATGGCTATATGAATTCTCCTTAATTTGCGTTAGCATTTCAATCGAGTGGATTCATGAAGCGCATTTCTTTCGTGCTCATTTTATGCTGTGCTGCCTTTGGTATCGAGTCAGCGGCGCAGTCGCCCATAGGTACCTGGAAGGCCTTGCTCAATTACAACCAGGCGATTGATGTCGATCGCCTGGATGATGTGGTATACGTCGCCACCAGTAGCGCCATCTTTACATACAATGTGAGAGACAACAGCGTGGAAACGCTCAATAAGGTAAATGGACTCACCGATATCGGCATCGAGATGCTTAAGGCCGTGCCCGAGAGTAAGACCCTGATCGTGGGATACGAAAACGGCAACATTGACCTTGTAGTGGGCCGGGAGATCAGAAACTTCCCGGATATCCGCAACAGCTCCGTGCAAGGCAACAAGGCGGTGCGCCATGCCAGCATCGGCCCTCAGTATATTTATCTCTCTACAGGTTTAGGCATACTCACCTTCGATCTAGAACGCCGGGAGATCCGCAATACCTATGGCATTGTGCCGGAAGGGAATCTGCAGGTAAACCAAACCGCGCTGCTCGGCAACACCCTATTTGCCGCTACCGATCAGGGCCTGTATTTCGGTGACATCAATACCGATCTCACCATTTTCAATAATTGGCAGATTGACCTCGGACTTCCCGATCCTTTCGGAAATGTGAGGGATGTGGCCACTTCGAGCAATCGCGTGTATGTGAACCAAAACCAAGCCGCGCAGGCGGGAATGTACACAAGAGAGGAGGGCGGCATGTGGCAACAAGCCATATCCACCCAGGATATCCGGCACTTGCGCACCGTTTCTGATGGCATGCTCGTAGTGACTTCCAATGTGGTGCAAAAGAGAAGCGGAGATGGAATGAGTATCGACTTCACTCTGGATTCTTACGACGGAAGCCCCATACGCAGTGCCCGCGCGCACTTTGATGAGGAAGGCAATCTTTGGGTAGCCGATCTTGCAGAGGGTCTCGTACGCCGCAATCCTTCCGAGCAATTCGAATTTATCACACCGGATGGCCCTGGAACCAATAGATGCTTCTCTCTGCATTTTTCGGAAGCTACCGATGAGCTATGGGTGGCTTCCGGCGGCGCATTTCACCCGGGAGTGTGGAATAACCAACTGCGGCTGGATGGCTTTTACGGTCTTATTGATGGGCGTTGGAAGAACTACACACGCTTCAATCTGCCCTTTCTTGAAGAAAACTCCTTCCTCGACGTAATCGACATCTATCGCTACCCTGATGAGGAAGAGGAGCACCTTCTGGTATCATCGTGGATCAGCGGTGTGGCCGAGTTCAAAAACGGGCAGGCCATCGCCCTCTACACCGACGAAAACAGCTCCCTCGATCCTTGGGTAGAGTATGTGCGGCCTGACGGCAAATCGTGGGTGGGAGCCATAGGCTTTGACCCGGATGATGATGGCAATGTATGGATGCTCAATGCGCGCACCGAGACTCCGCTCTCCGTATACCGGGGCGATGGCGATTGGCAAGGCTTTAGCCTGCTCAATACCGTGCCGACCAACAGGCCCGCGATCGATATGATCAGCACGCGGGATAATTATCGATGGATCGCTGTAAACAGGGAGGGCATTGTGGTCTTTGATCCCAATCTCCCTCAGGCCGCAGGCAATCCGCGCACCATCAGGGCCGGAGAAGGTTCTGGCGGCCTTCCCAGCAATGAAGTGTATTGTATGGTAGAGGATTTGGATGGCGCCATTTGGGTGGGCACCAGCGATGGTATTTCAGTCTTCTTCTCGCCCTTCGATATTTTTTCCGACAATCCCGGGGAGGCCAGGCCTATTCTCGTGCAGCAAGACGGGATTTTTCAACCCCTGTTCGAGAATCAATCTATCAGTGTAATCCGCGTGGATGGGGCCAACCGCAAGTGGGTGGGCACCTTTGGCTCGGGCCTCTTCCTGATGTCATCAGACGGCACAGAGCAAATTGCCAATTTCACCCAGAGCAATAGCCCCCTCTTGAGCAATCGAATCAATGACATTGCCCTTGATCCACGCAGTGGAGATGTGTATATCGCCACCCAGGAGGGGCTTATGGTCTACACCTCCGATGCGAGCCGCGGGCAGTTTTCCAATGCCTGTACTTCCGTATATCCGAATCCGGTGAGGGAAAACTACCATGGCCCCATATCCATTACCGGCCTCATGCGCGATACCGAAGTGCGTATCACCGATGTGAGGGGAAATCTGATCGCATCGACAGTATCCAATGGGGGAACGGCCGTATGGGATGGCCGCAACCAAAACCGCGAAAGGGTAGCAACCGGGGTCTATTTTGCCCTGAGCAGCGACTCTGAAGGCGGCTCCACGTGCGTGAGCAAAATTCTGGTGATCAAGTAATCAGGAATGGAGCTCAGCACCCGTGCCATCGTCTTGCGCAGCATCCAGCACAAGGACTCTTCCAGCATCGTCACCGCCTACACCCGAGAGCGGGGCATTATGGCTTTTGTGCTGCGATCAGCAGGCAGGCGCAAGGCCACCAGCCGCGCCGTTTTACAGGCCCTTTCGCGGGTAGAGATTTCCGCCCAGGTAAGAGAAAAGAGGCAGCTGCAGATCATCAAAGCCATGAGCCCCTTGCCCGATGGAGCCATGCTTATGTCGAGCCCTGTCAAAGCTTCTACCGCCCTCTTCCTGGCCGAAGTGCTATACCGTTGCCTGCGCGAAGAGGCCGCCGATGCCCAGCTCTACGATTTCCTGGAGGAGTCCATAGCCTACTACGCCAGGGAGGCGATGCAGGCCGATTTTCATCTCATCTTTCTCATGCACCTGAGCCGTTATTTCGGCTTCTATCCCTCCGGGAGGTGGAGCCCTGAGAACCCTCATTTTGACCTGGAGGGGGGCTGCTTTATCGCCCAGGCTGAGGGGAGGCCCCGAGCCCTGAGCGGAGACTATGCCAGGCATTTTGATCAATTGATTCAGGCCCGGTTTGGCGGTGAAACCATGACCATCTCCCGAACTGAACGAAGGGAGCTGCTCCATGCCCTACTGGATTACTACGCCCTGCACATGGAGGGTATGGGGCGGATAAAGTCCCTGGAGGTGCTCATTGAAGTTTTTGCCTGAACGACCCGGTCGGCAGCCCAAGACTTGCAAGACTTGAGCGAGGTAGATTGCAAGGTGATACGTACCTTTGCAGGCTCATGTCTCGATCTACTTATCTCTTAACGCTCCTCGCGCTCTGCTTAGCTTGCGAATCCAATGACTCTATGAAAGATACAGCTACACCCACCGAAGCACCCATCGCCAAGAAAATGCCTCACACCTTCCAATTGCACGGATTGAGCTGGGAGGATGATTATTACTGGCTGCGCGATCGGGAGAGCGAGGAGGTAAGGTCTTATCTGGAGGCCGAAAATGCTTACACCAAGGCTGCACTGCAAGGAGTAGAAGGCTTGCGCAATTCCCTTTTTCAGGAAATGAAATCACGCATCAAGGAGCAGGACATGTCGGTGCCTTACACCCTCAATGGCTACAGCTATTACCGGCGCTATGAGGAGGGTAAGGAGTATGCCCTGCACTGCCGTAAAAAGTCAGGGAGCGAGGAGGAGGAAATCATGCTCGACGAGAATCAGCGCGCTGAGGGCTTTGCTTACTACAGCGCCGGAGGGCTCAGCGTAAGCGAAGACAATAGCCTGCTCGCCTTTGGAGAGGACACCTTGAGCAGACGCATATACACCATTCGCTTCAAAAACCTAAAAACCGGAGCCCTTTTGCCCGATGAGATTCCCGGCACCACAGGAGGAGCGGTGTGGTCGAAGGACAATAGCGTGGTTTTTTACACCAAGAAGGATACCGTGACCCTGAGGGCTTGCCGCATCTACCGCCACGTGATGGGTACCCCCGTCGAAGAGGATGAATTGGTGTACGAGGAGCAAGACGAAACCTTCTACGCCTATGCCGGGCAGAGCCGTTCGCGCAAGTACATCGTCATCCAATGTGCCAGCACCACCACATCAGAGGTGCGCGTGCTGCCTGCCTCCGAGCCTCTCGGGGAGTTTAAAGTGCTGCAGGAGCGCAAGCGGGGCTTGGAGTACAGTGTAGACCACCTCGGCGATCACTTCTATTTTGTGCACAATCACGGCGCCCAAAATTTTATGCTGAGCAGGGCTCCCGAGCGCGATCCCGGCATCAAAAACTGGGAGACCGTACTGGAGCACCGCGGCGATGTACTGCTCGAAGGCGCCCTGCTTTTCAACACCTTTCTCCTTACGGAAGAGAGGTATAAGGGCCTTACCAGATTGGTGATACGAGATCTCGACAATGTGCACAATGCCCGCGAAATCTCCTTTCCAGAACCGGCCTACATGGCATATTCTGCCGCCAACCCCGAAATGGATACCCAATTCTTCCGCTATGGCTACACATCGCTCACCACACCCAATTCGGTGTTCGATTACAAGGTGAAGACCGGCGAAAGCACCCTGCTCAAGCAGCAGGAAGTGCTTGGCGATTTCGACAGCGATCGCTACAGCAGCGAGCGCATCATGGTCACAGCCCGCGATGGCGCTGAGGTGCCCGTGAGCATCGTTTACCGCAAGGGCTTTCAGAAAAAGGGCAAGCAGCCTCTCTTGCTCTACGGATACGGGTCTTATGGCAATAGCATGGACGCCTATTTCAGCTCCAGCAGGCTCAGCCTTTTGGACCGTGGTTTCGCCTTTGCCATCGCCCACATCAGGGGAGGGGAGGAGATGGGCCGCCATTGGTACGAATCGGGCAAGCTCCTCCAAAAGAAAAACACCTTCAAGGACTTCATCGACTGTGCTGAGCACCTCATAGAAGCCGGATACACCTCGTCAAATCACCTGTACGCCATGGGTGGCAGCGCGGGTGGACTGCTTATGGGTGCTGTGGTCAACATGCGCCCCGACCTGTGGAATGGCATTGTAGCCCAAGTGCCCTTTGTAGACGTGATCCATACCATGCTCGACGCCTCCATCCCGCTCACCACCGGTGAGTACGACGAGTGGGGCAATCCCAATGAAGAGCAATATTTTCACTACATCCGATCGTACTCACCCTATGACAATGTGATCGCTCAAGACTATCCCAATATGCTGGTGACAACTGGCTTTCACGACTCTCAGGTGCAGTATTGGGAGCCCGCCAAATGGGTAGCCCGATTGCGCGATGTGAAGACAGACTCCAATCTGCTCCTGCTCCACACCGAAATGAGCACGGGCCATGGCGGGGCTTCAGGACGTTTTGCCCGGCTTAAGGAGCAGGCCATGGAATTCGCCTTTTTGTTGATGCTCGAGCAAGGATAAGGGGCTTTTTATGAGGCTAATAGGGCGGATTAGCGCCTCGCACAGTACAGGTCTATTTGCCCCGGGAGGGCTGTCTGATGGCCTTTCGGCAAAATCTGCTCAGCACCACTTGGTTTCTCCTCATGGAATTTGTACTTTTGCGGCCCCTTAGGGGCACAGCATGAGCAGTTCGGTAAAGATATTTTCTGGAAGTGCCTCCGACGACATCGGAGAGCGCATAGCAAGAGCCTACGGACAACCCTTGGGCAGCATCAAGCGCTCCCGCTTCAGCGATGGGGAGTTCCAAATTTCTTTCGAGGAGAGCATTCGCGGCAATTACGTTTTTCTGGTTCAGTCGACCATGCCGCCCATGGACAACCTCATGGAGCTGCTCTTGATGATCGACGCCGCCAAGAGGGCCTCGGCTTACAAAATTGTGGCGGTGATTCCCTATTTCGGATTTGCCCGGCAAGACCGAAAGGACAAGCCCAGGGTGGCCATCGGTGCCAAGCTCGTTGCCAAAATGTTGACGGCCGCCGGTGTGGATCGAGTAATGACCATGGACCTGCACGCCGATCAAATACAGGGCTTCTTTGAAGTGCCCGTGGATCACCTTTTTGCCTCGAGCATATTCCTGCCTTTCATCGACTCTCTCGATACAGAAAACCTGGTGATGGCAGCACCCGATACCGGAGGCTCCAAGCGGGCCAATGCTTACGCCAAATACCTCAATGTGGATATGGCCATTTGCTACAAGCAACGAAAGGTGGCCAATCAGATTGAAAACATGACGGTAATTGGCGACATAGAAGGAAAGGATGTGCTGATCGTCGACGATATCATCGATACAGCAGGCACCCTCACCACTGCCGCCGACATGATGATGGACAAAGGAGCCAAGAGCGTACGTGCCCTCTGTACGCATGCGGTACTATCAGGCCCGGCTTACGAGCGGCTCGAAAAATCGGCCATAGCCGAGCTTATCGTGACAGATACCATTCCGCTCAAACAGAAAAGCGCGAAAATAAAAGTTTTGAGTACTGCGGATCTTTTTGCTGATGTGATCCACAGCGCTATCAACCACCAAAGCATCAGCAAGTATTTCATCATTTCATAACCCAAGCAACAAAAAATGAAAACAGTATCGTTGAGCGGTTCTCCAAGAGAGAACGTAGGGAAAAAAGATGCTGCTCATTTGCGCGCCGAAGGGCGCGTACCCGCCGTTCTTTACGGAGGAGATGAACAGACCCATTTCTCCCTTGACCTGATCGAATTCTCGAAGTATGTGTACACCAATGAGGTGTTCCGTTTTGAGCTCGATGTGAATGGCAAGAAATCAGAGGCTATTCTCAAAGACTTGCAGTTCCACCCTGTGAATGACCGCATCATCCACGCCGACTTTTTGGAAGTGGTGGAAGGCAAGCCAATGAAGTTTGAGCTGCCGGTAAGGGTGACGGGCAATTCAATTGGTGTGCGAAACGGAGGTAGGCTTGCTGTACTTTTCCGACGCATTAAAATCATGGGTCTTCCCAAAGATTTCCCGGAATTTGTCGAGCTTGACATTACCAAGCTGCGCATTGGTCACTCCATCCGCATCAAGGATGTCGAGATACCCAATGTTACCCTGCTTCACAATCCTCAGTCTATCGTAGTCGCCGTGAAACGGGCACGTGGAGCCCTCGACGATGAAGAAGAGGATGAAGAAGAAGGCGCTGAAGGCGGAGAGGAAGGAGCTGCTGAAGGAGCAGAAGCCGCCGCCGGAGAAGAGAAAGCCGAGGCTTGATACTTTTCCAGTACTGAACAATGAAGTATCTCATTGCAGGATTGGGAAATATTGGCGCGGAGTATAGCAATACGCGTCACAACATAGGATTCAAAGTGGCGGAGGCTCTTGCAGAGCGCTCCGCCATTTCATTTGATACCGCGCGCTATGGAGATGTGTGCACTTTGCGCCACCGGGGCAAGCAGCTCATTTTGCTCAAGCCAAATACCTACATGAACCTCAGCGGCAAGGCTGTGCGCTACTGGCTGCAGGAGGAGAAAATCCCCCTGGAGCGTCTTTTAGTTGTAACCGATGACACTGCCCTGCCCTTTGG
>SLDS01000229.1 GCA_007125175.1 Flavobacteriales bacterium
ACATCTGAGGCAATCTGACATTCATTTGAAGTAATTACCAGCACTTGGTAGTCTCCGTCCTCACTGACTTCGAGTTCAGGTGTGCCTGTGCTTGTAAGCAGTTCTCCATTTAAGTACCATTGGTACTCCACTCCGTTATCAAGACTGGCCAGGAGGGTATTATCGCTGAAAGTCAACTCTGTTGAAAGCAAGGAGCAGTTTTCTTTTACACGGTATATCTGTCCATTGCTACCTCCCCTTACGGCAAATAGCTCAAGATCTTTGTTAGCACCAAAGGCCACAATATTTGATGTCAAGGTATTGCTGCTCAAAAACTCCTGCCACTCTCCATCCTCCTGCCAAAGCACCCAATACTCACCGGAGCAATAATCGACAGCAAAGTACTTTCCGTGCAGATTGTCATACTCACTTCCGCGATACACACGGCCACCGGTAATTGAACAGCGAAATCCATTTCCTTGATTGCCCCAGGCATAATCCATAATGGGTTCGCGGTGATCGATATTTGGACAGTCATCACTCATATTGAAGGTAAAGGTGCCCTCATAGCAGCGCCATCCGTAATTGGCTCCGCCTTCAAATCCGACTGGCTCGTAATTTACCTCTTCGCGGGTACTCTGCCCCACATCGGCCATATAAAAATCTCCGGTGAACTCATCAAAAGCGCATTTCCATGGATTGCGCAGGCCATAACTCCATATTTCATCCAAGGCATTCTCATCCCCCACAAATGGATTGTCGGGTGGAATGCTGTACGGCACCGTACTCACATCGATGCGCAGCATTTTGCCAAGCATGGATTGCAGGTCTTGTGCCCTGTTGTTGGGGTCGCCACCGCTCCCGCCATCGCCCGAGGCAATGTAGAGGTAGCCATCCGGGCCAAACTCAATCTGCCCGCCATTGTGATTGCCAAAGTCTTGAATGAAGCTCAACAATACTTCACCACTGCCCGCATCGGCCACATTGGGGTCATCGCTGCTCACTTCATAGCGCGCTACCACCGTGCTTGACTGATTTGTGTAGTTCACGTAGAAATAGCCATCCTCGGCATAATCTGGCGAAAAGGCCAGCCCGAGCAGGCCCTGCTCATTCCCATTGGAGTTGACCGTACTCTGAATGTTGAGAAAAGGTGTACTCTCAATACTGCCATCTTCATTCAGGATTCGGATAAAGCCATTTTGCTCCACTACAAACATACGCTCATCATCTTCCAAACCGCTGTGCACAATATCACAGGGCCGGGTGAAGCCAGTGGCGAAGAGCTCCAATTCCAGATCGAAACCTGCTCCCCCGGGAGAGCTCTGCTGAACCACAAGTGGCAGAAAGAGATCCGGCGATTTGGGCTCGGGATTACCGGTGCCGTTTTTCTCCTTTACCAGAAAAGCGAGACCAGCAGCCTCCGCCTCTTCTTGACTCACACCGTACCAATCCACAATTGAGGCACCGAGAAAGTCGTAGTACCACAAATTGGGATTATCCGGATCTTGCTGCATGAGCAGATTGTCATTGGAATTGTTCCACTGACCATTTGCCACATCGATACTCCCGGAGAGCATGGGGCGGTTTTCGGCGGGCTGCCATGTCCAAAGGTATAGAGGATTTTCAGCGCCCACATCGCTCAGCACATCGCAGTCGCATTCTGGCGAACTGATGTCCACATACAAGCGGGTGCCAGGCGCATTGACATCAAAATCAGGTGGGTCAAGGTATACTCCCTGGGCGTAAGCGGTAGAAAAGCTCAGGCCAAATGCAAGAATCAAAAGGGAAAAAAGTACATCTCTCTTCATCGATCACGTGTTTTTAGGATTTCACTCTGGCGAAGTTACACAATTATTTCACCCCCTTGAATTGCGCTTCGCAGTGTGCTCATACTACAAGTTCCGGGGCCGCTTTTTTGCTTTTGCGAAAGCGCAGCAAGCACCCTGTCCATAGCAGCAGGCACGGCGACAATAATTGCCTAAATTTGTGCCCGCAAAATGCCAGTGTGAATTTACAAGAAGCCATAGCCAGTCGTAAGACTTTTGCCATCATCAGCCACCCTGATGCGGGCAAGACCACCCTCACCGAAAAATTTCTCCTCTACGGAGGTGCCATTCAGACTGCCGGTGCGGTGAAGTCCAATAAGATCAAAAAGACCGCAACCTCCGATTTTATGGAAATCGAGCGGCAAAGGGGCATTTCGGTTGCCACCTCCGTTATGGGATTCAGCTACAGAGATATCCAAGTGAACATCCTGGACACCCCCGGCCACAAAGACTTTGCAGAAGATACCTACCGCACCCTCACTGCTGTAGACAGCGTAATACTTGTGATAGACTGCGTGAAGGGCGTTGAGGAGCAAACGGAAAGACTCATGGAGGTGTGCCGCATGCGCAAAACTCCCGTGATCATCTTCGTAAACAAAATGGATCGCGAAGGAAAAGATGCCTTCGACCTGCTGGATGAGCTGGAGAAGAAACTCGATATCAAGACCCGCCCACTGAGCTGGCCCATCGGTATCGGTGCCACCTTCAAGGGGGTTTACAACCTCTTCGACAAGGGATTGCGTCTCTTTCACGCCAACAAGACCAAGCGGGAAACAGAGGTGGTGCAAATCGACGATCTGGAAGATTCGCGCCTGGGTGAACTGATAGGAGATGCTGCCGCCGACACCTTGCGCTCGGAGGTTGAGATGGTAGAAGGCGTGTACGAGCCCTTCGAGCAAGAGGCCTACGAAGCTGCCGATTTGGCACCCGTATTCTTTGGCAGTGCCCTCAACAACTTTGGCGTGAGGGAGCTGCTTGATACCTTTGTGGACATAGCTCCTTATCCGCTTCCGCGAAAAACGGATATGCGCGAAGTGGCCCCTGCCGAGAAAAAGTTTTCCGGCTTCGTGTTTAAGATTCACGCCAATCTGGATCCCAAGCACAGAGACCGCATTGCCTTTCTCCGCGTATGCTCGGGACGTTTTGAACGCAACCGCTTTTTTCACCACGTGCGCCTGGACAAAAACCTGCGCTTTGCCAACCCATCCAGCTTCATGGCCAGCGAAAAGAGCACCATTGAAGAAGCCTTTCCTGGCGATGTGATAGGCCTCTATGATACCGGCAATTTCAAAATCGGCGATACCCTCACAGAAGGTGAAAAGATGAATTTTAAGGGAATTCCGAGCTTTTCGCCAGAGCTGTTTAAGCAAGTGGAAAACAAGGATCCCATGAAGTCAAAGCAGCTTGAGAAAGGCTTGAGGCAGCTTACCGACGAGGGCGTGGCACAGCTCTTTACGCAAGAGCCCGGGAATAAGAAAATCATTGGTACGGTGGGTGATCTGCAGTTTGATGTAATTCAATATCGCCTTGAGCACGAGTACGGCGCCACCTGCGATTTTAGGCACCTGAGTTTTCACAAGGCCTGCTGGCTCACTTCCAACAATGAAGCCAAGCTGGATGAATTCATCCGCATCAAGCAAAACCAAATGGCCACTGATAAGGATGGTAATTGGGTCTTTATGGCTCCCAGTGCATGGATACTGCAATTGGAGCAACAAAACTTTCCCGAAATTAACTTCCACTTTACCAGCGAATTCAAACGTGAAGGAATTCCGAGCAACTAAAAAGAAATTTTTGCACGAAATTTGATTAGAACGGACAGATGAAAACAAGGTCTATGAAAACAACCCTCTTTCTAATTCTAAGTTCACTTTTTGCACTTTCGGTATGCTTGCTGCCGGAGTCCGCTTCCGCTCAAAAGAAGACAGAGACACTACCCTATCAATTTACCGTAAAGGGAGCTGCAGATACCACCATCTACTTGGCCAATTATTACGGTGAGAAACTCTTCTACGCGGATACCGCCCGGGCCAATAGCAAAGGCCAATTTGGCTTTAAGCGGGTAAAACCCGAAAACGAAGGCAAATTTGCCGTGGTACTACCGGGCCAAAAGTACTTCGAAGTCATTATTGCGGACGGTGAGGATATTCGCATTGAGAGCGATACAGCCGACTTCATAGCCAATATGAAGATCATCGAGTCGGAGAACAATAGAATCATGTACGAATATGTGGATTACCTCTCCAAAAAGAAAAAAATCCGCGAGAAGCTCCTCGCCGATCTCGAGGAAAATGAAGGCAAGCCCGAGGTCACAGCCCAAATCAAGGAAAAGTACAATGCGCTCAATGACGAAGTGATTGCACATCAAAAATCCATTCGGCAAAAGCATCCTGACAAACTCATTAGTCAAGAAATACTCATGTCGGTAGATCCTGAACCGCCGCTTGAGCTTCGCGAGGACAGGCAAAAGGCCTATTACTGGTACAAGAAGCATTATTTCGACAATGTAGATCTCAGTGATGACCGAATTGTGCGCCTGCCGATTTTTCACAACAAGTTTGTGACCTACCTGAACAGCACGGTGGTGCAAGACCCTGACACCCTCATCAAGGCCGTAGATGAACTCGTGGCAAGAACGGAGCCCGGGTCCGAGCTCTTCAAGTACATTGTGCATTACTCGACCTACAATTTCGAGACCTCCAAGATCATGGGTATGGACAAGGTATTCGTGCACATGGTAGATACCTATTACAAGCCAGAGATCGCCACATGGATGGATGATGATAAGCTCGAGAACATACGCGATAAGGCCAAGAGCAAGCGCTACACCCTACTGGGACAAGTCGCTCCCGACCTCGTGCTCATGGATACCACAGAGCAATGGATCAGCACGCACAAGGATCTGAACAATAAATATGTGCTGCTCTACTTTTATGACCCCGACTGCGGCCACTGCAAGAAGGAAACACCCAAGCTCGTAAGCTTTTTCAAGGAGTATGAAGGAGATTTGGCCGTGTATGCCGTGAGCGGCAACAATGACAACAAATGGCTCAAATTCATCAAGAAAAATGAGATGCCATTTCACAATGTGAGCATACCCCAAAAGGCCTATGAGGATGCCGACTACGCCACCAATCTGATCCTCACCAAGAAGACCAACTATCACAGCCTCAAATACCAGGAGCACTTTGATGTGTACAGCACCCCAAAGCTTATCCTGCTCGACAAGGAGCGCAAAGTAAGGGCCAAAGACATCGCTGTCGATCAACTGGGCGACATCCTGGAGCGCCTGGAAGAGATGGAGAAAAGGGCCAAGGAAGGCTGATCCACCTTCATTGCCGAAGCCTGCTCAGCGTCTTGAGGATTCGATCATACCGGGAGCATAGGCGCAATAGGAAAAACTGAAACCGAGGAGGCTTGAGCCAAAACTGGAATAGCCGAGTCTGGACTAGTTTGTGTCCGTCCATACAGTCCACTAGCGGCGTTGCACTTGTTCTAAAAACAGACATCCCGTACGTACGGGACTCCTTGATTTTTAGAACTGCGTGCGCCTCGTCACTCATGACGAGACTATTGGGCAGTATGATCCAGCCACTTGACTGTATTGACAGACTCTAGTTTGTGCGCACATCGTAGGCTTCAGGGCCTTTGGGGCCATCCTTGAGCCGAAAGCTCACCTTGTCATTCTTTCGAATATCATCGATAAGTCCTCCTACAGGAACGTACACCTCTTCGCCGCTCTCATCGTCGATGATGAAGCCAAAGAGCTTTTCATCGATGTAAAACTTCACCTTGCCGCTGTGCTCCTGGTCTGACTCCGACTGCCCTTGGTGCTTCATTGGGGTATGCTTCAGTTCTTATTCTTGTTGTACGCGTCGAGGGTCTCCCGATTCCAGGTGAGTTCGGATATGGACTGCCCATTTTTGAAATAGTAATTCCCGGCCCGGTCGAGCACCTTTCTGTACTCATCACCTCGGCTTCCACTCACCACAATACGGGTGATGATAACCTTATTACCCAATGTGGAGCTCTCTTCGGTCACACCTTCAGGATATTCTGTAGCAAGGCTCATTCGGAAGAAGTCGTTGAAATCGTCCTGATCGCCGTTCACACTGGCATAGGCTTCTTCCCTGTTTTGTTCGCGCCTTACATCTGCCATCTGCCTACGGTCTCCGAGCTGATTGTGAAACTGATCTTGCTGCTCGCGCAGATTCTCTCGTCCTTGCTCCACCAGGCTGGCATTGCGGCTCTGCTGGTAATTGCCATATTCCTGGGTGAAGAGCTGCATCTCAACAGCCGTTTTGCGAATGCGCTCCAATTGCTCATCAATCAAGCCCTGCTGCCAATCCCTGAGGACCATGGCATCCTCATTGAGCTGTTTTTGAGCAGTAGCCCCATTCATGGCCGCAGCCATGGCCTGCAAGTGCATATTTTCCAGTAGGGTCTTCTTGTACTGGGTGGACTTCTTACTGCGCTTCTTGTAGCGGTTCAAGCCCTGCTCAAAGATATCCGAATTCTGCTCTTCGAGGGCGAGCAAAGCAGCATAGTTGCTGCGTATCTCCATCTCCTGGGCTTCGATCCAGTCCCTGTGCATGCGGGCATTGTCGAGTTTATCTTGCCTCACTCCTTCACGACGCTCAAGTTCGAGGGCCTTCATGGCGTCATTCATAAAGTTTTGTGCCTGATCTTCCGATCTGGAGCTCACTTCTTTTTTAGCCGGTTTGGATGCCTGCTGCTTTTTGGCTGCCAATAGCTCCGCCTCTTCCTTGCGCCTTGCCATTTGACGCTGGGCTTTCTCGATCTGTGCTTTGGGGTAGGCCTCTTTGGGTTTGATCTCCGAGGCTGCCTGGTAATGGCTGATGGCCGATTCGAACTCTTCGCTTTGCATGCGCGAATCAGCCTTCTTGATGGCTTCGCGGTAATCTTTTTCAGCAGCAGCTTCGGCCTCCTTGTTCTCCTGCAGGCTCAATTGCTCCAGGCGCTTATCGATCTCGTTGATGCGCTTCTGCGGATGACTCTCATCGGGTAGGATTCCAAGGGCATCCTCGTAGGAGAGGCGGGCCATTTGGTAATCTGCCTCATCAAAGAGGGCATCTGCTTCGGCGATAGCAGCCTCGTAGGCCTCCCTCTCCGATTGCTGTGCGTCGCGGTCGGCGATGGCCTTCTCTGTTTTCGCTATCTTGTCCTGCACCAATTCTGTACCGGCTATAAGTTGATCGGCTTTGCGGTAAGCCTCCAGTGCCTCTCCATAGCGCTCTCCTCCAAACTGCTGATCTCCCTTGCTTATTTCCGCCTCGTATTGGGCCTGCAAAGCGGCCTCGGCTTGCTCGGACTCCTTGCGGGCTTCTGCTTCTTTTGCAGCAGCGATCGCAGCTATCTGATCCTTGGGATAGGCCTCCGTGGGCTTCAGGGCCAAGGCATCTTCATATTTCTTCGTGGCAGCATCCCATGCCTTCTGATCGAAGGACTTATCGGCCTGAGCAATGTACTCATCATAGGCCTCCTGAGCCGATTGCTGCTCCAGCCACTGCAACTGGGCAGCTTCTGCCTCCTCGATCTTCTTCTGAATGTCGCTGCGAACGGGCATCATATCCAAGGCTTCCTGATACTTCGCAATTCCGGTATCGAAATCCTTATCACCCACCCGGCGATCACCCTCAAGAACCAGGGCACTCACCTGCTGGGCGAGGGCTGCATCTTCGGCCTCCTGCTTAGCCCTCTCTATGTCGGCAAGCCGCTCATCGATCATGGCAATGCGGCCCTGTGGATACTCCTCATCGGATTTCACCCTCAAAGCTTCCTCGTAGGCTTTCCTGGCATCCTTCCATTGCTCAGCATCGTATTTTTCATCCGCGCGCTTCACTGCGGCGCTGTACTGCTCATCCAGGCTGGAGAGTCTTTGCTGCTCGTCTCTGAGTTGCTGGGCCTCTGCGAGTCCTTTACGGGCAGGGCCATCTTCGGGCTTGACATCCAAGGCATCCGAGTAGTAGTCTATGGCCTCAGTGTATGACTCAGCATCCATGGCGGCATCGGCCTTTTGCATGGCATCGCCATAGCGCGATTCGATATCTGCAAGGCGGGCAGCTTCGGCCTCAGCCTCGGCTCGCTCCTGCAGCATGGTTTGTATCTTCACAATTTGGGCCTGTGGGTAGGTCTCCTCGGGCTTCATTTTGGCGGCAGCCGCATATTCCTTTTCGGCGGCTTGGAGCTCGTCGGCTTCCATGCGCGCATCTGCCCTTGCAATTCGCTCCTGATAAGCTTCATCCTCCGCCATCGCTGCCAGTTTGTCATCGCGCATGGAAATGGCCACATCTCTGGCCTGCTTGGCCGGAAGATCACCGGGCTTGCTCTCAAGGGCCTCGTCATAGTGATCTATGGCGCGCTCGAAGTCCTCAGCTTCCATCGACTTGGCCCCTTCCTCCATGGCCTTGGTATAGGCGGCCTCCAGGGCCTCGGCTTGCTCGATCTGATCTCTCAATCGCGTAATTTCCGCTAACCTTTCCTTGGGATGGCTGGCACCGCTGCGCAGTTTCAGGGCCTCTTCATAGCTGCTTTGGGCTTTGTCATACTCAGCGCTGTCAAAGGCCTTGTCGGCAGCGGCAATGGCATTGTCATAGGCAGCCTGCTCCGCTTGATCGGCGGCCAGCTCGTCGAGGCGCTGCTGGGCTTCATCGCGCTTGGCGCTCAGGGCAGCGCGGTCGCCTTCGATGCGGTCGTCCCCATCCAGCATGGCAATGGCGCCATCGTATTTGCCGA
>SLDS01000228.1 GCA_007125175.1 Flavobacteriales bacterium
GCAGCGGCCCTGCTTTGTATTGCTTCTCATATTGGACTGGCCCAGCGAGCAGTACTCATCGAGTCATATCCGGCCACTACGCCCGGTACCGCGACGCTCTACTTGGCTGCAAGCGCCAATCAATGGAATCCCGCTGATGAGGCCTGGGCCTTTTCCCTAGAGGATGGACTGTACCTGCTGGACATTTCTGAGGACAGCCCCTTGACTTTTCAGGGCAAGGTGACCCGCGGCACTTGGTCTTCGGTGGAGGGCAATGCCTCGGGGACTTTCCTGCCCAACCGCAACTTCGATTTTAGCGAAAGCGATACCCTCCTCATTGAGGTGCTGAGCTGGGAGGACTTGCAAAATCCGCCCAGCGATCTGCCGCCCAATGTGGTGCTGCTCGACGAGGCCTTTTTCATGCCCCAGCTCATGCGCAGCAGGCGTGTGCGCTTGTTCCTGCCCAGCGATTACGATGATGAAGGCAATGATGCGCACTACCCGGTGCTCTACATGCAAGATGGTCAAAATTTATTCAGTGCGCAGGAGGCCTTTGCCGGAGAGTGGGAGGTGGATGAGAGCCTGCTCGAGCTCGAGGAGCAGTCATATCCGGGAGCCATCGTGGTGGCCATCGACAATGGCGGGGTGCACCGCATAGACGAATACAGCCCCTATGCGCATCCGGTGCATGGCGGTGGCGATGGTGCTGCCTATGCGGCTTTTTTGGCGGAGACCTTGAAGCCCTACGTGGATGAGCATTACCGCACCTTGCCCGAAAGGGAGCACAATGGCATCATGGGCAGCAGCCTCGGCGCTCTCATCTCCTTTTACACAGCCCTGGCCTATCAGGAGCACTTCTCCAAGGTGGGTGTCTTCTCGCCCTCCTTTTGGTTCAATGATTCCATCTACGATTTTGCATATTCTGCAGGAATGCAGCATGATATGCGCCTCTTCTTTTTGGCCGGAAGCCTGGAAAGCAGCAGCCTTGATCAGCAGGTGAGCGATATGATCGATACCCTGACCCTTGCGGGCTTTGAGCCCGATGAGATGCGCTATGACTTTGTGGAAGGAGGGCAGCATTCTGAGTGGTTTTGGGCGGCACATTTTTCCGAAGCCTTTCAATGGCTCTACATCGGTGAGACCCTCTCGACCCACAAGGTGGAGGATGCCGCCGGGAGGCTGGTGCCCTATCCCAATCCCACAGAGAGCAGTTTTCGCCTTGTCGGCAAAAATGGAATGCGCGCAGATAGCGCGTTGCTCGAAAATATCAGGGCTCTGCAGCTAATGGATTACAGCGGCAGGGTCTTGAGGCAATACAGCGGGGGTGCCGGCCCCTTTGATCTTTCTACCCTCGCCGGTGGAATGTATCTGTTGCGCCTTGAAACAGCCTCTGGTGTATACACTGAAAAATTGATAAAGCTGTGAAGCGCATTGGAGTGTGTACCTATTTGCTGCTGCACTTGGGCCTCGGCTGCGCCTCGGCCCAAAACCCCAACCCCGCATCGGGCCGTATTTTTACCGAGCTCGAAGTGCCCGAAATACACATTCTGATCGATCCGGATAGCCTCGATGTGTTTTGCAGCTAGGAATTTCATCTCTTGAGCTGGTCCTTAAATAGATGGCAAAATAGACTTCTGATGTTTTCACACTCGTAGACTGCTTCGATCAGAGTAGTATAACCAAATAGGGATTTTCTGCCTTCTGCCCACACTTTTTGGATGAATTAAGGATCTTGCAAGTTTCTCATTGGAAGAGTTATGAACGAAAATCAGTTTTAAATAAACAGCGACTTGGGAAATCGAAGTCTATTTCACATTCTTTCTGGTTAATAACAGCTGCTTATGAATAAGTTATATTTTACTGATGGGGTGCTGGATCATTCACGCCAATAAAACATTAAGTGTCTTGAAATGTTAAAAATTTGTGAGAGGAGATTTTTAAGGTTAGGTTCAAGCGAAAAATTAACCAAACAAATCTGCCATGAACTTAGCCAAAGCTTTGAATATGAAGTCTCTCTCTCTCTCTCTCTCTCTCTCTCTCTCTTTCTAATCAGCCATTTTATAATTGCCCAAGACGACGTTCTTTGGGTGAAGTTTAGCTCTATTACTGACTTGCCAGAATGTACGTCAGGTGTTTGTACTCATTCAGATCCCGATTTCCAAATTGTGCTTGACAGTATAGGTGCGGAAAGAATTTCTTTGGCAATGCCGGCAATTTCCGAATTTCCTCAAGCCAGTCTTTACGGCCTTGATTTGGTTTATGAAATAGAAATTCAATCGAATGGAGATGTTGGAGTAGCCGAAAACCTTCTTAGCGCTTTTTCATTCATTGATTATGTGGATCGTGTGAGTGAGTCTGTTCCTTTGCATACCCCGAACGACTACACTTTATTGGATACTGAAGTAGGTTCAAATTGGCAACTCAACCTGATAAACGCCCAAAATGCATGGGAATTGAGCAAAAATGCGCATCAAATTAAAATTGGGATAATTGAATCCGGTAGGATCGATGAGAATCATGAAGATTTGGAAGATGTGCTATATTCAAGCATATCTGGTAACGTCAACTATCATAAGACGATGGTTGCGGGGTGTGCTAGTGTTTCGACTAACAACGGAATAGGTATCAGCTCAATCGGCTACAATGCAAAACTCATGAGTTATCCGAGTGGGATAAATGGAATGTTGATGGCGGTGGCAGATGGTGCGAATGTTGTGAACATAAGCGCACGCTGGTCTTGCTTCCCGTGGATCAACGCGCAATTATGTATTAATATGCTTGCGGATATGGGTATAATCATCGTCGCAGCGGCAGGGAATGGTAATATTGGAACGAGTTGTAATGTTAATCAATATGCGTATCCTGCATCATATGAGAATGTGATTTCGGTCTCGAGCGTAGGAGAAGATAATCGGCATTTGGACATGTATACTCAAGGAAGTCATACGCACAATGATAAAGTTTCTCTTTGTGCTCCTGGGTATAGTGTGCTGTCTACAGCTCCCAATAGCCAGTATGCGAGAAGCACAGGAACCTCTCTTGCTTCACCTATAGTAGCAGGCACCGTGGCTTTATTATTGAATATAAACCCCTGTCTTGATCATGATGACATACTTCAAATTTTGGAGGATTCTGCGGATCCTATTGACGATGTTTCTGATTTTCCACCAAATTCATTGGGAGCAGGACGCTTAAATGCTTTTGAGGCTTGCAGTTTGGCCATGCAGACTACCGATTTGCTCGACGGGGAAGTAACCGGAACTGAGACTTGGGATGGGGATTTAATTATTGGTCAAGATATTCATATTGAGCCGGGAGCATCCCTGACACTAACAGGCACCTTGAAAATGGGGCCAGGTAAAAAAATAATTGTTAAGCAGGGTGCTGAGTTTATCGTGGACGGTGGTAAGATTACAAATAGTGAATGTGGAGATCACTTCTGGCAGGGCATTGAGGTTTGGGGAACGACCACTGAAAGCCAATTTCCGATGCTATCGGGACATCAAGGTAGTTTAAAGCTATATGATGCAGTAATTGAAAATGCAGCACAAGGTGTTGTCAACTGGGGAGGATGGGACTATCGAGGCGGAATCATCCAGGCATACAATTCAACTTTTTTAAATTGCCGAAAAGCAGTGTCTTTTATGAAATACCAGAACTTTGATCCTGGTTCAGGTGATTATTTATGGGATTTGAGTTTTTTTCAGGGTTGTACTTTCATAAATGATGACAACCATTTAATTCCGGCATTTAAAATTCCACCGTTGCCGTTGGTGACATTGTGGGATGTTCACGGGGTATCCTTTACAGGTTGTTCATTCATAAACGAAATGACCACTTCCAATTATGAGCAGCGACAACATGGTGTGTTCAGTATTGATGCCGATTACAATATAACCCATCAATGCAATTTAGATGAGCTCCTTCCTCCATGCCCGGATTTTACAAGGTCATCTTTTGTGGGTTTTAATGAGGCGGTAGTAGCTAGTAACTCGTCGAATAATGCGGCACCAAGAATAAGCGCCACAGATTTTGAATCCAATATGATTGGTATTCATTTTAGTGGTGCTCACTTTGGTACGGCTGTCGGAAATATATTTAAACTGGGCGGATTGGATTTTGATGGCTCTCAACCTGGCGAAGCTCAAAACCATCTCGGCATACGTGCTTGGGAATCGTCCAGCTGGATTCTTGAAGAAAATGAGTTTGAGAAAGATCCGATGTCACCTAGTGGACGGATGGTGCACGGAGTGTTAATAGAAAATAGCGGTGATAACAACCTTCAACTCTACAACAATAAATTTTCAAATTTAGAAGCAGCTACAGTTATTACGGGTAAGAATGCGTCTGAATCCAATGCTTTCGATGGTCTAAGACTTATTTGCAATGAGAACGAAAACAACAATGGTGATTTTGAAATAAGGCTGAATCAAGATAATGAGTTTGGTACTATTTCCTCCTATCAAGTTGGAAATCCTTCCCCAAGTTTTCCTCCTGCAGGCAATACTTTCTCAATAGGTGACGGGTTCAATACCAATTTCGTGAACTTTGACTTCCAATCGGAGGCCCACTACTATTATTGGTATCATGGTCTTGCAAGCCATCAGACTCCAAATCCTGATGAAGTAAATGTTTCCCCTGGCACCTGGACTGCTCAGAACATGAAGGGCTCAAATAGTTGCCCACTAAATTATGACGGCTCTGTATACAAGCAAGACATAAACGACCTAAAGGATGAGTTTTACGATGTAAAAAGTGATTATTTCAATTTGCTTTATACCTATGATCAATTGTTGGACAACGGTTCGACGGAAGGGTTATTAGTCACGTGCAGTGCTGTATTGCAGTTCCTTTTCCCGAGCATTTGATAGAGATTCTTGAATCCGCGAATAGCCTACAAACAGCCAGAACTATCACAGAAAGGAGTCTTGCCGGAATGCATGGAAAAATGCTCTCTCTTCAACGCGGGGTCTTGAGCCATTACCGACATGACAGTATTCCCTGTAACCCGGACACTTTGATGGCTTGGTATATGGAAGACCGTACACTTCCTGGGAGATATGCCACAGCAACTGAATATCTCAGAAGAGAAAATTTCACTGCAGCTAAATCCATTTTGGACAATGCAGAAACGGAGTTGGATGTGAAAGGAAAAAGACGAATTCAACTGATTCTTATGAAGAATCTCATAACCCTTTTTGAAACTGCTGCTAATGATGGCAGAAGTATTGCGCAGTTGGATAGTACGGAGCTTGCAGAATTGACCGCTATCGCGCAGCATTCTAGCGGGGGACAGGCTAGTGTTAGGGCACAAAGTACCTTGTGCTTTTTCTATGATGAATGTATCATCCCTTCGGTCGTTCCTAAGAATGCAGCGACTGCCCAAAAGAAAAAGCCGCGGATTTTTTCTGATCTTTTGAATAATCAATACGGCTTGAGTTGTTATCCTAATCCAGCCAAGGACTTTGTTCAAGTTGAGTTTAATTTAGTCGGAGAGAGGGGAAATTATTCACTCCATCTTTATGACGCACTCGGTCGCCGACTCAGGTCTGAACCAATCGGGGATCAATTTGTCAACATGCTAGTGTGGGATACACGAAACCTTTCTTCTGGGGTTTATTTTTTGGAACTGACCAGTGAGGGACGTAAATTACGTACTGAGAAACTAATAATTCAGTAGTAGCAAGATGAACATCCTAGAATTTCTGGTCTTAACAGGTGCCATCCTTACTGGCCAACAGTTATTAAGTCAGCCTGTTTATCAGGTTGATGAGGGCTTTTCTACAGAGATGTTATTCCGTAGCTGTCATGGTTCTGTTTGGTATTTTTATGAGCGAGAAGACGGAGAAATTATTGTAGGTGGTGGATTTGAAAACACAAATGCTGCCTGGGCTACTCCCAATGCCATTGGCAATGCTCTTATCAGCCCGAACGGAGAGCGAAATGTATCCGATTGGGACGCACCAAATTATAAAAGTAGGTTTATGACGGAATATGATGAAGAGCACCTATTGATTACAAGCCAACACAGACCAGCCTTGATGAGAAAGGACGGCAATGAGATTTTGAGCAATTACTTCTATCCTTATTCCTTGATTGGTATTGTTGAGTCTCTACCTTGGAGCAATAGATGGGTTGGAGATTGTCATGTTTTTGATGATCAGTCAGTCATTTGTGCGGGCTCTTTGGCTACAGATTCTACAAACCAATCTCGGTGGCGTCACCTCTTTCGCTTTAACCCAGACGGAATGTTGGATACAGACTTTCCTGTCATTGAAGGCGAGCCTAATATGCTCACCATGACAAGAGGTGTTTCAGTTCGGCGTTTAAGTGATGGGAGTTTTATCTTGTCAGGTAGTTTTTCTGAAGTTAACGGGCATCACAGCCCACACCTGATCAAGCTGACGGCAGATTTTGATATTGACACGACATTCGTGTCACCTTTTGGTTACCACTCAGGATGGGGGCATCAAGAGTTACTTCTTTTGGATAGTGAAGATAATCTATGGGTGGGTGGGCTGAACATAAGGATGCCTTCTGGAGAATTGAGTCCATTTAATCTCTTTAAAGTTTCGAGCAGCGGAGAAATAGATCCAGACTTCTCCCCCGGTGCTATCGAAGGGATACCTTATGAACAGGGTGCCTATTGGACATATCGTGACCCTAAAATTATGACTATCACTGAGCTCAATGAACAAAACCGCTTCGTGATTGCAGGGGTTTTCTACAAGTATAACGGTATCCATGCGAGGAGTATTACAGTCGTGGATGCTAATGGTCAGCTGCAGGAAGGCTACTTTCAAAATAAAGGAGCTATTGAATATTACTGTTCAGTAAATCAGAATAATGCGCCTAGTATTCCTGCAGTTGCGGTTGTTCATGAATTGGATGACGGGAGCCTTCTTGTCGGCGGAGGCTTTAGCGAGTTCAATACCTTTGATCACAACAATACCGATGAGGTGGTCGAGGAACATTTGCATTACAGTGTGGTAAAACTTAATAAAAATACCCTGAGCACCGAAGACGATGATTATCGATATGAACCTGCTTCTGTTTATCCCAATCCTGCGATTCATGAGCTTAACTTGAGCTATAAAGGGAATCCCGATACAGCGGAGATTTTAGCAGTAGACGGTCGCATTTTAAGGTCATTTCGAGCGGGTCACAGTGATATGACTATATTTGATGTGAGTGATCTGCCACCGGGGATGTATTTACTCAGGCTTGTTGAGCATGCACGCTCCTCATCTGAAATTGTGCGCTTCGTAAAAGTGTATTGAACCAAAGGATCCATTTTTGTACAGTACCGAATCAAAATGGAAATGTAATTTTTAATAAATGTATCAATGAACCAGATATCAAAGTTTAGTACCTTAATGGGCGCTTGGTTTTTTCTGCTCTCACCACAGTACATGAATTTTCAAGACATTGAGTGGTTTGAATCTAATCATGAATGGTACTTCGCAGTGGACTGTATGATCAGCCCAGGTTGTGGATATGTACATTATAGTGTGGCCGCTGATACGCTGATTGCGGGTGTCGCGGGTGTTCAATTGAATGTGTCCACTCTTGAAGAAACAGGGTTTTCTTCCTTTCATTCTGAGATACTGCGCTATAACGAAGACACTGTATTTCGTTTCAGCCCAGAGGCTGGACGTTGGCACATGCTCTATGATTTCGGGGCCGCACCAGGCGATGTATGGAACATACAGGATGAAGAATTTCTCGGCTATCACGTGGAGGGTTCTCCTGATTCACTTTTTCGCGTGGTTGTGGACTCAGTAGACGTGATGGTGCTTGGGGGAATAGAAAGAAGGATGATATACACTTCGGGATGGTCAGATGGAATGAATCACTCTCACTTTGATTTCGGCCTCTTTGGCTTTATTCTTGAAGGAGTTGGCCCCACCGGTGAAGGCCGTAGCCTGATCGGTCAATCTTATGGGGCAATACTCCCTCCTTACCCTGCCGGATTTCGATGCTTTTTGTCCGGAGGAGAGTTGGTGTTTGGCAGCTCAGAGTCTCCGTGCAACTTTTTGAGTACAAGTGGTCTTTTGGAATCAAAGACCTTTTTGCCCTATCCCAACCCTACACAGAATCACCTCTTTATTGACAGGGCTTTATTGGCTTCTGAACTTATTGAGATAAGGATTATTGACCTGAACGGACGAACCCTCGTGTCGAAAACCATGCTCAATGAAAACAGACTTGATGTAAGTTCGCTTCCCGCCGGTACCTACTTGGTAGAGATCGCATCTGCCGACAAGCATTACACATCCAGGTTTGTCAAAATGCCTTGATGGCTACAAGCTAATGGTCAATTTCTCAAAGTGGCTCAACCAAACTGATCGACTCGATGGCGCATGTGAATGTTTTATCGAGGAGTTTTGTTGCAAGATGATGAGGTTCACCCGCTGCAAAAAGGATTTTGAAGGAGTTCAACTTGGCTCTGGGAAGAATATAGAGATTTGAAAGCGAGCTTTATGGACAGACACGAGATATGCTTTTATCTTGAACCCTTTAATCCCAGCTCTTCTAAAGCTTTGAGATTGAGCAAGATCTTAATCAAACAAAATTTGTTGAAGTTCCTTCTTAGCCCTTAAAAAATGCAAGAAGAATTTGCACAATATTTCAAATCACATTGATTACAGCTTCATTTGCCATTAGGCATTTGTTCGGTGTGATTGTATTATCTTAGAATTTAGAAATAGTCAAATAGATGGTCGAATTAAGAATTTCGGACTTTGAATAGAAAAACATTGAAGAATTTTCACCTTTTCATACTTGCTCTCTTGAGCTGTGTTAGCGCCTCGGCCCAAAACCCCAACCCCGCATCGGGCCGTATTTTCACCGAGCTCGAAGTGCCCGAAATACACATTCTGATCGATCCGGATAGCCTCGATGCCCTCTACGATCCCAGCGATGGCAACTGGTGGAGCAACCACGAATACCCCGCCACCTTTGTGTGGAAGGATAGCTGGGGTAGCGATACCCTGGAGGACATAGGCTTTCGCTTCCGGGGCAATACCTCCCGCAGCAAGATCAAGAAATCCTTCAAGATATCCATCAATTCCTTCATCAGCGGCAGGCGATACCAAGGTTTGAAAAAGCTCAATATCAACGCCGAACCCAATGATCCCGCCATGCTGCGCTCCTATGCCCTGTGGAAGATGTACCGGGATCAGGGCATCGCTGCATCCCGCAGCAACCATGTGGAGATGTATATCAACGGCGATTACTATGGCCTTTATCAAAACTGTGAGCACATCAATGACGATTGGCTGGACTTGCGCTTCAATGACGATGCCGGCAATCTCTACAAATGCACCTATCCCGCCGATCTTGCCTATTTGGGCAATGACCCCAACCTCTACAAGCTCACCCCGCCCTGGAGCGGCACCCGTGTATATGACATCAAGACCAATCGGGAGCAGGATGACTATTCCGGCCTGGCCGATTTCATCGACTTTATGCACAATGCCGGTAGCAGCGAATTTGCTTGTGGCTTCCCGCATTGCTTCAATGTATGGCATTACCTCAAGGTGGCCGCCATCGATGTGCTCAGTGGCAATTGGGATGGCTACATCTACAATATGAACAACTTTTACCTCTACGACAATCCGCGCACAGGGCGATTTGAATACCTGCCCTACGATCTGGACAATACTTGGGGACTCGACTGGATAGGCTTGGATTGGTCTGAGCGCGATGTATACGACTTCAGCCATGATGAGGAATTGCGCATCCTCTACGACCGCCTCATGGATACACCGGTATTTCGCGATGTATTCAGCTACTACCTGCGCGAAATGGGGGAGCATTACCTCATGGACCAAGATTTTGCCGATCACCTGGAGGCCGTGCAGTCCATGATTGGCCCCTCTGCAATGGCCGATACCTACCGCCCCATCGACTTTGGCTTTAGCGAGGCCAACTTCTGGAATGGGCTCTACGAGTCAGCAGGTGGGCATGTGAAAAATGGTTTGGTCGAATTTGCGGAAACGCGGGTGAACAACAATGCCCAGCAAGTGGAGCAAAACGATATTGCCCCTATTATCTGGGAGCTGCGGGAGGATTTTTCCAATTTTCCCGAGTACCTCAGCATCAGGGTGCGCACCGAAGGCCCGGACTGGACCCAACTGAAAATCAGCTATCGGTTCGACGGCGGCACCCCGCAGGGCATGGTGAGCTACAACGGCAATTCCAGCAATGACTTTCCCATACCCATACCACCCAATAGCAGCGAATTGCACTACAATGTCGAGGTGGTAGGAGAAAATGGATTGAGCCGGGAAGCCTACTGCCAGGACCGACGCCTGCGCTATGGCAATATGGGGCAGGGAGTGGTGATCAATGAGGTCATGGCCTCCAATGCCACCACCATCGCCGATGAGCATGGCGACTTCGACGATTGGATAGAACTCTACAATGCCCAGGGGCAGGCTGTGAATCTCACCAATTGCTACCTGGTGGATAAGGACCATGCGCCCAAGTACTGGGCCCTGCCGGGCTTCACCATGGAGCCGGGCGACTTCCTGCTCGTATGGGCCGATGATGAAATCGAGCAAGGGCCCTTGCACACCAATTTCAAGGTGAGCTCGGGTGGAGAGGGGATTTACCTCTTCCGGGAGCATTTTGACGGCATGGAAGTCCTCGATCTGGTACAGGTGCCGCCGAGCCCCACCGATGTGTCATGGGGTAGGGAGATTGATGCCGGGCTGCCCTGGGTGTACTTTGATACCCCGACTCCCGGTGCGAGCAATCACCTGCTTTCCACATCGCTATCCGAAGCGCCTCCCGCATTGCTTCCTTACCCCAACCCTTGCACCGACTTGCTGCAGTGGAAAGAGGAGGCATACTATGAGCTCTACGATCTGAGCGGTCGCCTGCTCGATCAGGGTCGGGGCAAGCGTCTTGCAATGAATGTCTACAGTCCAGGGGCCTACATTCTCCGCATGGATGCCTATGCCTTTCGGGTGGTGAAGCAATGAGGCAGTGCCCCTGCTTTCGCAAAAAGGGCCGGGCCGGGTAGTGCTGCGAGACTATTTCCACCGCTCACCCGGATTGAGGCTTTCCCTTGTCTGATTTCCATGCCACAAAGGCTCTTTTTTGTTTTCGCTTTCGCAAAAATGTGTGGGCGCAGGGCTGCTTTTTCACAATTCTATTTGCCGATTTTGAAGGAATAGTGTAGTTTTAACACTTATTAATCACTCAAAAAACCTTCACATGCGCTCACCTCTACTTACCCTTATTGGTTTCTTACTCTATGCCAGTGCTTTTGCTCAAATTGTGGAATTGGATCCACCCTTTCCGAACCTGGATGAAGAGGTCACCATCACCTATTACGCCACGGAGGGCAATGCCGAGCTCGAAGGTGTGAGCCCCGTGTACATGCACAGCGGATTGATCATTGCCGGGCAGAGTGGATGGCAAAATGTGGTGGGCAATTGGGGCACCCCCGACCCCAATGTGCTGATGGATGAGGTAGCACCCAATGTGCATCAGATCAGCATTGTTCCGACTACTTTTTACGGAGTGAGTGCCAGCGCCGATGTAGAGCAGTTTGCCTTTGTATTTCGCGATGCAGCCGGAAATTTGGTGGGCCGTGCAGCCAATGGTGCGGATATATTCGTTACAGTACAGCAGGGCCTTCCCCAGGTGATGGATCCTCCGGCGGGAGTGGTCGATGGCATCAATTACATAAGCGATGAGAGTGTGATTCTACAGCTTTTTGCTCCCGGCAAGGATTATGTGTACGTGATCGGAGATTTCAATAATTGGCAGCTCAGCCCTGAGTACTTCTGTAAAAAGACCAATTCGGGAGATCGCTTCTGGCTGCAGATCGATGGACTGATGCCGGGGCAAGAGTACCGATTTCAGTACTCCATCGATGAGGAAGACTTGCGCGTAGCCGACATCTACGCCGAGAAAATCCTCGATCCCTGGAATGACAATTTCATCGGCAGCGATCGCTATCCCGGGCTCATTTCATACCCATTTGGACTTACCAATGAGATCGTATCCGTGCTGCAAACGGCCAAGGAGCCCTACAATTGGGAGGTAGAAAACTTTTTTCGACCACCGCTGGATCGGATGGTGATCTACGAATTGCTGGTGCGCGACTTCACTGAGCAGGGCACTTTTCAGGGCGTGATCGATCGACTGGATTATTTGCAGGAGCTCGGCGTCAATGCCTTGGAGCTTATGCCGGTCAATGAATTTGAAGGCAATGAGAGCTGGGGCTACAATCCCTCATTCTACTTTGCCGCTGACAAGTATTACGGGCCATCCGACAAGCTGAAAGAGCTGGTGGACGAATGCCACAAGCGCGGTATTGCCGTGATTCTCGATGTGGTGTTTAACCATTCCTTCGGACAGAATCCACAGGTGCGCATGTATTCCGAAAATGGAGCAGCCGGGCCTGTTACACCGGACAATCCCTGGTTCAATGTCTTCGCAAAGCACCCCTTTAGTCCGGGTTTTGACTACAACCACGATTCGCCGCATACCCAAGAGTTTGTGAAGCGCGCCTTGCAATTTTGGATCACCGAGTACAAAATAGACGGCTACCGATTTGACCTGAGCAAGGGCTTCACGCAAAATGACACCGGAAGCGATATAGGGGCTTGGAGTGCCTACGATCAGAGCCGCGTAGATCATTGGCTGCGCATACGCAGCGAAATACACGAGGTGGATTCGGAGGTATACCTCATCCTTGAGCATTTCTCTGACAATAGCGAAGAGACTGCCCTCGCCAATGCGGGTTTCATGCTCTGGGGCAATAATCACTTCTCCTTCACGGAGGCGGGTATGGGCTATCAGAGCAATCTGAATGGGGCCAATTACCAGCTCCGGGGCTGGGCCTTTCCCAATCTGGTGAGCTATGCCGAGAGCCACGACGAGGAGCGCTTGATGTACAACAATATCAACTTTGGCAATAGCAGCAACTCTGCGCATGATGCCAGCGATAAGGAGATTGCCCTGCAGCGCATGGAAGCCATCGCTGCATTCAACATTCCCATACTCGGCCCAAAGATGATCTGGCAGTTCGGTGAGTTGGGCTATGATTTTTCCATCAATTACTGCCCCGCCGATAGCAGCGTAGACCCATCCTGCCGCACGGCGAATAAGCCCGTGCGCTGGGATTATTACCAAGATGCCGACAGGAATCGCCTCTACAAGGTCTATGCAGCGATCAATAAGCTCAAAACAGAAAATGAAGCCTTCTCCTCTACCAATTACAACTACGATGTATGGGGATTTGGCAAGCGCCACATCATAGAGCATTCGAGCATGGATGTGGTGATCATCGCCAATTTTGATGTGCAGCCACTTAGTATGGTTCCCGGTTTTACCAAAACGGGTGTCTGGTACGATTACTTCACCGGGGGAGCCATTATCGAGAATGACCTGAACAATGCCTACCTCCTCGAGCCCGGAGAGTACCGCATATACACCTCGGAGCCATTGCCCACCCCCGATCTGGGCTTCCAGGAGGTAGAGGTGACCTTCAGGGTGGACATGTCCCTGCAAAATATTGACATGGCCAATGGGGGAGTGGGCATCTCCGGTAGCTTCAATAATTTTGCTTTTCAGCCCATGGCAGATGAGGGTGATGGCATCTACAGCTATACCGTGACCCTGGATGAAGCCGAAGAAATTGAATACAAATTTCGAAATGGCCAAGCCTTCGAAAACATCTCAGGCGCTTGCGCTAGCGGCTCTTTCGGCAATCGGCAGTACATGGTCACCGCCGCTGATGTGAGCCTGCCGGTGGTGTGCTATGAGAGCTGTGAGGCTTGCCCTTCAGAAGAGGATCTCTACACCTTGAGTTTTCAAGTGGATGGCTCTCAAGTGTCGAATTTGGCTGCTTCGGGTATCCATATTGCCGGTACTTTCAACTCTTTTTCGCCCGAGCCCATGAATGACCTTGGTGATGGCCTTTACGGCTACAGTGCCACCGTGTTAGCAGGCAGCACCGTGCAATGGAAGTATACCAATGGTCCGGGCTTCTCAGGACAGGAAGATGTGCCAGCCTCCTGCGGCACGGCAGATGGTTTTGGCGGTTTCAACCGCATCTTCGTCATGCCCGCAGCCAATGTCCTGCAGGGCCCTGTGTGCTTTTCGGCCTGCGCCCCCTGTGAGGACGAGCCGCTTTGCGAGGCAAATGGCGGTGTGCTTGAAGCCTCTGGCAGCAGAAGTTTTTGCGTGGGTACCGGTGTGCCGAAGGGTATTTCGGTGCAGGCAGTAGGAGCTGTGGGCAGCAATCAGCGTTGGGCCCTCATCGATGCGGGTGGGGATATCGTGGCCGTGCGCAGCAACAATTCCAACTTCAACCTGGACCAATATGCCCCCGGCAATTACAGCATACGCTATATCCGCTTTGAGGACGATGTGAGCCTGGCCGGGATCAGCAATATTTCCCAGGCCGCTTCGCTGGAGGGCTGTTTTTCAATCGCCTCCAATGCCATCAACCTCTTTCTGCGCGATGAGCCCAATGGGGGGCAGCTCAGCGCCTTGAGCCCTACACAGATTTGCGCCAATAGCGGCGCAGGGACCAGCATTGAGCTCGAATTGACCGGTGCCGATGGAGAGAATGGGGTATATGGCATAGTGGCAGATGCCCTGAACAATGCAGTCGTGGCCAGCCAGCCCGGCCCCAACTTCAATCTCAATGGACTCGATCCCGGACAGTACCGGGCCTTCCACTTGAGCTACCAGCAAGGGGTGAGCCTGGTCGGGGTGCAGTCGGCAGGCGACCTGCAAGGCTGCTTCGACCTCTCCAACCCTGTGGTATTTTCCATAGTGGATTGTGCTCAGGCTACATTGAGCAGTCAGCCCAAGCCCAGCAGTGGCCCCAGTCTCGTGCAATTTTCGCTTGCGCAAATGGGTAGGGCTGTCCTTGAGATTTACGACTTGAGCGGTCGACGCATCGACAAACTCTTTGAGGGAGATGTGGAAGCCGATCGCGAATACCAAATGCACTACGATACTTCACATTTGCCGAATGGCGTGTACCTCTACCGATTGCAGAGCGGTGATGTATTGCGCATTGATAAGCTGGTAGTGGCCCATTGAGCGTATACAGACGCACTCCCTGCTGTCGGCGCAATAATCGAGCTGGCTTGAAAACGAATATCCTCTCCGCGTCTCGATACAATTTTTCAGGCAGCAGCCTTTTTGTTGTACTGGCGTGCTGATTCAAGCCTGAAGAATCACCCACCGCGCCCGTCTGGGACGTGATGTAAAATATCATGTAAATACCACTAAACCAATGAATCGTCACATCGAGTGTTTTTTTTGGCCGTACCTGATCTTCATCTGCTCCGGTACTTTGCGGCCAAAAAAAATTTATCGAGATGGCTTGAAAACGAATATCCTCTTCGCGTCTCGATACAATTTTTCAGGCAGGCAGCCTTTTGGTTGCATTAGCATGCCTGTACAAGCCTGAAAAATCACTCGACGTGACGAATTTTAGCCTGATAATTAAGTGATTAAACCAGAGAGATTATATTCCTTTGGAATTTTCCGATGCAAACATTCCTCAATCAAGGGATCGTCACATCGAGAATCCTTCTTTCGACAAAAAAAAAATCAATCAAGCCGATGCAGGCTCCAGCAGCAAAATTTCCTTGATTATATTTGTGTAAACAGAGGGCCTAAGCCTACAAAACAATGCCACCGACAAGGTGAAATGTCTATGGATTTTGCATTCTAGATCGATGGGATTCAAAGAATATAAACTTTTTGCCATGCAGGATTTTGTCCATTCCAAGCATTAAGTGTACATTTGACACTCTAAATACCCCAACACAATAACACCTATGATTCGATTTTTCCTAGCGACACTGTCTTTTGTATTCATTCTCACAGGTGCTACCGCACAGGTAGTCACCTTGGATCCACCTTTTCCTACACAGAATGATGATGTAACCATTACCTTTCACGCGCTGGAAGGCAATGGCGAGCTCGCCAATGTAGTGCCGGTATACATGCACACCGGCGTGATTCTCGAGGGCCAGTCCGGCTGGCAAAATGTTCAGGGCAACTGGGGCACAGCCGATCCCAATGTGATCATGAACTTTGTGAGCCCAAATGTTCATTCAAAAACCATCAATATCGCCGATTTTTACGGTCTCCAAGCCGGTGATGTGGTGGAACAATTGGCCTTTGTATTCCGCAATGCCGGAGGTACGCTGGTAGGTCGCGAGGCCGATGGGTCTGACATCTTTGTGGACATTTCTCAAGGAGGCTTTGATGCGGCGATACTGAGCCCTTCGAGCCCGCAGGTTTTTGTCAATGGCGCCCCTTCCGATTTTGAATTCAGCGTAATCACCAATGAGGATGCCACCATCAATCTTTATCGCAATGATGACAATGTTGCGTCCTCATCCTCGACTACGGAGCTCAGCGCAGAGCTGGACTTCTCCACTGCCGATGTGGGTCAGTACTGGTTGTGGTACGAGGCTGTGAGCGATGAGAGTGGAGAGATGAGGAGCGACTCTACCTATGTGGTGGTGCAGGGTGACCCGCAAATACAGAGTGCGCCCCCCGGCACCAAAGATGGAATCAATTACATCAACGATGAAACGGTGGTTTTGCAACTGCACGCTCCTCTCAAGGACTATGTCTATGTGATCGGAGACTTTAATGACTGGCAATTCAACCCGGATTACTTCATGAAGAAAACCCCCAGTGGAAACCGTTGGTGGGTGCAACTCGACAACCTCAATCCCGGTCAGGAGTACCGATTTCAATACAGCATTGGGCAGGAGGATATGCGCATCGCCGACATCTACACCCACAAGGTGCTCGACCCCTGGAACGATCCATGGATCGATGAAGATCGCTATCCCGGACTGATCGAATATCCCACCGGAAAAACCACCAATATCGTTTCCATTTTGCAAACAGCCCAACAGCCTTACAACTGGGAGGTGGAAAACTTCGAACGTCCGCCAGCTGAGCGCCTCGTGATCTACGAATTGCTCGTGAGGGACTTTACTGAGGCCCGCACTTTCAAGGTGCTCACCGATACACTCGACTATCTCGAGAACCTGGGGGTGAACGCTATCGAACTATTGCCAATCAATCAATTCGAAGGCAATGAAAGCTGGGGCTACAATCCATCTTTTTATTTTGCGGTCGACAAGTACTACGGCCCGGCCGATGATCTCAAAGAGTTTATTGATGAGTGCCACAAGCGCGGTATCGCGGTCATTCTCGATGTGGTGCTCAATCACAGCTTTGGGCAAAACCCGCAGGTGCGCATGTATTTCGATCCCAGCGCTGGTGATTTCGGGCAGCCTACAGCCGACAATCCCTGGTTCAACGAAATTCCGCGTCACCCATTCAATGTGGGTTACGACTACAACCACGACTCTCCCCACACGCAGGCCTTTGTGAAGCGCAATCTTCAGTTTTGGTTGGAAGAGTTTAAATTCGATGGCTATCGATTTGACCTGAGCAAGGGCTTTACGCAAACATTCACCTTGGGAGATGTGGCCGCCTGGAATCAGTACGATCAAACACGGGTAGACCATTGGCTGCGCATACGCGATGAGATTCATGAGGTGGATGAGGATCCATACCTTATTCTCGAGCATTTGGGTGACAACCCGGAAGAAACCGTTCTCGCCAACAGCGGATTCCTGCTTTGGGGTGATATGAACTTCCAATTCAACGAGGCCACGATGGGCTATAGCAGCAACCTGAATTGGGCGGACTACAAGACCCGTGGTTGGGAGAATCCCAATGTAGTGAGCTATGCCGAAAGCCATGACGAAGAGCGCCTGATGTACAAGAACCAGCTCTTCGGCAATCAGAGCAATCCCGATCACGACACCCGTGACTTGGAGATTGGCCTCTCGAGGGTAGAAGCAGCAGCGGCCATTCACATTCCTCTGCTTGGCCCGAAGATGATCTGGCAATTTGGTGAATTGGGCTATGATTACAGCATCAACCACTGCCCCGATGGTACGGTAAATCCCGATTGCCGAACGGCCAATAAGCCTGTGCGCTGGGACTATCTGGAAGTGCCCGCAAGAAAGCGGCTCTACAAGGTGATGGCTGCGATCAATAAGCTCAAGACCGATTACGATGCCTTCTCTTCCAACGACTACACCTACGATGTGGGGGGCTTCGGAAAGCGCTTGATCATTCAGCATCCCACCATGGATGTGGTGATAATCGCCAATTTCAGTGTGAACAGCATCAGCATGGTGCCGGGTTTTACCCAAACCGGTACCTGGTATGATTACTTCTCCGGCGGTAGCATCGAAGAGAACAATCTCGACAATGCCTTTGAACTGGAGCCCGGTGAATACCGCATTTACACCACAGTACAGCTAGAGACCCCCGACCTGACGGTAAATACCGAAGAGGTGAATTTCAAAGGCGGTGCCCTCCTAGATGCCTACCCAAACCCTTTTGTGTACCAAACACAAGTGAGCTACACCCTTCAGGATGCCCAGGAAGTACAAATCCGAGTGCTGGATTTGCAGGGGCGTGAAGTGGCTGTACTCGATCGGGGTCTGAAAGCTGCCGGAAACCACCTTGTTCGCTGGAATGGGAATTTCAGCGGGGGCGGTCAGTGCCAGAATGGCTTGTACATTGTGCAGCTGATCGCTGAGGGAGGCACTGCTTCCACCAAAGTGGTGCTTCAGCGCTGAGTCAATTTAAATTTTATTAGTGTTAGCTTAACACCTAACAAATTTTGTTAATTTCGCCTCAGATTGGTTCGAGCAAGATGAGAACCTATTGTGAAACCATGGCGCGAAAATGTTCGCCAACCATGACAAATCATTAACCTTTATGAGATCTTACGCACCTCGCCTGTGCTTCTTGTTCAGTGCGCTGCTATTGGCTTCATTTGCGGAAGCGCAAATCGTTAGGGGATTGGTTAAAGATGAATTGGGATCGCCCATGCCCGGGGTGACTGTGCGCATAGACGGTACAAGTATCGGAAGCGCCACCAATCTCGATGGGGAGTACACCATACAGAGGGCACCCACCGGCGAGCAAGTACTCATATTCAGCTTTATCGGTTACAAACAAGAGCGCAAAACGATAAACGTTTTGCCTGGTGGTGAAGTTGAGGTCAACCATGTAATGGAGCTCGATCAGGAGATCCTGGAAGAGTTTGTAGTGGTGGGCTACGGTGTGCAGCGTCGAAGGGAAGTGACCGGTGCGATCACCAAAGTAGATGCGAAGAAGATCACCGATATTCCCACTCCAAGCTTCGAGGCGGGACTGCAAGGAAAGGCTTCGGGTGTTCAAGTAACCACAGGTAGTGGGCTTGCGGGCTCGGCATCGGTGGTAAGGATACGGGGTATCGCCTCCATATCAGCAGCCGGAGACCCACTCTATGTGGTAGATGGAATTCCCATTACCCAAGACTTCTTCCTCAACCAAAACCGCGGCGGGATGAACAATAACCCACTCGCCACGATCAATCCCAATGACATAGAGAGCATCGAGGTGCTAAAAGATGCGGCGGCCACCGGTATCTACGGATCGCGCGGAGCAAACGGGGTAATCCTGATCACCACCAAGCGCGGTACCGGAACGGGTTGGAAACACAATCTGGAAACGCGGCACGGGATCTCAATGCCCACAGCCCGTCCCAATATGCTCAACTCACAGCAATACCTGCAGCTGAGGCAAGAAGCTTGGGAGAATGATGGAAATGTTGGTCTCGCCAGCTTGCCCGGTGGAATTACCTGGGATCAGGCCCGACGCACCAATACCGATTGGGTAGATGAAACGGTCGGCATAGGCCTCAAGCAAAGCTACAACTACAGCGCTCAATTTGGTAGCCGGAATGTGGATGTATTCTCGTCCATCGGTTATGAGGACAATGGAAGCTATCTGATCGGAAACTCCTATGAGCGAACCGCCTTCCGCACCAATGTGAATTACCGGGTGAATAAGGATTTGGAGCTTACCGCCAGCACCTCCATTACCCGCGGAGTAAACAACAGGGTGGATGCTGCATGGAGTGGGGGTCTGGGAGCGGCCATGTCCAATGCATTGCCTATCTACCCGATCACCTACCGCGATACGGTGCGAAACTCCGATGGAGAATTGCTCTACCTGCCCGGCGACTACTGGGATCAGGGTGCTAACCCGGTGAGACAGCGCGAGCTTCAGGATTGGCGAACGACCGAATGGAGGTCCATCAATAGCATAAGCGTGAATTACACGCCGATGAAGAACCTTTTCATTCAGGGTTATGTGGGCTATGATTACATGGATTTGAAAGACGATCGATACTTAGATGCGAGACTGCTCAACGGACAGAGAAACTCGGTGGTAAACTCTCTTGCCGAGCGCTTTCCCACCTGGGTGAACAACTGGAATACCAATGGTACGGCCACCTACATCGACGATCGGAATAAAGACCACGTGCTTACCTACATGGTAGGATTCGAATACCAACAGAGCACCACCCGTGCTTACAATCGCCTTTGGAGGCAAGACCAATTTGTAAACAGTTCTTTCCTCGATACACCGGGCTTGCTCGATCAGCGATTTCAGGAAGAAAGGATTACCGAAGCGGGCGATACCATTCCAGCCACACCCGGAGTTTTCTCCGATGGAACCCGCTCTGAAGTTTTCAACTTCATCAGCACCTTTGCAAGGGTAAATTATGCGATGAAAGACAAGTACTTCGGTCAGTTTACCATGCGAACCGATGGCTCCTCCCGATTTGGTGAAAACAACCGCTATGGATTCTTCCCATCGGCCAGTGCCGGCTGGATAATCAGCGAGGAGGACTTCCTCAAAGGAAGCGAGAATGTTTCCTTCCTGAAGCTTCGCGCCGGTTGGGGTATCACAGGTAATGCAGCCATTCCCAACTACCAACAATTCGGACAGTACGAGCTTCGGCAGAATGGATACAATGGTCAGGATTTCCGATTCCTCGCAGTACGTCCCAACCCGGATATCCGTTGGGAAACGGCAAACATCTTTGACGTGGGGATTGAAGCAGGATTTTTCGATGATCGCCTCACAACCACTATCTCCTTTTACAACAAAAACACGACCGATGTACTGCTCAACCTCACCCCGCAGCCCTCTACAGGATTTGGCAATTTCTGGGACAATGTAGGGCAGATCATCAACCGCGGTGTAGAACTCGACATCGGAGCCATTGTGATGGATCGAGAGCGCGTGCTCTGGCGATTGGACTTCAATGCTGCTTACAACTACAATGAAATTACCAGCATTGGTAACTATACTCCCGATGCGGTGAGTGGTGGTACCAATGACACCCGCGTGGTGGTAGGAAAGCCTGTAGGTACAAACTTCCTTGTAAGGCATGTGGGTGTAGACCCCGAGACCGGACGAAACATCTATCTCGATTCCGATGGAAATCAAACCAATGATTGGGATCCAATCAACAGGGTACCTGTTGGAAGGGTCTTGCCGCTTGCTGTTGGAGGATTGACCAATACCTTCTCATTTGGACGATGGGAGGTCGGCATGGTGCTCGTATACAGCCTAGGTAGCAATATTTACGATTCTTCATCCAAGCGTCAACTCGGTGTAGTTACCGACTGGAATATGCGTGATGAGATCTTCGACCGCTGGCGTCAACCCGGCGATCAGGCCGAGTATGCGCAGCTTTCTCTGCAGCCTGAAAACTTTGGAGTGGGCGACCCCTTCCAACTCAACACCACGCAGTGGCTTCACCCGGGCGATTATTTGCGCTTCCGCCGACTTAGCGTGAGTTACAATGTGCCTTCTTTCAAGTTCGGAAGCCTTGACTTCGACGGGGCCATTATCACATTAACGGCGATGAATTTCTTGACCTTCACGAATTTTCCTGGCTTGGATCCCGAAATCGCCCGCGATTTTGAGAATCCAACCGACCGAAACATGAGTCCGAATATCACCTTCTTGACTCCGCCACAGGAACAGTCATATACCATCTCATTCAACCTTAGATTCTGATCGATATGAACAGGTTCACAAAGTTCAAAATACCCGCCATTCTCGCTACAGCCACCATGCTGATGCTGGCTTCATGCAGTGATTTGCTCGAACAAAAACCGCCGGATACCGGTGATAATGTACTGCCCAGTGAGGCCATACGAACGGCCAGTGACCTGCAAGAGGTCTTGATTTCTGCCTATGATGTGCTGGCCAATACCTACAATGGAGGCATGCAAAACCTCGGCACCCTCCTTACTGACGATCTTGACCGCCCTTTCAATCAGGACAATTACAATGAGATATGGCTGCGATCCACGAGTATATTCAATGGCTCGGCCGGTGGTGTATTTTTCAATGCCTACATTGCCATCTTGCGTGCAAATACGGTGATGCAAAACCTCGATATACCCGAGGACCTGACTCCTGCCGAACGGGCGCGCATCGAAGCCGAAGCCCGCTTCATCCGTGCACTCTGCCACTTTGATTTGGTGCGCTTGTGGGCCCAACCCTACAATTTTTCACCCAATAACAGCCATCCGGGTATTGCTATCCGCACCACGACCGATGTGGAGAATGTAGGACGCAACACGGTGGCCGAGGTGTACGATTTCATTCTTGAGGATATCGCTTTCGCAAAACAGGAAGGAGTATTAACGCCCAATGTGGAGGTATACGCCTCACAAACCGCTGCACTTGCTTTAGAAGCCTGCGTACGTTTTCAAATGCATCAATACGACTTGGCATACACATTGGCCGATCAGGTGATCAATTCCGGTCAGGTAATGTTTGACCCTGACAATGTGAGCCGCTACCAATTTCCGGAGGCGGGTTCAGAGGCTATCTTCTACATCTTTAGTTTTGAGTTTGGCCCCGGTAATGTTGACAGCCGAAATGCCGCCTTTCGCGGAAATTACCTCAGCGAAGCCCCAAACGTCACACTTCGCTTGTCCGAAGACTTCTATGAGGCTGCTACCTTGGGCCCTGAAGGGGCTCCGAGAGATACCCTATTTGAAGAAAGGGAGATCGATGGCAACTTCTTTTTTGTTACCAAGCTCTTCAATCCGGAATTCTTCAATATTCCTATCTTTACCTACACGCAAATGATGTTGATCAGGGCAGAGTGTGCCGGAGAACTCAATCAAAATTTGGATCAAGCCATTGCGGATATCAATGCCATTCGGCAGAGAGCTTACAACTCCGTAGTGTTTAACCTCACCAGCTCTGCCAGTGACCAGACGGTAATCAATGCTGCCCGGGCCGAAAGCAGATTGGAAAATGCTTTTACAGGTCAGCGATTGCACGATCTGAAACGAAGGGGAGCCCAGGGCGAAAACATCATCATTCGGGGTGCAACCTGGGATTGTCCCGGCATGGTTTTGCAGTTTCCTGCCACTGAGGAAACGGATTTGTTCCCGCTCAATCCGGCTGGAGGTTGTTGACCTGAACAGGAAGAAAGTGAATAAGAAATAAGCAATGAGAATGGCGAAAAAACTCAAATGGCTGTTACCTGTGCTTGGAGCTGCGGCCTTGCTGATAGCTGTCCAGGGCTGCAAACTGGACGACGACCGTGAAATAGGCGATCCATGGAGCCATATCGAAGGCCTGACCGCTACCGACTGGGAGCTGAGCGATGTGGAATTGATCGATGAGGGCAATCCATCGCGCCCGCGAAAAAATATCGGTCGCTTTTTTCTCAATGGAGAGCCCACCACCCTTAAGTTTGATGTAGATGGTTCCTTTGTATCCCTTGAAGGGGCGGGAGGACAGGTATTCCCCTCTGAGGGTACCTGGGCCTTTGATCTCGATGAAGCACCGCGCAGAATCAATATTACCAGCGGAGGAGAAACCCTTGTTGCCAACCTGAGATCGCCGGTGCGCATCATTGACAACCGTCTTGATATTGTGATCATCAAGCGCACTTGTGTGGTAGATGGTGAAATCCGCCCGGCGTTGGGCTATCGATTTATCTTTGACAGGGTAAACTAGATTTGAATCATGAAAAAACTGCAATACTTTTTGATCGCTCTAATCACTGTTACTGGGCTTGATGCTCAGGGCCAGGGAATCTATTTTGAACCCGACCCCACTGATGTTACCAGCTCAGTTCGCCTCTACGTGGATATAAGTTCTGATGACTGCCAATGCCCCAATGTGCATCCGGTGAGCAAGGACGATCCGCTTTACATTTGGACATGGATTCCCAATGAAGACCGGCCACTGCTCTTTGGAAACGTCGATGTGAGCAATGGAGACTGGGGAAATTCCAATGACAATATGGTTATGAAGCAGGATGAAAACGATCCGAATCTGTGGTATTTTGATTTTCTCACTGCATCACCTGCACAGTTTTACGATGCGGAGCCAGCTGTTTTTTACGAAAATGGCATACACTTTCTCGTTAAGAAAAAGAATGGGAATGGCGATCCGGAGCCCAAGAGTGAGGATCTATCCATTATTCCAGAGCCCGTGGGTTGTGTTGAAGTTATTTGCCCCTTTCCGCTCACATTTTTCGATGATGAGTATGTGATATTCACCTATGACAACAATCAGGAGAGCAATCCCGGACTCCAAAACATGGGCCCAACAGATGCCTATATGACTTTTCGCTACAGCGTAAATGGCGGCCCGGAGCAGGTTTTTCCGCCTTCGGGAGGTGATCCGCTTGAGGTGCAAATGGATTTCGATGGAGAAGGAATTTTCAGTTTCACCATGATACCTAAGGATTTTTTCCCGGTTGAGCCAGGGGATGAAATCACCAGTATTCGACCCATTGTGACAAAACTTCCGCTTCCAGCTCCTCCTTTCCGCATTCCGGATCCACTCCTTGTGGGCTGCCCGCCAGAGTGAGCCGAGTCGTCAAGCTGCGAACCCCATCAGCTCTTCAGATTTGTTTGCTTTTGCGCTGCACTTGCAGGTCTGGGCCAATCGTAGAGCCTACTTATATACACTTCTGCATCCCGCATGTTTTCATTAATTTAGGTTTTCCCAATTACATTTCGGAATCCTGAATTGGAGGCTGAGTCTCTGATGTGAAAGGTACCGTCAGGTTCCAGACGGACACGGCGAGTGTTTTTCCCGGCTGTTCAAGGCTCATCGCAACTGAAAACTTTTACGCCGGGAAAAATGTATCGAGACCCTTTGAAATCAAAGATTCCGATTACAAGGCTCTCGATTATTGCGCTTCGCTTCATGAGATGCTTTGTAAGGTATCCACTGCGTGGATGGCGTGCATGGCGCTTAGGTCATTTTTCAACCCAACAACATTGTCTCTTGAGCCAAACTGTAAC
>SLDS01000176.1 GCA_007125175.1 Flavobacteriales bacterium
AATACATTGTCAAAAGAGCCGTACTGCACGATACTGAGCTTGCCTTGCATGCTGCCAGCCGGGTAGTTCATATCGCTGTTGAGCCATGTACCTTCCGGAAAGGTGCAGAAGTCCTGGGCTTTGTCAACAAATTCTCGAAAGCGCTCGTGTTCCGTAAAATGAAAATTGCGCAGTAGCTGACCCTGAACGTGAGGAGCTATACTAATGAAGCAAAAGAGACTCAGAAAAAATCGATGCATGCAGAAGGGTAAATATGTGGGGAAAGGAGAGCTAAAATTAAGCCAAAAAAAAGAGCCACGAGGGCCCTTTATTCAACAGGAAGTTCTAATATTTATTTCACGGCGTTCACTACAGCCTTGAAGGCCTCGGGATGGTTCATGGCCAAATCGGCCAAAACCTTCCGGTTGAGGTTGATATTGTTTTCTTTGAGCTTGCCCATGAAGGCCGAGTAGGAATAGCCATGTTGGCGAGCTCCGGCATTGATGCGCTGAATCCAAAGTGCGCGAAAATTGCGCTTCTTTTGGCGGCGGTCTCTGTAGGCGTATTGCAGTCCTTTTTCGAGGGCATTTTTGGCTACGGTAAAGACGTTTTTCCTTCTACCGAAATAGCCTTTGGTTTGCTTCAGCACTTTCTTGCGACGGGCGCGTGAAGCTACGGCATTTACTGATCTTGGCATGTTTCTGAATTTTTTGGGAAGAAGTGCCGCTCGGTGGCGATCTTAAACTCAGTCCCTGGATTTTACAACCTGTTAATTTTGTCGTGAATGAGTCTCGCGTATTATACGCAGAGCATGTCTTTCACATTGTTCATGTCGGCTTTGTGTACCAAGGTAGTCTTGGTCAAATTGCGCTTGCGCTTGGTGGCTTTCTTGGTCAGGATGTGACTTTTGAAAGCGTGCTTGCGCTTCACCTTTCCGCTGGCCGTGAAGGAGAATCTCTTCTTGGCGCTGGATACGGTTTTCATCTTTGGCATTGTGTCGCTTTTTTATGTGGTGTATACTTCCTGTGTTCGAATTACTTCTTTTTCGGATTGATCATCATGATCATCCTTTTGCCTTCCAGCTTGGGGAGTTGCTCTATGGAGCCGAGATCAGCCAGTTCTTTGGCAAATCGCAGCAGCAGCACTTCTCCTCGCTCCTTGAAGACGATGGTGCGGCCCTTGAAGAATACGAAGGCTTTCACCTTGGCACCTTCTTCGAGGAATTTTCTCGCATGGTTGAGCTTAAACTCGAAGTCGTGGTCATCGGTGTTGGGCCCAAATCTCACTTCCTTCACAACAACTTTTTGTTGCTTGCTCTTGAGTTCTTTTTGCTTTTTCTTCTGGTCGTAGAGAAACTTCTTGTAATCAATGATCTTACAAACCGGTGGAGATGCATTGGGTGCAATTTCCACCAAATCCAGACCGCGTTCCGAAGCCATTTCAAGTGCGGTTTTGATGGGGTATACGTCGGCTGGCACACCGTCAGCTACCACACGCACTTCGCGTGCTGAAATTTTTTCGTTGATCTTGTGAGGATCTTCCTTGACAACCCGTCTCGGGCCGCGTCTTTGAAATCTCTTCGCTATGACTCTACAGTTTAAGGTTAAACATTTGCCAAAAGGCTTTCAATCTCTTCGTTAAAGTGCGAGACGAACTCTTCGAGCTTCATACTCCCGAGATCGCCCTGACCTTGCTTTCGCACCGAAACGCTACCTTCATTTGCTTCATTCTCACCGACAATGAGCATGTAAGGTATCTTTTCTACTTCGGCATCGCGAATTTTCCGGCCTACTTTTTCATTGCGCTCGTCAATGAGGGCGCGAATATCGCAATTATTTAGCTCATTTGAAACTTCTTCGGCATAAATGTGATATTTTTCGCTCACCGGCAAAATCTTCACCTGATCGGGGCTCAGCCATAGCGGAAACTTACCTGCGCAATGCTCTATAAGCACCGCCACGAAGCGCTCCATGCTTCCAAAAGGTGCACGGTGAATCATCACAGGTCGATGTCGCTGATTGTCTTGTCCTACATATTCGAGCTCAAAGCGTTCGGGTAGGTTGTAGTCCACCTGTATGGTGCCCAGTTGCCATTTTCGTCCAATGGCATCCCGCACCATGAAGTCGAGCTTGGGTCCGTAAAAGGCCGCTTCGCCCTCTTCTACCACATAGTCGAGTCCTTCCTCTTGTACAGCCTCCAGAATGGCTTTCTCAGCTTTGTTCCAGTTTTCATCCGAGCCGATGTACTTTTCGGGATTATCCGGATCGCGCAGTGAAACCTGTGTCACGAAGTTCTCAAAACTCAGGGTCTTGAAAATGTACAGCACGAGGGCTATTACTTTTTTGAATTCATCCTTCACCTGCTCCGGCGTGCAAAAGATGTGGGCATCGTCTTGTGTGAAACCCCGCACACGTGTAAGACCGTGTAGCTCACCACTCTGCTCATAGCGATACACCGTGCCAAACTCTGCAAATCGCAGGGGCAGATCTCGATAGGATCTTGGCTCGGCTTTGTACATCTCGCAGTGATGCGGGCAATTCATGGGCTTGAGCAGATACTCTTCGCCTTCGTGTGGGGTGTGTATGGGCTGGAAGGAATCCTTGCCATATTTGGCGTAGTGCCCCGAGGTTACATACAGCGACTTGCTGCCGATGTGCGGGCTGATCACCGGCAGGTATCCGGCCTTTTTTTGCGCTTGACGCAAAAATGCTTCCAGCCGCTCCCTGAGCATCGCGCCTTTGGGCAGCCACAGGGGCAGGCCCATGCCCACCTTGGAAGAGAAGGTAAAGAGCCCCATCTCTTTGCCCAGCCTGCGGTGATCGCGTTTTTGCGCCTCCTCAAGCATGTGCAGGTATTCTTTGAGTTCCTTCTGTTTGGGAAAGCTGATCCCGTAAATGCGCGTGAGCTGTTTGTTGTTTTCATCACCACGCCAGTAAGCTCCGGCTATCCCGGTGATTTTTACAGCTTTTACAAAGGAGGTGTCGGGTATGTGCGGGCCCCGGCACAGATCGGTGAATCCACCCTGCTCATAGAAGGTGATCTGCCCGTCTTCCAAATCCTCAATCAGCTCCAGTTTGTAGGGATCTTCCTTCTTGCGGTAGTAATCCAGGGCATCGGCTTTGCTGATTTCATGGCGGATGTAGGGGTTCTTCTCCCTGGCCAATTCCAGCACTTTGGCCTCGATCTTGTCCACATCTTTCTCGCTGATGCTCTCCTCGCCGAGGTCTACATCGTAGTAGAAGCCGTTCTCAATGGGCGGGCCTATGGCAAATTTGATGTCGGGATAGAAGTGCTGCAAGGCTTCGGCCAGCAGGTGGGCTGATGAATGCCACATGGTAGCTTTGCCGTCTTCATCTTGCCAGGTGAGCAGTTGTAGCTCTGCATCGGCCCCGATGGGTCGTGTGGCATCTACAACCTTACCGTTTACCTTGGCTGCAAGCACATTGCGGGCCAAACCTTCGCTTATGTCACGGGCTACATCCAGCGAGCTGATTCCGGCGGGGTAATGACGCGCGGAGCCATCGGGCAGTTTTATCTCGATATCCATTTAATTCTCCTTGAAGATAAGGGGCAAAAATAGAAAAGATGGCCTTGCGGCAAAACCGCCTTGCACCACTTGGTTGCTCAGCGGCGAAAAACTTCGATTTCCTTGGTGCGTTTCACCAGATCGGTGAATTTGCCATTGAATTTGGTGGCTCTTACCATGTGATTGTCAATCCAGTGGTAGTTTCCACCCCGGGGTTTGCCCACCAGCAATCCGTGATAGCGAAATCCGTGCTTGCGCAACCAGCCTTCGGTTACATCGCGGTGTTCTTCGGTGCGGGAGGTAAAAAAAGTGATAATGTGCCCCTGATCGTACCACTTGTTGATGATCTCCAATGCATCAGCAAAGGGCTCACAAGTGGCCATTCTTTCGGGTTCTTCATTGGGCACATCTTCGGTGATGGTGCCGTCTATGTCGATGAGGTAGTTTTTTACTCCTTCATCGAGTTGGGGGGATATTTCCCGGCCTTCTGCGTCGAAGCTCTTGTGGAGCTCATGGCCTGTATCGTCTTTCATAGAAACCGCAATTGCTCTGATTTCGGCAGACAAAGGTAGGCTTTTTCAGCCCCTTTCGCCAAACTAATTGTAGATTTAACACTAAGTTATCAAGAAGGCTCTAAACCATCCTTCATGGAAATTTTTTCACCTTCATAGCGCTTTTCGCAAATGCTTTCTTAAATTTGCGCTCCCATTGGAGAGGTGGGTGAGTGGCTGAAACCACATGTTTGCTAAACATGCATACCTGGAAACGGGTATCGGGGGTTCGAATCCCCCTCTCTCCGCAAGCCCAAAACCCCGCCGACAGGCGGGGTTTTTTGCTCCCGGGCAGGTGCCAAGCGCGCTTGAGCACCTGCCCGGGAGCAAAAAAAACCGGCCCGAAGCATGAGGGCCGGGTTTTGGGCTTTAGCCTCCCCCTCGGGGATCGCGTAGCCATTTTCTATGCAGATCTTGTAGTGAGTTTTGAATCTGCTACATGGTTTTGGGATAGAATTGTTGGACTTAACCAATGACGATTAGCTTATTTCTTTTCGCTCCCTCTCGATCTCTAATTCTATGGCCTGCAATTTTTCCAATTCTACTTGCAGTTTTTCTTCATCATTTTTTTTGCGAGCCTTACTGATTCTTGATTTTGCATTGCGACGTTTTCTGATTAACTCTTCCATCTTAGACTCTGAACCTGCTGCCGCTTTGACTTTCGTAATTTTCCTTGACTCGATTTCATCCATTGGTAGTTGGATGAATACGCTTAGTCTACGGGTTCTATTTTTTATTTCTGTGTACGACAAATTGCTCGATAGACAATCTTCTAGCTTTTTGCGAGCTATTGCAACGCCCTTATTGTACAGGTATTCCGAAAGGTACAAACGTTTTTTCTTTAAAAACAACAGAAAATCAAAAAGATCATCTTCTTGAAAGTTTGAAAGTTCGGGATAAGACGACTCGTCTATTCCTTTTCTTTTAACATCAATAAGAGAATAGAAGATGCTTTTGGACAGCCTATCACTACGTCCCGAATTCGTGTAGGAACTCTTAATTGCCTCGATTAAATCATCGACCTCATGTGGCTTCACTCCTAGATCAAAAAAGTGGGAATCATTAAATAGTTGTCCGGCCAGTATTTTTCCGTTCTGATTCTTGATCAAAATTCGCCACTCATTTTCGTCTAAAAGTGACTCTGGCATATTTTCGTATGTTCTAAATTCCTCCAATCTTTCCAATATCAAGTTTGAAGCAGTATTGTACTTGATATGATGCATTCTATGCTTTCTGTCACTTTTTTCATTTAAATGATTTACAGATGTTTTTAACTTGGTTGAGAGCCCGATATCAACTACGCTGTCAGCTGGTGGAATGTCATTGGGGTAGTGATTACCATCTTTCGAGACCAAGTAAACGATAATCGTTATTGAAATAGCTACTATAATTAGGAACAACAACATGATCAATGAATTATTCAGTCGAGCTAATATAGAACTTCGGGGCTTTGCCAGAGCTTAGAAAAGCTGCGCTTCAGGCTGCTACACGCTCATTCCCTTTTCCGAAAAGCGGCGGGCATAAGCTTCCACTTCGGCGAGGTATTCTTCCTTCTGCGCTTCCTCGAGAAAGCTGGAGCGGAAGGCATTTTTGGCCAGGTCGATGATCTCGTCCTTGTTCAAATCCAAGGCTTCGGCCATGGCCAGGTAGTTGGCATTCATGTATCCTCCAAAATAAGCGGGGTCGTCGGAGTGTATGCTTACGAGCAGGTTCACCTTGAGCATATTTTTGAGGGGATGCTTGCTCAAATCCGGGCACACTTGTAGCTTTTCATTTGAAAGTGGGCATAGGGTGAGTGGTACCTGCTTTCGCGAAAGCTCGGCCACAAGCAGGTCATCGTCCATACAGCGGTTGCCGTGGTCGATGCGATGCACCTTGAGCAGGTCGAGCGCCTCGCGGATATAGTCTGCGGGCCCTTCCTCGCCGGCATGGGCCATGAGCAGGTAGCCCTCTTCACGCGCTTTGGCAAAAACCCGCTCAAACTTGGAAGGAGGGTTGCCGAGCTCGGAGGAGTCGAGGCCCACACCGAGAATATGCGCTCTCCATGGCCGTGCTTTTTCCAGGGTGGCAAAGGCTGCCTTCTCGCTCAAGTGCCGCAGGAAACTCATGATCAGCGAGGCGCTCATGCCGAGCTCTGTGCGTGCCCTTTCGAGGCCCTTGAGTATGCCTCCGATTGCGGTGGCGAAGGCCACACCGCGATCGGTATGGGTTTGCGGATCGAAGAATACCTCCACATGGCGGGTATTCTCGGCATGTACCCGCTGCATATAGCGCCAAGTGAGCTCTTCAAAATCGGCTTCGTGAAGCAATACCTGTGCCCCCGCGTAATAGATGTCGAGAAATTCTTGCAAATTGGCAAATTGATAGGCTTTCTTGAGCTCTTCGATGCTGGAGTAGGGTATTTCCACCTGATTTCGACGGGCCATTTCAAACATGTGCTCCGGTTCAAAACTACCCTCGAGATGCAGGTGCAATTCGCATTTGGGTAAGCCTGCTATAAATGATTGTAAATGCTTGTCCATTGTATGTTTTGGTCTTGCTAATGCTGGGATTATGGAAAAGTGCGCCACCCTGATTCGGGCAAAGCTGAGCATCCAAATCTAAGAAAATTCCGATAGGAGGCTGGTGGAGGAGATCGGAGTAGTTGATAATCAAGCGATCGTATTCAAAAAGGCCACGGTGTCCACACCATCCGCGTATTGCCAGAGTTCCGGCTCCTGACTTTTGCCGAAAGGCAGATCCCGGTGGGAAAGTACACATTGAATATCCTCCCTTTGCTCATCGAGCCTTTTATGGACGCTAGCTGCATCGCTGAAGCGCTCGTAAAAGAGCACACCCGGAGGGCTCGCAAGGGCTTCGGAGGGTCGCAGCAGCAGGAAGCCATTGTCGAGTAGCTCCTCCCTGTTGAGCAGCCATAAAGCCTTGTAGTAATCGTAGTTATTGGCGTACTTGTGGTGGTGGATGATGTCGCGAAAGGGGTAAATGGCCCGAAACAAGCGGTCCAGGTCAAAATCGCTGTGCACGTAGAGTTTGGATACATTGCGACAACCTAAGCCGAAATAGCCGAAGATGTCCTTTCCCAAGGCTTGAAGCTCATCCTCAGTGAGCTCAGCTTCGAGAATGGCTACCGAATTGCGGTTGCGGCGTATGATGTGGGGAATATCCTTGAAGTATGATTTGAAATACCGCGATGTATTGTTGCTACCTGTCGCGATTACGGCATCCATCTGAGGCATAGTGGCCTTGACCCATTCGATCTCAAAGGCTGTTCCCAATGCTGCCTCCAAACTTGCAAAAAGCGCCGGGAGCAGCACCTTATCCTGAGATGAGCACTTTACCAGTGCCTTGTGCCCACTCACCAGCACACAGAGCACATCGTGAAAGGCCACCATGGGAATATTGCCCGCGGCCACAATGCCCACCCTTTTTCCCGTGTATTTCATCGGGAGGCCTCCATAGCGCTCGGCCCATTCACGGGCACCTTCTTTGCGGAGCATATAGCTCAAAGCTTGGAGGGCTGATAGTACATTTTCTTCGGTAAACCAGGGATTTTCAGCCTTGCTGCGGGCCACAGCATCGAAGAGCAAGGCAGGGCACTGCCCAGATCCATGTCCATCACCCGATAGCAGGGACTCATGCCATCCTGCGATATGCTTCGACATCTCGCTAAGCAGCGAAACCCATTCTTTAGTCGATGTTTGCTTTTCTGTATTGCTCATAACTCCTTTCAGATCCAAGGTTCTCTATGGGCGAGGGCCTTTTCCTCCTCTGCATTTCTACCTCAGGGCATGAGGTTTTACTCAGTTTTACGCTGTATGCGCCTTTCGGCAAAATTAGATAAATTCGTAAGGGCCCGAAGTTGTGCGTAGAAATAGGAATGGCCCGCTTTCATCAAGGTCTTGTCGGACTTCACTTATAGGTACGGCTCAGCTGCGCGGAATGATGGCTGAAGGAAAAAAGAGAACAATTTCACCGCTCAAGCGCTTATCTTTGCGAACACAAACGAAAAACCGAAAAAGATTTAGCCATGGCGATAATGATAACGGATGAGTGCATCAACTGTGGTGCCTGCGAGCCGGAGTGTCCAAACAATGCGATCTACGAAGGTGGCGTTGAATGGCGAATGACCGATGGTACCGATCTGAAGGGCGAGGTGCTCACTCCCATGGGTAATACCTATGATGCAGAAGGCGAACAGGAACCCGGTAGCATGGATGTATACTACATCGTAACCGACAAGTGCACCGAGTGCGTGGGCTTTCACGATGAGCC
>SLDS01000034.1 GCA_007125175.1 Flavobacteriales bacterium
CATAGCTTGCTCCCGGAGCATCTTCGGTGTAGAAATACTCCACCGAGGCCTGCATTTTCTGATCCTTGTTTACCGCCATCATCATGGAGGGGCCTACTTTCATTTCATTGTCTGCAATCACGGAGCCAATATACTCATTAAAATACCATCCATAATTCAAGTAGTTGCTTCATCCCGTACTTGTGGGATGGATAGCCACTGGACGCGCCACAAGCCTCCATCCACAGCTCCAGGTTTTTCTGCACAAGCACTTATTGCGGCCGCATGGTACAGCTCAATGGATGATGGCCCCTTCCTGCGCCCTTTTGCTCCGGCTTTGACTGCTTTTTGTGATCAACTGCGCTGTATATAGTTTCTGTTTTACACGAATTGAAAAATTCATATCTTGCCGCCCCTTCGGGATGCGGGTGAAGCATTGTAGCCATGAATGCGCCAAATGATTCAACCCCGCCACCGTGACCCCCGTTCCAAAGCCCTGCCAGAAATTACCTTCCGCAGCATGAGATGAGATTCCGCAAGCGCGGCCTGACAAGGCGAGGTTGCATGCGGTGCTGCCGCAAAACACACTACCACCTTTGAGAACATGGAGCTGAAAAAGTTTGCAGCCGTACCTGATTCAGAATTGCCACATTGCACAAGATCAAGCGTATATTGCTCTACAGCTACCCAAACTATATGCGAGAATATCATTTACTAATCATAGTACAAATGAAATAAAGTATCCTGACCCGTTGGAAAGAAAAAGTATATGTGCTCTGAGGCGTCCCAACGGGTATAATAGAAATAGCTTGTGACGGAGTGGTAACTTCCTTCATAATAAATAGAGTCATTCTCAAAAATCTTATCAGGGCTCTTTTTGAATGGTTTCATTTTTTCCACAACCTCGGCCGATGAATCTCCGATTTCAATCTCGTCCAGGCAGGCATAAATTGTGGCGTAAGTTTGTCTACTTATGTAAATATCAATGGCAAAGGCGATGACTGCAATAAGCACAAGGCCAGCCATAACATATATGAGCTTTAGAAGAGAAGTAAAACAGCCTTTCATTATCGGTTCATTAAAAAGTTGTACATTCTTGTGGCAAAGTCATTATAGTATTGCGGCATCACACTCGAGCCGGGCAGTGGTCCGTAGCCCGAACGATACTGAGTGGGAATTGAATAAGGGGAGGCATAAAATTCTCTGCCTAATTGGTTTGAGAAGTAATCTTGAGGATCATTTCCACTGGCTTTACCCCGAACCCCTTGTTGCCACTCCCAAAAATCACCTACCCATTTAGGATATCGTCCGACAATGATGGCATGCTTCATATCAATAATGTTACCAGTTATCGGATCCTCAACGTATCTACCGGATTTACCCTTTTGTGGCGTTCCAGATCCCGAACCCCATCCTCCTCCTATAATTTTCTTGACTTCTACCGTACTCATTCCGTCAAACTTTGCTTTCCACTCTTCCAAGGTCATTGCGTTCTTCTTATTCGCTTTAAGCGGATCCCCCATATGCATCGCATGATTCAACCCCGCACTTATCGCTCCGTTTCTTGCACCATCCCAAAAATTGCCTCCTGTGAGTTCGGCACCCAATCCTCCGGCTACGGCACCGCCCACCGTGATGATACCTCCCTTTAGGTAATTGTTCTTCACTTGTCCGGCAATAGACCCTACTACCGGAGCGGCCAATGAACCCATACCACCTGAAAGAAAACCACTGCCGTACTTACCACCATTCATGGTAGACATGATCCCACCTAAATGGGCGTGGGCCAATGTCTGTCCTACAAAGCTCCCGCCTGCCGCAACGGCCTGACCTATGCCATAAGAGAAGGCTCCCGAAACTGCTCCCATTAAAATGGCGTGTCCTGAATTGTCAAAAAAATTCTCTCCACGTGCAGCATTGTTCATGCCATTGCTGAGCAAACCAATGCCAGCACCTATGAACATCGCTACAACGAATTCCCCATCCGGATCCACATACATCACCGCCGCCCCTGCAGGCTGGCCCGAAGCTAAATCGCTCCACCGGAGCGATTCTTCACGCTTCGTCCTCCCCATCGCCAAATACGGATTATGGAACTGCTCCGTCCAGACGGCCGTGCCCGTATGGGACTCCCTGGCGGTCGTCCAGACGGACTCCCTGGCGGTCGCAGGGTCAGGTAACAACCACCCCTGCGACCACTCGGGAGCCCGTATATGTGCAACTTCTTCGTTATTGTACCGGATGCTGTAGACCACAACGATCATTATTTCGACATTTTCTGGCAGTACACCTATTGCTGAGGCGGCGGGCTTTTCGTAGTCCCGTCAAGGCGGGATTTCCACTTCGTTCCAATATGTGAGTTTTTTTACATCCCATTCTCTGTGCAAGATACGGATTCACTTCTTCTTTATTTCTTTCAGTTGAAGTTTTCATTTGAAAAACAAGCCCGTCTGACCGGCACGGGCGGGGGATCTCGCACGTGCGGGATGGACAGACTCTCATTAAATCTTTCCCTAAAGTCGAATGGCTGAATGAATAAACCCTATTGAGCAATTTGTACTTATGTGCTCTAAGTTCTTTTAATAACTGATATTCAATTTACTAACCTGTCCGCTCCTGCCATTCTAAATGCCCATCTCGAAAAAAATAAGGCCATTTGAGCACTACGCATATACAGGGAGTACTGCCCATAGACCTTTGAATCATCAAAAACGAGAAATCATGAAAAATCTGGCAGAAGCACAGCGCTACATCAACTCCTACCCCCGCCCCGCAGGCCTGAACACCCACTCATGGAATGCCATCAAGAGGCTGGCCCTCTACGCCTGGGACTGCCACCTGAAGGGCCGAAAATTCACCCACAGCATCAACTTCCTATGCAAGGAATTCTACCTGATGATACGCACGCCCGAAGGCGAGTACATCGTACCCGAGCATCACTTCTCACACGATCCCAGCCTCTGATCGGCAGCATGTTATGATCATTTTTGCCTTGAGCAATCGCTGCTGCATGCTTGGGCAAAAAAAGAAAAAGCACAGCCCAGGCACAGATGGCGAGAAGCGCATGGCAATGGCAGCTATCGGTACATCGATACCCCCTTCACGGATAGCAATCGAGCTGCTTCTCCCAGTAGCATACGACCTTCAAAGGCCTTAGGCGGGCAACCGCGCCGGCAAAGTGAAGCATTGCATTCTTTTTTCCGCTTTGCTCAAGCATTAAGCGTACCTTTGCGCCAATTTTCAGCAGGTAGCTATGAAACACATCCGAAACATTGCCATCATCGCCCACGTCGACCATGGTAAAACCACCCTGGTAGACCGCATGATACACATGGGCCGAGTATTCGGCGAGCACGAGAATCCGGGCGAATTGATCATGGATAGCAATGACCTCGAGCGGGAGCGCGGCATTACCATCCTCGCCAAGAACGTAGCCGTAAATTACAAAGATCACAAGATCAACATCATCGATACCCCCGGCCACAGCGACTTTGGGGGTGAAGTGGAGCGCGTGCTCAATATGGCCGATGGGGTGCTGCTGCTGGTGGATGCCTTTGAAGGCCCCATGCCGCAAACCCGCTTCGTACTCGAAAAGGCCATACAGCTGGGCCTCAAGCCCATCGTGGTGATCAACAAGGTTGACAAGGAAAACTGCACCCCCGATGAGGTGCACGAAGCTGTATTCGACCTGATGTTCACATTGGAAGCTACCGAAGAACAGCTGAACTTCCCGGCAGTGTACGGCTCGGCCAAGAACGGCTGGATGAGCCTCGACTGGCAAGAACCGGGTTCGGATATCAGTCCGCTGATGGACCTCATCATCGAGCACATTCCCCCTCCTAAGGTGGAAGAAGGCAATGTGCAGCTCCTCATCACCTCGCTGGACTACTCCTCCTTCATAGGCCGCATTGCCATTGGCCGGGTGAAGCGCGGCAGCCTCAAGACCGGTCAGTGGGTGAGCCTCATCAAAAGGGATGGCAGCAAGACCAAAGGCAAGATCAAAGAGCTCTATGTATTCGAAGGGCTCAACAAAAAGAAAACCGATCAAGTGCAGGGAGGCGATATCTGCGCCATTGTAGGCCTTGAGAATTTCGACATTGGCGATACCGTTGCCGATGCCGAAGCCCCTGAAGCACTGCCTTCTATAGCCATCGATGAGCCCACGATGAGCATGGTATTCACCATCAATGATTCTCCCTTTTTCGGAAAGGAAGGAAAATTTGTCACCTCACGACACCTCAAGGAAAGACTGGAAAAGGAACTCGAAAAAAACCTGGCCCTTCGTGTGGAAGGCGGAGGCGGCAGCGATAGCTTCAATGTATTCGGCAGGGGTGTGCTGCACCTCTCCGTGCTCATCGAAACCATGCGCCGCGAGGGCTACGAACTGCAGATTGGTCAGCCCCGAGTGATCATCAAGGAAGTGGACGGTGTAAAATGCGAGCCCATCGAAGACCTGCGCATCGACCTGCCCGAAGAGTACTCGGGCAAAGCCATCGAAACAGTCAACCTGCGCAAGGGCGAAATGCTGAGCATGAACCCCAAAGGCGATCGCATGCTGCTCGAATTTCGCATACCCTCCCGAGGCATTATCGGGCTGCGCAATTACCTGCTCACAGCCACTGCCGGCGAGGCCATTATGTCGCATCGCTTCATAGGTTTCGAACCGCTCAAAGGCGATATCCCGGGCCGACAAAACGGCTCCCTCATCAGCATGGAAAACGGCAAGGCCATCCCCTACTCCCTCAATAACCTGCAAGATCGGGGCACCTTCTTTGTGCAATCCAATGAAGACATCTACGAGGGGCAGGTGATCGGCGAGAATACACGCCCCGGCGATCTGGTGATCAATGTGACCAAAACCAAGAAGCTCACCAACATGCGCAGCTCCGGTGCGGACGATAAGGTGAAGCTGGCCCCGCCAAGGCAATTTTCTCTGGAGGAGGCTCTGGAATACATCCAAGCAGACGAATATGTGGAGGTAACGCCAAAATCGCTTCGCATCCGCAAAATTCACCTCAAGGAGCACGACCGCAAGCGGGCCAAGCAGTATTCCACAGCCAATTAGCTGTAGTTAGTGTCTGTCCATTTAGTCAAGAGTCTGATTCAGAAAGTTCAGTAGCAAGGCGCACGCGGGATTGAAAAACAAGGAGTCCCGTACGTACGGGATGACTGTTTTCAATCCAAGTGCAACGCTGCTAATGGACTTTATGGACAGACTCTAGTTAATCCTATTTTCGCTTCCGCAAAAGCTGAAGGGCGACAGCATTTTCACCTCAGGTTTCAATCTCCGGCTTGTACTCTTCCGGGCTTTTGCCAAAAGTCCAGGCCACGGCTTCCCTTGCACTGCGCAAGTGGGGTGGCACACAGAGGAAGTAACGCCTCGCCGTAGAAGGGCAGACCACGGTAGCGAAGTAGATGTAATCGCCGACGAGCTTGTCAGGATAGCGGGTGCGAAAGAGTTCGAGCGGATGGCCAAAGGCATCGGTATCGCGGTCGAGGCTGTGCAAACCCAAAATTTGCGAAAAGCGCTCTGCTCCCAGTATCTCCAAAAAGCAGCGCCGCACCTCTGCATTGCGTTCCTGGGCTATGTCGGCCGTATCTATGCTCTCGGGATCCTCGATCAGCTTGGCAGGTATATTCACCCCGGCGTGAAAGTATAGGGCCGTTCCATCCCTCCACTTCACGGCAGCCACAGCTTCCCCGTGCAGACGGTCTTGCCCGTCACGCATGATGTATTCGGGTGAGGAGCAGGCCAGCACGGCATGCTCAAAGGCCGTGAGATAAAAGAGTCCGGCATCCATCAGCTTGAGAAGGTCCCGGGGCAAATCCATCCTCGACTTCATGCCGGGTTGCTCCCCGCATATCCGGTAGAAGTAGAGCCAATCTGCATCTCCGGCAATGGGGCTGATCGCCGGTTTGTGCTTGTGCAGGGTGGGCCAGAGACTCCGCTGCCTGAGGGCGAGCAGCAGCGGATCCCAATAATTGCGGCTCAGCTGCCGGTTGAGATCCCAAAAGAGCAAAGCGCGCAAGTCCTTGGCCGGCACAGCACATTGCTCCAGATCGAGCTTGAGGCTATTGGCCCTGTACAAGGTATAGCCAAAAAGGCTTGGGGAGATATTCTTGCCCCAGGAGGAGTTTGGCTCCCCGGCATCGGCCACAAAGCTGTGCAGGTATTCTCCGGGCCCATCGCAATGAATCACCATTGGAACTGGCTTACCGAGATTGGTGTAGAGCTGATGGATGGCCTCTTCGATGCTCTCTTTATCGCACTCGGGCCGGGGGAAAACATGGGCCATTTGCTCCCGGAAAGCGCTTTTCAGGGATTTGCGTACAGCGGCATCCATTGGGCAAGTCCCCGATTAATCTTTCACCATGCGGATGGCCCTGGCATAGGGGTCGTATTCCCGCTGACGAATTACCTTGTAGGTGCCCGGGGGTATGCGGATGGTATCGTGCTCCTCGGTCCACATCTCGCTATCGATCAGGAGATGCTCCAGGCGCGCCTCCTCTGTGATGCTCAGGTAGTGGGTCACCATTTCCCTCTCCGAGGTGTTCTCTGTATCCTCGGGAATTCCGATCGATACGCCCTCTCCCATGATGTAGTGGGCGTGGTTGCGGCCTTCGCCCCTTACAAGCAGCCTGTCAGTACAGTCTTTGGTGGTGGGAATCTCATCTATGCGTTCTATCAGCACGTCTCCTTGTCTATACATCACTTTCCGCCTTTTTGAGAAAACACTATAAAGGTATCAAGGTTTATATAGATTGCAAAAAAAATGGATAGCCTATGCTGGAGCACTTCTTCACCTGCCCTTATTGCTTTGAAGAAATTTCCTTTTTGATCGACGGTAGCGAATCCCGGCAATCGTATATCGAGGATTGCGAAGTATGCTGCAACCCGATTGAAGTGGAAATTCACCTCTCGGAGGGGTCGATTTTGGGCTTTTCAGCAAAAAAATGTGGCTGAGGGAAATTTTTTTTCGAGAAAAATGATTTTTTTTTCTCCAGAGAAGTACCCAGCCCTTCGGGCATCGGTCGAAAGATTTGGCATGAAATCACCCCGCAAAAATGCCTTCGTCGAGAAGAGTGAGAAAATGTGGCTTTTTGTGAATACAAGTGAAAGTCTGTATTGAGTTGGTGTTAACGAAAATTTACTTGCTATGTGCCCATGTAGCCCGTATCTTTGGGCCTGTAATATCAATCGAGATATTACAAGCGAGGTTTTGGTTAGCCCGATGACGTCCCGAAAGGGGCGTCATGGCCGCAAGTTGAGCCCGGTCTTTAATGGTTGTTTTAGATTGATTGGTTATCGATTCTCTGAATCGCTTTGGGCTCACTTGCGGCTTCTTTTTTTCTCTTTTTTCTCGGCACCCCCCTCTCGCTAATGCGGTAATGTTAATTTTACCGCCGGGTGTCACAGAGCGATCACATTCACATACAGTTTTCCGATGCCAGTTTGGTATGGCTCAATCTCTGTCTTGCCATTATCATGTTTGGCATTGCGCTGGGCATGCGTCCATCGGATTTTAAGCACCTCAGTGCCCATCCCAAAACAGTTGCAGTAGGCTTGGGCAGTCAATTCCTGCTCTTACCCGCCCTGACGGCCTTGCTCATTTACCTGCTGCGCCCCGACCCTGCCATTGCCATGGGAATGCTGCTGGTGGCAGCTTGTCCCGGAGGCAATGTATCCAACTTCATATCCCTGCTGGCGCGGGCACGCATTGCGCTATCGGTAAGCCTTACGGCATGTGCCACCCTTCTCTGTCCGGTGCTCACCCCGGTCAATTTTCGCTTTTGGGCCTCTGTACTGCCCGATACCCACGAACTCTTTGAGCGATTTGCCATAGACTTTGCCTCGGTGGCGCAGAGCGTGGCTATAGTCCTGCTGATACCCATCGCACTCGGCATGGGCCTTCGGGCTCTGGCGCCCCGCCTGTCGGCCATCATCGAAAAACCGGTAAAGTGGCTGAGCTTTGCCATTCTGATGGCCTTCATAGTCCTGGCCATCTTCAATAATTTGGGGGCTTTCAGGGCCCACCTGCTCGAGGTCTTTTTCCTGGTGCTCATTCACAATGCCCTCGCATTTGCAGCAGCCTACTACAGCGCCTATGCCTCAGGGCTGGAGGAGCCCGACCGGCGCTCCATCTCCATCGAGACAGGCATACAAAACTCAGGTCTGGGGCTGATCATCATTTTCACCTATTTCGGGGGCAATGGAGGCATGGCCCTGGTGGCGGCATGGTGGGGCGTGTGGCATATCCTGGCGGGATTGCTGCTCGC
>SLDS01000222.1 GCA_007125175.1 Flavobacteriales bacterium
CCTTAAACCTCTGCAAAAAAGACACCTCGATTAAGATAGGGGTCAAATCAAAACGCAAAATCGCCGGATGGGATGAGGACTACTTACTTACACTGTTGGGGTTTTAAATGCGTTTGCCCTGAGGCATTGTTCCAGTTATTTTGCCGATTACAAAAGAGTCTGTATATAAAGGCCGCTTCATCACTAAGGCGGCCTTTTTTTCATTCCGGACAGTCGATAATCAAGGGGCTAAAATTGAGCAGGAAAAGCTGCTCAGTGGCCCGGCTCACGGCAGTGTAGAGCCAGCGTAGGTAGCCCTGATCCAGCATATCTTCATGCAGGTAGCCCTGATCTACAAATACCGCAGGCCACTGCCCGCCCTGGGCCTTGTGGCAGGTTACAGCATAGGCAAATTTCACCTGTAGGGCATTGAAATAGGGGTCGGACTTTACAGCTTTGAGTCGTTCTGCCTTGGTCGGCAAATCGGAATAGGACTCGAGGCAGGCTGCATAGAGGGCCTGCCGCGCATCCTGAGGCATGGATGCCGCCTCACATGAGAGGCTATCCATCCAGATGAGGGCTTCAAAGGGGGGCTCCTCAACATTGTCGACCATGCGGAGGCTGGCCTCAAGAAAGCGGAAGCCGTAGTGCTCCTCCCAGCTCCCGAGGCGCAGTACTTCTACCACGTCGCCATTGGCAATGAAGCCGGCCTTGCTGTCTTCGCTCAAAAAGAAGTAATTGTTGCTGACCACCATCAACAAATCACCAGCACTGAGCTCCTCCTCGCGAAACAGCACCCTGGCCCGAATGCTCTGATTGAACTGGTAAGCCCTCTTATTGCTGCGTGTGATGATGAGACTGCCTTCCTGCCCGTAGCGCCCAAAGGCCGATTCGAGATGGTCTTGCAGTTCCTCACCACTAATGGCTTGCACATCTGCCTGCTCAGGTAGCTGGAAAGGAAGGCTTGTGCGCACCTCTTTTGCCGAAAGGGCAGAGCGAATATGGGTGGCCAACTGCAAAATACCGGATTGCGCACTCTGACGGGTCACTTCCTTTAGCTCGCACATGGCGGCGGTGATCGGGTAGGTTCCTTTGAGCCAATCCAAATCGAGGGCCGGGCTGCGATCGCAAGACACCGGAGGCAGCTGAGCCCCATCGCCCACCAGAAGCACCCGACAGTGATCGCCGCTATATGCATAGCGCATGAGGTCTTCCAAAAGGCTGCTCCCCGGGCTTCCGGAGTAGGGATCATCGCCAATCATCGAAGCCTCATCCACTACGAATACAGTGTAGCGGTGCTTGTTTTCTCCCAATTCAAACACGGAGGCACCTGTGCGCAGCTTTCTTCGGAAATAGATTTTCTTGTGAATGGTGTAGGCACGGCGCCCACTGTAATTGCTCAGCACTTTGGCAGCCCTGCCGGTAGGGGCGAGCAGCACAGATCGCAATCCGGCTGCGTCGAGGCTCTGCACCAGGGCACTCACCAAGGTGGTCTTGCCCGTACCTGCGTAGCCCATCACTGCGAGCAGGCAATTGTCCTGCTGGCTCCACACAAAGCGGGTCATGGCCCGCATCAGCAATTCTTGAGAGGGAGTGGGCTCGTAGGCAAAATTGGACCTTAACAGATGCATAAAGTCCACTTCACGGGCCGATGGTGTGCGCGCAATCCCCACAAGGCAAAGTAAGCATTATTGCACGGAATTTTTGTTCGCAACAGGACACTTTGTGTGTCTACCGGATGTACCATGCCAGGATTCATAAGGATTCCATTTGCACTTGATGACATTTCAAGAGCACAATCGAGAGCCAAAGCAGGCTTTGCAACCTTGGATGCAATTCATTCTCTGATGTATTGCAGTGTAGAGTACAGGTGAAAGATTGACGCGGATCGGGATAGAAAAAAAATCATCCGACAATACCGCTCAAGAAGCCAGTTAAGATACATTTAAGCTTTGTTTGCGCAGGCTGATTGATACGGCTTTGAAAAAAATTGTAGCTTTGGCCCAACCTTGGAAAAAACCTACTCATGGAAAAAATAGGCGATGTTCTATCCCGGTATTTTTTACCTGCTCTATTGGCCATATTTGGTCTGGGCCTGCTGATCTTTTCACCGGGGCAGTCCAACCTCTTCAAGCTGGGCGCCGTAGCGGTGCTGGTTGTGGGGATACTCGGTATCCTTTACGTCAGGGGAAATATTTCTCTCAAAGTACAGGTTATTGTGGGCGTGATCGTAAGCTTTGGTGCAATCTCATTTGCCTATCTCGACTATAGCGTGATTGACACCAAACTGCGCGAAGAGCGAAAAATCGAGCGAATCAACAAGCACGTCATCCAAAGGCTCAAAGACATTCGCAAGGCCCAATTGGCTTACAACCGAGAATACGGAGTATACACCAATGATTTCGACACCTTGCTCGACTTCTTGAAAAATGGAGAGCTCACATTGATCAAGCGACTGGGAGCCTTACCCGACTCCGTACCTACGGAGGAAATGGCACGCGAACTGGGCATCATCCAAAAAATGCCCGAGGGCATGACCGAGGAAGAGGTAATAGCCGAAGGTTTGATTGTTCGTGATACACTACAAGCAAGTGTCTTGACCTACATATTCAATGATAGTGATCGCAAAACGAGGAAAACCCCTTTCTACGTGGACTCACTGCCCTATGTGCCCTTCGCTTCGCATCGTTTTGAAATGGCGACGGCCAGGGTCGAGACAGGAGGGGTAGAGCAAAGTACCTTTCAGGTAATTGATCCCAAACCCTACCACTTCCAATTCAGAGTGGGATCGCTCACAGAGGCGAGTACAAGTGGAAACTGGAGGGAATAAACCTGCCGAAGTCCGCAGAGTGAGCCTTGGTGGTGGAGCCAAAGCCCTTGGCCTCTCCTTCGAACCCGGATTCTTGCGCTTGCTGTACTACAGTGATCGGAATGGTCAGGAGTATATTGGCTCCGAATCATTTCCTCTGAGCGAGGCCGAAAGGGTCATATCAGAACTCCCTCAGGATCGGCATCCACTTTTTGCACATGCATACAGTCCGGTACTCAGCCTGGTACCCAAAGCTCTGTTTCAAGATGAAGAGGCCGGCAGCTGGCTCCGCTTTACCAGCGACTACAATCCTGATCACAACAGCCTGATGTGGAGCAATCTGCACGAATATGATGCGGTAGTGGTCTATTCCATACCCCGCGAATACGAAGAGTGGTGTAGTCAACGATTCCCGGCCTTGCGCATCAGCCACCCTATCGAAATGCAGTGCCGCCTCATGCACCGAGCAGGCTTGGATAATGCATGGACTATGATTGTGAACAAGACAGGAAGTGTGGCACTCATCACAGCCTTTGAGGGTAAAAAACTACATCTGGCCAATGCCATAGACTCCGAACACCTCGAGGATTTGGCATACTATATCCTCTACGGAACAAAGCAATTGCCCTGCAAGAGCGATGATCTCAAAATCTTATTGCTCGGCGACGCAGCCGAAAGTGATTACCTGAAAGAAGTGCTGGCCTCTTGCAGCGTCCCTTTGGATCAGTGCCTTCGGATGGATTTTTTTGCAGGGCAGGGCTCTTCCGTCTCTTCAAGCTCAATCGCCGCTGATGTAGCTGCATATGCCGGAGGCCTATGCGCATAATATCAGGCAAGTGGAAAGGCAGACGCTTTCAACCGCCTGCCGCAATGAAGGCAAGGCCCACCACCGATATGGCCCGTGAAGCCCTCTTCAATGTGCTGGGCAACCTGCTCTCGCTCGAGGGCAGCGATGTGCTCGATCTGTTCACTGGCTCGGGAGCTGTGGCATTGGAATGCAGCAGTCGGGGTGCCAAGGTGATAGCCGTAGACGTTGCTCCTGTAAGCAAGACTTTCGTGAGCAAAATGGCCTCTGAATGGGGTGCAGAAGACTTTCGGGTGGTGCAGGCCGATATTTTCAAAATGGTCAAAAACCGTCAAAGCAGTTTCGATCTCATTTTTGCCGATCCACCTTACGCCGAAAAGCGAACCGCAGCTCTGATTGACACCCTGCTGGATGATTCCTGGCTCAAGCCGGGAGGTTTTCTGGTGGTCGAGCACGGAGGCGACCTCGAGCTCAGCTCCCACCCTGCCCTTCACCTGGAAAAAGAGTACGGCGCTGTGCATTTCAGCTTTTTCCGAAAGGACGAGAATGACTGAGCAGCACGCGAAAAGGAAATGCTACATTTGCAGCAGCACTGCAAAAGCTAAACCTTGAGTAAAGAAAGAATTCGCGAGCTCATTCGCAAGGAGGTGGAAGCCATTGAAGCCATTCCCGTGGATGGTGCCATCCTCGATGCTGTAGAACTGATCTACAATCAGGTACACCAAAAAAGGGGCAAAGTAGTGGTGAGTGGCATGGGTAAGGCCGGACAAATTGGCGACAATATAGCCACCACCCTGAGCAGCACCGGCACCCCTTCTATCTTTGTGCATCCGGCCGAAGCACAGCATGGTGACCTCGGCGTATTGCAAGAAAACGACGTGCTACTCGCGGTGAGCAATAGCGGAAAAACCCGCGAAGTGGTAGAATTCGAACACCTTGCCAGGCGGCTATATCCCGATCTCAAGCTAATTGTCCTTACGGGAAATACCGAATCTGAGCTCTGCGAGCGCGCTGACGTACTGCTGCATACCGGAGGACCGGAAGAGATTTGCCCTTTGGGCCTGACCCCGACCACAAGCACCACGGTGATGACTGTGGCCGGTGACATTTTGGTGGTGCTCCTGATGGAAAAAATAGGATTCAGCAAGCAAGAATATGCCAAGAGACACCACAGTGGTTATCTCGGCGAAAAAGCCAAGCGATTATGAAAAAGCCGCTTTTTTTGATTGCCGGGCCCTGCGCCATTGAGGAAGAATCCACTGCCATGCACATTGCAGGAGAGGTGAAGGCAATTTGCGAAAACCTGGGAATACATTACATCTTCAAGGGCAGCTACGAAAAGGCCAATCGCAGCAAGCTCGATAGCTTCACAGGTATCGACTCTGAGGAGGCCCTGCGCATACTGAAAGCTGTGGGAGATCGCTATGGAGTTGAAACCCTGAGCGATGTACACGAAAGCAATGAACCTGAAATGGTTGCGAAGTATGTGACTCACCTACAGATACCTGCATTCCTATGCCGACAGACCAAACTGTTGCTGGCTGCCGGCAGGAGCGGATGCACAGTAAATATCAAGAAGGGACAATTCCTAAGTCCTGAGGCCATGCAGTTTGCCATTGAAAAAATACGCAGTACAGGCAATGATAAGGTGTGGGTGTGCGAGCGCGGCACAACATTTGGGTACAATGACCTCGTGGTGGATGCTACCTCTGTATTTCGCATGAAGAAACTGGGAGTTCCTGTGGTAATGGACTGCACCCACAGCGTGCAACGCCCGAATCAAAGCAGCGGAGTGACCGGAGGCGACCCGGAATACATCGAAACCATAGCCTTGAGTGCTGTGGCCACCGGTGCCGATGGTCTCTTCTTGGAGGTGCATCCCGAGCCGCACAAAGCGCAAAGTGACCCCTACACCATGCTGCAACTTGATAAGCTTGAAGGCATACTGCAGAAATGCATGAAGATCCGAAACTCCCTAAACTAATCGAATATGGCACGCATAGCGGTATTCCCCGGCTCTTTTGACCCCATCACCAAAGGGCACGAAGATCTGATCAAGAGAGTATTACCTCTTTTCGATAAGATTATCGTAGCCATCGGCGTTAATGCTGAAAAGAAGTATATGTTCACCCTTGAAGAGCGAAAAAAGTGGATCAATCAGACCTTTCACTTTGAGGACAAAGTGGAAGTGGCCCATTACGAAGGCCTTACAGTGGCTTTTTGCCGACAGGTCGGGGCTTCTTTCATTATCCGGGGCTTGCGCAATGCAGAGGATTTCCAGTTTGAAAAGTCCATCTCTCAGATGAACCGGGAGCTGGCGCCCGAAGTGGACAGCCTCTTTCTGGTGACCAATCCGCAGTACGCCGCTTACAGTTCTTCCATCGTGAGGGACATACACCGCAATGGTGGCGATGTAAGCAAATTTCTTCCCAATGCCGTTCAGCTCAACGACGACTTTTAAGGCCCTGTTCATCTGCTACATGGGGCTGTTTCCTTCCCTGCTCTCCGCTCAAGTGGCGGTGATTGAGGGCATGGCGCCCGAATTTGCAGGATTCGAGATCGAGCTTCTCCTCTACAGGGATCCCATTTCCCGCGAGGTACAGAGCCAAAATCGAGGTAGCATCGCCGAGGACGGCAGCTTCAAGTTGAGCCTTGAGGTGCCCGACACAACACAAGTATGGCTGTGGATGCGGCGATTTAGCGCCCCGATCTTCGTGCATCCCGGAGCTCACCTGCACATTGCCCTCGACGAGGAGATGGAGCGCGTGCTGCTTACCACCTGGCAGCGCGGCAGGCTTGGCTATCGATTTGTGAGGGAGAAATCTGCTCAGGTCGAGGGTGATACAAGCGAAATTCCGGGTCTGGCACTCAATGAAGCTGTCGCCCAAATGGATGCAGCCTACTACCGCTTTTTTGCGGAAAACGCAGCCAAGATGCAGAGCCGGAGCATACGCAATGTACTCAAGGGCTATTGTGAGGAGCACCTGCCGCAAGGGCAAAGCACCGATTACCTCAACACCTATGCGGCTTGCACCGCAGCGGAGATGCAACTGGCCATTGGATGGCCAAAGAATCAGGTGTTTGAAACCAACATGGCCCACAATGAGATACAACTGAACCATCCGGCGTGGTTCTCGCTTTTCCAGCTTTTCTTCAGTGGCTTTTTCACCTCTTATAGCAACCGCTTCGGGGGCGCCGAGATGCACAACCGCCTCGCAGCAGGCATGGACTATGCCCAATTGGACAGCGCAGCAATGGCCTACGACTTTCTCGAGCGTACTGATTTGCGGCAGCTGGCCCTCCTGCTCAATATTGCCGAAGTGCGCAAGGATAAGCGATATACCAAATCCGCTCTGCTTTCCTTGTGCCGGGAGCTCGAAGCCAATGCTGCTAGCGATGAGCTGAGGGAGCTGGCCCATGCACTCGGGAATCAACTGGAAAAGGAGGGCGATGGAATTGAAATGAAAGAAATGCTGCAGAATGCTGCTTTAGATATGAATAAACCCGTATACATCTTCGTGAGCGCGCCTTGGAGTAAGGCCTCCAAACGAGAGGCAGCGAGTCTTACCGGACTTATCGAAAAATACGGCGGGTACTTTCAGGCCCTGGAAGTGAGCATCTCAGAGAGCGAAAGGTCCGCCCTTGGGCCCTGGCCTATTCGTTACTTACCAGAATCCCGAGACCTGCTCGATGCTTGGAATGTGTACAGCATACCCCATGCCTTTTGGGTGAAGACAGCTACAGACGGCACAGGCACAGAAGCCCCATTGCCGAGCAGTGGCCTGGAGAAGAAGCTCTTCAAGCTCAAGGCTGAGAAAGAAGAGGGAGAAAAAATCCGAATTGGCAAATAGCTCAGTTCAGCACTGCTTGATGCCGTCCACAAGCATCTTGATATTGGCATAGGTGGGCATTGACTTCCAGTCGATTTGATCAGGCGACTTCCACGTAGCCTCCACGATACCCTCCTCCCGCTGGGGACTGAGCTGCCGATCACTACTGCTCATTTCGTACCAGGCGGTGCGCTTCAGGTGGCGCATGCCGCCCATGCTGTACACATGGTAGGTATCGGTCAGTGGGCTTCCGAGCTCCAGCTGCTCTATGCCGCATTCCTCCTTCACCTCGCGCAGGGCACATTCAGCAGCGTTTTCTCCATATTCCATTTTGCCTTTCGGCAAATCCCATCTCCCGAATCGATGTATCATCAAGAGCGCACCCTCCTCGTTTCGCACCAATCCACCTGCAGCATCCACCTCGCGAAAATGAGCGCGAAAATCGGCCCATAGTTCTTCCAAATCATCAGATTGAAAAATAAGCCCCCTCAACCCATGATTTTCTTCCAATAGATTGAGCACAAAATTGATCTCCTCAAAATCGTGGTACTGCATGTACAGCATGGCTTCATCCAGCTGCTCGAGAATGGGGTCGGAGCTGAAGAGTATGGGCTTATCGTTCAGGAAAACTTTATACATTTGACGCCATGCAATCAAACCGTGAATCGGCGCTAAAAGTAGCTGAATTTCTACTACAAATCAAGGCCGTTCGTCTCAGTCCTGAAAAACCTTTTACTTGGGCCAGTGGATGGACTTCGCCCATATATTGCGACAATAGGATTACGCTGTCGCATCCGAGTATACGCACCTATATCCGACAGCAATTTGTGGAGCAAATCCAGGAAAAATTTGGCAAGCCGAATGTAATAGCCGGAGTGGCAACGGGTGGCATAGCGCAGGGAGCACTTGTGGCCCAAGAGATGGGGCTGCCATTCGTATATGTGCGCTCAGCAGGCAAAGGACATGGACTGGGCAAACGCATCGAAGGCGAGCTCAGCTCGGGACAGTCGGTGGTGGTAATCGAAGACCTGATCTCTACAGGTATGAGCAGCCTCTCGGCAGTAGAAGCACTGCGGGATGCCGGGGCTGATGTAAAAGGATTGGCCGCCATTTTCACCTATGGATTTGATCGCGCCACCGAGAGCTTTGACAATGCCAACTGCCGCTGGTTTGCCCTGAGCGACTATGCCCATCTGCTCGACAAAGCGCTGCAATCGGGATATATAGATGAAGTGGTAATGGAATCACTGGAGCTTTGGCGCACAGCCCCCGATAACTGGAAAAAGGCCGCACATGAACATTGAGAGCAAGCACGTTATCATTCAAGCTCCGATAGAGGAAGTCTTTGGCTTTGTATCCGATCTGAATCATTTCGAGCAGCTTCTGCCCGCCGAGCGAATCTCTGAATGGGAAAGCCGCGAGGACTATTGCAGCTTTAAGGTACAAGGCACTGCCACGATTGATCTTCAAAAGTCTGAATCAGATGCCAACAAGAGGCTCTTGCTGAGCAGCGGTGAGCGATCGCCTTTTCCATTCACCCTGGAGGTGTTTTTCAGCACCCGCCCCGAAGGCGATATAGAGGTGTACCAAATCATGAAGGGCGAGATCAACCCTTTCCTGAAAATGATGGTGGAAAAGCCACTTCAGAAGCTCTTCGACTTCATAGCCGAGCGCCTGGAAGAGGTTTTTAATAAGTGATCTTCAGCTCTCCGGCGCGAAACAGCTCGGTATGTCCTTGCCTGGAATGCGTGATGAGCATTCCCTGATCGTCCACATCTTTCACCATGAGCTGGTAATTGCGGTGCCCACATTGCACTTGTGTCCACTCATTGCGCCGGTACAAGCGAGCGGCGTAGCTGGCATTGATCGCCTCGTGATGCCCATTTCTTAGCAATTCGATCTGTGCCTGCAGTTGCCTGCAAATATCGTCGAGCAATTTGCGGCGATTGATGGCCATACCGGTCTCCAGAGCCAGGCTGGTGGCCTTCAGCTCGGGAGCAAATTTCAGCTGATTCACATTGATTCCAATGCCGACAATGGCGTGCACAGCTCGGCTACCGCGGGTTTCGATAAGCATGCCGCACACCTTTTTTTGATTTAAAATCAAATCATTGGGCCACTTGACGTAGACTTCCTGACCCAGCACTGCCTCCAACGCTTCGATCACGGCTACCGATACTGCCTTTGACAGCAAAAATCGCTTGTGAAGCGACAAAAAGTCCAATTCGAGGGCAAAACTAAAGGTGAGGTTCTTAGCAGGCTCAGCCTGCCACGTGCTACCCTGCCGACCCCGACCTTCTGTCTGCATATGTGCCAAAATAACCGAACCGGGCTCATATGAGGCAGCTTCGAGGGCCTTGGCAACATAATTGTTGGTAGAATCGAGCGCATCAAATTCCACCACCGTCGAACCAATCGTTTTTAAGGCCATTAATCGCTTTTGTAAATCGCTTGGAAAGCACGAAAATGCGTAATTTTGTAGAATTGACGAACCGCACTGGATGAGTAAAACAAAGGAAACTGAATCAAGCGAATTGGTTGGCTCCATCGTAAGGGGCATACAAGAGGTCAAAGGAAAAGAGATTTGTGCCATCGACCTAAGGGGAATTCAAAATGCGGTCACAGAGTTTTTTGTGGTTTGTCATGGCAGCTCCGATACTCAGGTTGAAGCCATAGCGCGATCGGTGGAGAAAATCGTATTGAAGGAAACCGAACAAAAGCCTTTCCACCGCGAAGGAACCGAGAAGGCCGGTTGGATACTCTTGGATTATTTTGATGTGGTGGTGCACGTATTTCTGGAAGAGACCAGACGATTCTACCACATCGAGAAACTTTGGGCCGATGCGGATGTTAAGGAGATTGAATACCAAATTTAGACGAGGCACAATCAATGGCTGAAAACAAGAAAAACGATCAGTTTAGCAAGCTGAAAGGCAAGAAAGGAAGCCCTCCACCCAGCGGTGGCGGCGGGCCAAAAAGGCCTTTCAACTACTGGATATATGCGGTAATCGTTGTGGTGCTGATTTCGCTGAATCTCTTCAATTGGAGTGGTTCGATGGCGGATATCAATCTCACCGAATTCGAACGAATGGTTACCAGCAATGAGGTGGAGCGCGTGGTGGTGTACAACAAGCAAATGGCTGAGGTATACCTGAAATCTACGGCTCTCAACGATGAAAAACACCGCCGAAGGGTTAGGACACCACTGGTGAGTGGAGCTGAAAATACTGGCCCACATTACAAGTTTGACATCGGCCCTGCCGAGAGTTTCCAAACCAAGCTCGATGAATGGAGCAAGAAGTATGATCTCTCCTACGACTACCGCACACGAAGTGAATGGGGCAAGGAGCTCTTCACCTGGATACTGTTCATAGGTATCATGATCGCAGTGTGGATGTTCGTAATGCGCCGCATCAGTGGGGCGGGAGCCGCTGGAGGTCAGATTTTCAATATCGGGAAATCCAAAGCCCAATTGTTTGACAAAACAAAGGGCATCAACGTCACATTCAATGATGTAGCAGGCCTCGAAGGCGCCAAGGAGGAAGTGCAAGAGATTGTTGACTTCCTGAAAAATCCGAAACGCTACACACAATTGGGCGCCAAGATTCCCAAAGGGGCTCTGCTGGTAGGCCCTCCCGGTACCGGTAAAACCCTTTTGGCGAAAGCCGTAGCAGGAGAAGCACAGGTACCCTTCTTCTCCCTCTCGGGCTCTGACTTCGTAGAAATGTTTGTCGGAGTGGGAGCATCTCGGGTGCGCGACCTCTTTAAGCAGGCCAAAGAAAAGGCTCCTGCCATCATCTTTATCGACGAGATTGATGCCGTAGGCCGTGCGCGCGGTAAGAGCGCGAGCATGGGGGCCAATGACGAACGTGAAAACACGCTCAACCAACTACTTACCGAGATGGATGGCTTCGGCACCAATAGCGGGGTGATTATACTCGCTGCGACCAACCGCGCCGACATTCTCGACAGGGCCTTAATGCGGGCGGGGCGATTCGATCGGCAGATCTATGTAGATATGCCCGACCTCAATGAGCGCAAGGAGATATTCAAAGTACACCTGGCACCGATCAAAATCGATGATTCGATAGATGTGGATTTTCTCGCCAAGCAAACCCCTGGCTTCAGCGGTGCCGATATCGCCAATATTTGCAATGAAGCTGCACTGATTGCTGCCCGGCGCAAGAAGAAGAAGGTGAGCAGACAAGACTTCCTCGATGCGGTAGATCGCATCATTGGTGGCCTTGAGAAGAAAAACAAAATCATCACCAAAAAGGAAAAAAGAGCCATCGCATACCACGAGGCAGGACACGCCACAGTATCATGGCTGCTGGAGCACGCTTCTCCGCTGGTGAAAGTAACCATCGTACCTAGAGGTCAATCCCTTGGCGCGGCCTGGTATTTGCCGGAAGAGCGACAGCTCAACACAACCAACCAAATACTGGATGAAATGTGTGCCGCTCTGGGTGGAAGAGCAGCCGAAGAAGTGGTTTTCAGTGAAATATCTACTGGAGCACTGAGTGATTTGGAAAAAATTACCAAGCAGGCTTATGCCATGGTAACAGTATACGGGCTCAATGATGCCATAGGAAATATCAGTTACTACGATAGCTCCGGCTCCTCCGACTATAGCTTTACCAAGCCCTATAGCGAAAAAACTTCCGAGACTATCGACAAGGAGGTAAAGAAAATCGTGGACAAGCAATACCAAAGGGCCAAGGATTTGCTTACCAAAAACCGGGATAAACTGAACCGCCTCGCGGAGCTCCTTCTCGAAAAAGAGGTGATATTCAAGGAAAACCTCATTGAAATCTTCGGGAAAAGACCCCACGATAGTGAAGAGCCTCTCATTCCCCACGGTACTGAAAAGGAAAACGAAGGCAAAAAGCCCGACTCGCTGAAGGAGGATGTCGATGTGGATATTCAGAAAGGTGAAGGTAAAGAAAGCTCGCGTGAAGATCAGAAAGCGACAGACCGCGTGAATGCAAAGAAAGCAGCCAAAGCTGCCGCGATAAAAGCTGACAAGACTGAAGAAAAAGCCGTTGATGCAGAGGATGACAGCCAAGAGAGCGACGAAGGAATCAGCACAGAAAAAACAAGTAGCGAGAAAGATTCGTGATGCCTCAGCCAGTTACTTCACTGCATCTCTATGAGCGAGCATGAGAATTGGGTCAGTGTATACAGCTCCACAGTCCTGGCGAGTGTGGAACTTCTGAAGCATGTTTTGGCAGAGCAAGGTATCGATGCCGTAGTGATGAACCAAAAAGATTCCTTCTATCCCGTCATTGGAGAAATCCAGCTTTTCGTACATCGAGATCATGTGATCAGGGCCCTGAAAATCATTGAAGAATCCAGCCTGTGAAAGAATTGCTACTACGCATATCGACGGGCCTGGTCTTTCTTGTGGTGGTGATAGGATGCATCATTTGGACTCCCTATTCACTTGCGGGCTTATTTTATTTGGTTGGTTTGGCGGGTATGCTGGAGTACTACAGCATCACCAAGATAGGCGGTGTACACCCACAGAGCTTCCTCGGAGTGACCACTGCCACTGTGCTTTATCTGTGCATCGAACTGGTGAAACTTCAGGCATTTCCCTATTACATCGTTTCGGTGAGCATCCCTTTTTTCCTGGCGATTTTCATATGGGAACTGTACCGCAAGCGGCCCGATCCTTTCACCAATATCGGCCACACCATCATTGGAATCATTTATGTGATGGCCCCACTCGCCTTGCTCAATGTTTTCACCTTCGAGGAGCTCACTGTCGAGGGGCACAAACCCGAAGTGGTGCTCGGATTTTTCATAATCCTGTGGCTCAATGACACCGGTGCCTATGTTTTTGGGCGTCTATTTGGCCGCAACAAACTTTTTGAGCGGATTTCTCCAAAAAAATCGGTCGAAGGGGCCTTTGGTGGAGCGCTCATGGGGATCCTTGGGGCTGTGGTGATTGCCACCTATACCAATGACCTCGATATCATTCACTGGCTGCTTCTCGGAGTCATCATCACAGTGTCGGCGACCTTTGGGGACCTTGTAGAGTCCATGCTCAAGCGCAGCGCCAAAGTGAAGGATTCCAGCAATTTGCTTCCCGGTCACGGGGGCATCCTCGATCGCTTCGACGGGGTTTTGCTCGCGAGTCCTATGGTGTTTACATACATGATGCTTTTTGTACATTCGGGCAATTAAAATTTGGAACCATATGAAATTCCACAGAGAGGGTAAGGGCATCATCAGCGGGACTGTCTTTATACTTTTGGCGATCAATGCGCTCGTGTATTTTTTCCTCCCCTTTCCGGGAATTTGGATCAGCGCAGCCGCCAGTCTAATCGTGCTGATACTGGTATTGCAGTTTTTCCGTGTGCCCCGCCGCATGGTGGTAGAAGTCGACGGCGCTGTGCTCTGTCCTTCAGATGGTAAAGTGGTGGCCATAGAAGAAACCATGGAAGATGAATACTTCAAGGACCGCCGTATTCAGGTTTCCATATTCATGTCGCCGCTGAATGTGCACATCAATTGGTACCCGATCAGCGGGATAGTGCGCTACTTCAAGTACCATCCGGGAAAGTATCTCGTGGCATGGCATCCGAAATCCAGCACAGACAATGAGCGCACCACTGTTGTGGTAGAGCATGGTACGGGTATGGAGGTGCTCTTTCGACAAATTGCCGGAGCGGTGGCCCGCCGCATCATATGCTATGCCAAGGAAGGAGATGCCGCGCGACAAACCGGTGAGTTTGGTTTCATCAAATTTGGCTCACGTGTGGATGTGTTCTTGCCCTTGGGCAGCGAGCTAAAGGTGCAGATCGGCGATGCGGTCAAAGGCACTCAAAGCATCCTCGCTACCTTGCCCAAATCTTGACCATTCAGATCCAGCCATTTGAGGGCCGAAAGCGCTGCATGCTTGTAGCTGCAAGAATCCTCAGCCTCGGCTCATCACTGCATACACCACTGAGGTGGCGGCTCACAAGAAGTATAGCAGCTCCCTAAGGTCGCGAATCTCGTAGGTGATTTCCTCCTCATGTCCTTTGCTGTCGGGGTTGAAATAAACCTGATCCATGCCCACGCCTCGGGCCCCTTCGATGTCGGTTCGGAGGTCATCACCGATCATGAGCGATTCTGCCGGCTTGGCACCCGATTTGGCGAAAGCCAAGTGAAATACCTGGGGATCAGGCTTGCGGGCAGCTGCCATTTCACTGGTCACCACTTCCGTAAAAAAGGGCCGCAAACCACAGTTGTTCAGCTTGAGCATCTGCACCTCCTCGAAGCCATTGGTGATGATGTGCAGCCGGTAGGTGGGTGCCAGCTTTTCGAGTACCTCAAGGGTGTAGGGCATGATGCCTGTCTTGCGCGGGCTGATGTCCACATAGGCATTTCCGATGCGCTCACTGAGCAAGGCGTCGGCACAGCCAAAATGCTCTAAAGTCTTGTAAAATCGAAGGCTGCGCAGCTCACGCTTATGGATATTGCCAAGACGGTAAGCCGCCCAGAGGCCTTCATTGATACCTTGATACACCTCGATAAAAGCACTGCAATGCCCGATCCCTCGCCTTGCAAGGCCGAAGTCGGAATAAATCTCTTCAAGGGTCAGTCTGGAATTGCTGTCAAAGTCCCACAAGGTGCGATCCAGGTCAAAAAACAAATCGCGGTATCTTCTGCTCATATTTATTGCACCAAATTTCTTTTGATTCCCGCAGACACATAGGTGAGTACCAAGCACCAAATGACAGCAGAGACCCACAGTAAGGGCAGCATCCAGCGGTTGTGGTAGTAAAAGCGGGCAGCGATCACCGAACCGATGGGAATGCTCACCACGCCGGGAGTAAGCAAGGCGAGTCCAATCATACCAAAATTGTATTTAATTTTGATAGCCAAACGTTTTTGCTTGCTGAATACCTTGCGGGGAGCTTCCTCCAGGGGCTCTACGGGATGCTTGGGCCCGAAGTAGCGTGCATACCAGGTCCTGACCTTATTGCCAAACCAATGCCCGGCGTAGTAGAAGAAGGCAATGCCCGCACAAGCGCCCAAGGATGTGACAATGAAAGCGTGGGTGGCCGGAATTCCACTGGCGATGGCAGCCCCGGGTGCAAAGAGCAACTTGACCGCACTGAGCAGAAAGATGCCCAGATAGAGCATGATCACACTGAGATCGCTAAAAGATTCGGTATCGATCATGCCAGAAAAGCTATTTTGCTCCAAAGCACAGGTCACCGGCATCACCCAATCCAGGCACAATATAGGCCTGAGCTGTGAGCTCATCGTCGATGGCTCCCAGCCATATGCTGGTATTTTCGGGGAGTTTTTTCTTCACGTAGGCAAGACCTTCCTGACTGGCAATCAAGGCTACCACATGCACATGAGCAGGCTTACCCCTGCCCATCAGCGCTTTGTAAACCAAAAACATACTCGAACCTGTGGCCAGCATCGGGTCGGATAAGATCAGCGTCTTGCCGTCCAGCGGCGGGCTGCTCAGGTATTCGATATGAATTTCAAAATCATCTTCGTTTTTCAGGTGCTTGCGGTAAGCCGACACAAAAGCCGAATCGGCCTTGTCGAAATAATTGAGCAAGCCTTGATGCAGTGGCAGGCCTGCGCGCAGTATGGTCGCCAGCACGGGTTGTTCGGTGAGGCTTTGCATCTGTGCAGAGCCCAGTGGCGTTGTAACCTCCGTAGTGTCGAAGTCCAAAGTTTTACTGAGCTCGTAGGCAAAAATCTCCCCAAGGCGCTCCATATTCCGGCGGAAACGCAATCGGTCTTTCTGTACGTGTTCATCCCGAATTTCCCGGAGAAATTCGTTGAAAATGGAGTTGTGTTTTCCTATTTCGTGAACCATGCTGTTGGCTTTTGCCGCTAAAGTACATCAATTATGGATGTTCTCGGATGTAGGTGGCCATCTCGAGGTATACCCGGCGCCAGCCCAGCCACTCGTGGCGATCGGAGAGACTGTGATTGTGCCATACACTTACGAATATGCCCCCACTCTCTTTCACGTTGTCCCAGAGCAATTTAAGGGCTTCGATTGCAGTATCAGGCTCCTGTGCAAGATAATTTTTCAGGGCGCTATCCATGGCTACCAATGGAAGGATTCGGATGGGAAGTACCCGCTCATCGCGAAAATCATAGTACCTGTAGGGATGGGCTGTGCCCGACCTGAAGCCGATTCCATCGGCGTATCCCATGCTAAAATCTTCTTCGATGCCGTAGGCGCTCAAAATTTTGAGCGTATTAGGGAACTGCATGCGCAAAAAATGTTGGCGGCTCCTTTTGGGCGCTTCGCCTATCACCGATTCGAATATCCCGCACTCCCTGGCGATGTGATTAGGTTCCTCGCTGCTCATGTAGGAGGGATGAATACCGAGCTCGGCTACTTCACTGAGGCGGGCGAATAGTTTTTGCATGTGGGAATGCTGTGCACGAAGCTGTATATCGTAGCGGCTTTTTCCAGCAAGGGGTAGAAAGGCAATGCTGCGGTGGGCATGAGTAGCTTCATTCAAAAAAATGCTATAGGTATCAAAGGGGTCGGAGTGCATACCGCGAAGCACCCCTAAGCGCTCCTTCAAGCCCGGCAAATCGGCGCGCAACAATTGCTTGGCGCTGCTTCCCATTTGCCGCAAGGGGCCACGCCCCAGGTAGGCAAAGGCGATATCCACATCCAGGGTATTGTACCACTTGGCACGCGCAAGCGGAAGCTCGGCCATGCGCTCCTTCCCGAGCAGCCATTGGGCAAAGTGCCGTATCCAAATATCCACATAGGGTCTCTGCATCCATTGAGCCATCAATGACTTGGAGGCCATCGGGCGGCCATGCTGATCTCGCTCGCAGTCCAACTCCTCCATGCGCGTGAGGGAATAGAAAATTGCTGAGAACAGATCGAAGGGATAGCTATCCGAATGGGCTGCACCCTCGCTGGCTGCAGGAAAGAGCTGTGGGAGGCCATGCTCTTCGCGAATTTTCGGGTTTTCAGACAGCGTGGCTCCGGATTCGAGCAGTCCAGCAGCGGGCATACTTTTGCCGGAAGGATCGGTACCATAAGTCAATACAATGCCATGCTGATGGCCCCCGGGAGCTACAAGCGTATAGGGCAGCCGGAGTACCTCGCCAAAAATAAAATCCGCAACATAGGCCAGCCTCGGACCGGGCTGTGCTGTGCGAATGCATATCTCGATGTGCTGCTGGCTCAATGGGTGATCATTCCTTCATCGGCAAAGCTAAAAAATCCCGAATCGGTATAGATAAGGTGGTCTTGCACACGTATGTCGAGCATGGCACCACTCTGCACCAGTCTCTTCGTGAGGGAGATGTCCTGTTCGCTGGGCTTGAGATTGCCACTTGGATGGTTGTGGCAAAGGATGATGCTCGAGGCCAACTTTTCAATGGCGGGCTTGAATACGAGTCGGGGATCGACCACTGTGCCGGCAATGCCCCCTCTGCTGATGCAAATTTTTTCCTTGAGGCGATGCGAACGGCTGAGCAGGAGCACCCAAAACTCTTCGTGGTCAAGATCGCTGAGCACGCCCGACATAGCCTCGTATACATCTCGACTGCAGCCTATTCGCGATTGCTGCAGTACATTCTCTTCGCGCCGACGCCTGCCCAACTCCAGCGCGGCCATGACGGTAATGGCCTTGGCCTCACCCACCCCACGAAACTTGAGAAAGTCGGCCAGCTGCAAGCGGGCCAAATCGGCAAGGCGGTGGCCCGTACTGGCGAGAATTTGCTTTGCGAGCTCCACAGCACTGCTCTCACGGGTGCCCGAGCGCAGAAGGATGGCGATGAGCTCCGCATCTGACAGTGCACTGCGGCCTTTGAGCAAGAGCTTCTCCCTGGGACGATCATCCTCAGCCCAGGCCTTGATTCCACTTCCGGTGATATTCATGGTCTATATTTGCTTGCTTAAAGGCTTAAAGATAGTGAAAACAGCAAGATATAAGCCCTCGTGCCGAGCAAAGAGCTCGGCGATGACTGGGAGCGCACTGGCAGATGCGCCCAAATTATTGCTTAACTTCGCGCACGAATTTCAGCCAGAAAAAATTGAGAAAGCATGAAATATGACATCATCGTATTGGGCAGTGGCCCCGGGGGATATGTAACTGCCATCCGCGCCAGCCAACTGGGATATAAGACCGCTGTGATAGAGCGCGAATCGCTCGGAGGTATCTGCCTCAATTGGGGATGCATTCCCACCAAAGCCCTATTGAAGAGCGCCAATGTTTTCGACTATATCAATCATGCATCTGACTATGGCATCAAGCTGCAAAAGCCCGAAGTGGATTTTGGAGGGATGGTCAAGCGCAGCCGCGATGTGGCCGATGGTATGAGCAAGGGCGTGAACTTCCTCATGAAGAAAAACAAGATCGATGTGATCATGGGCAATGGCAAACTGAAGCCGGGCAAAAAGGTGGAAGTGGAAAATGATAAAGGCGAAAAGAAGGTATACGAAGCCGATCATGTGATCATTGCCACCGGAGCCAGAGCGCGCGAATTGCCCAATTTGAAAATCGATGGGAAAAAGATTATCGAATACCGCAAGGCCATGAGCATGGAAAAGCAACCTAAAAAAATGCTTGTAATGGGAAGCGGTGCGATCGGATCAGAATTTGCTTATTTCTACAATAGCATTGGCTCGGAGGTGACCATCGTAGAGTACCTGGACAATGTGGTACCCCGCGAAGATGAAGAAGTGTCAAAGCAATTGGCGCGCAGCTTTAAGAAGCAGGGCATCAACATCATGACAGGAGCCTCAGTAGAGAAGGTTGACACCTCCGGCTCGGGATGCAAGGTGCACGTGAAAACCAAGAAAGGCAATGAGGAGATCGCTTGTGACGTGGTGCTGAGCGCTGTAGGTGTAAGCCCCAATACTGAAGGCATCGGTCTTGAGGATGTAGGAATCGCCAGCGATAAGGGCTACATCAAAGTGGATGAATTTTACAAGACCAATATACCGGGATACTACGCCATCGGCGACTGTACCCCCGGCCCTGCCCTGGCCCACGTAGCGAGTGCTGAGGGCATCGTGTGCGTAGAGGCCATCAAGGGCATGGACGTTGGCCCCATCGACTATCACAACATACCGAGCTGCACATACTGCTCGCCCGAGGTGGCCTCTGTAGGCCTTACCGAGGCCCAGGCCAAGGAAGCAGGCCATGAGGTGAAGGTGGGCAAATTTCCCTTCTCCGCATCAGGAAAAGCCAAAGCGGCCGGGCACAGCGACGGATTTGTGAAACTGGTATTCGATGCCAAGTATGGCGAGCTGCTCGGTGGCCACATGATAGGTTCCAATGTGACCGAGATGATCGCCGAGATCGTGAGCATCCGAAAACTGGAAACCACAGGGCACGAAATCATCAAGACCGTGCACCCCCACCCTACCATGAGTGAGGCCATTATGGAAGCCGCAGCAGCAGCTTACGACGAGGTGATCCACCTCTAAGGTCTTCAAGAGCTCAAGCCGAAAGGGCTTATTGCAAAAGCAGAATTCGAAAACGAAAAAAAGCGCGAAGCCATTGCCTCGCGCTTTTTTGGTTTCAGATTTTGCACACGCTGTTTACCCCTGAGCGCGGGCATCACTGCGGCGCTCCCGTGTGATGGTCATCTCGTCAATGAGGTGCGAAGCCCCGGCAAACTTGTCAATGACCCAAAGCACATAGCGCACATCCACGGATATGGTGCGCTGAACAGAAGGTTCGAAATTGATATCACCGCTCATGGCCTCCCAGTTGCCATCGAATGCAAGCCCTACGAGCTCGCCATAGCCATTGATGACCGGACTACCCGAGTTGCCACCTGTGATATCATTGGTACTGATAAAGTTTACCCGAAGCTGTCCATTGGCATCGGCATACTGTCCAAAATCGCCCTTGGCGTAGAGCTCCGACACACGTTCCGGTACGATAAACTCATCGTCATCGGGATTTTCCTTGGCCATTTTTCCATCGATGGTGGTATAGTACTTGAACATTACGCCATCTTTGGGCTGATAAGCACGAACATTGCCGAAAGAGGCCCTCAAAGTAGAATTGGCATCGGGGTAAAAATCTTTGTCGGGCATCATTTCGCGCAAGCCGGCTTGGAAGAGACGGGCACCTTGGGCAAGCAGCTCATTGGCCTCCTGATTTACAGCACTCTGACCACGATATACCTCAAAGAGGTCATCGGCTACAGCCTTCATGGGATCTTTGGCGAGTGCTTTCTCATTGGGTTTTTCCAGGAATTTGTTGAACCTGTCCTTATCGCTGAATACGCTTTTGGCGTAAGCCTTATCGGCAAATTTGTCCCACTTGCCATTCATCTTGCCTTTGAGATCGCGCATGTAAGCGGGTTGCTGCTCGCTGGGTACATTTTTGCTGTAAAGCTCATGGGTCACGGCAAAGATCTTCCTGTCCGTTTCCAGATTTACATTTTCAAAAAACTCGGCAGCCGCCAGCTTCAATCCATCCTTCATGGCCTCCTTCTCGGGGCCATCTTCCATGGCCATGAAGGCCTCCAACTGCTGCGACATGCGGTAGGTGTGAAGGATCACATCGGCGCCCAGTAGCCCTGCTTCAAGCACATAGGTTCCGCCCACCACAGTGGCATCCTTCATGGCTGTGCCCTCGCGCAGCAAGGTGAGTGCCTCTCCGTAAGTCTCTTTTCGGGTGGCATCGGCTTCGGCCCATGCCTGGAATGCCGCTTCGATCTCCTCCTTGGTCGACTTTACATCAAGCTGCTTAAGCTGCTCAGTTTGTCCGATGAAATACTTCCAATAGTTGGCGATCTGGGCAAATTTGGAGGCGTACATAAGCCGGGTGGCATCGTCAGCCCTCATGTCTTTGCGGAGCACTTCGAGCTTGGCATCGCGGATCTCTACGATGGTGGGATTGCGCATCTCGAGCGCCTGCTCAATGCCCCATGAAGTGAGGTAGCGGTCGGTGCTACCGGGAAAGCCGAAGGTCATGGTAAAATCGCCCTCCTCTACACCTGCCAGTGAGACCGGCAAGTGGTGACGTGGCTTGAGGGGCACATTTTCAGGGCTGTAAGCTGCAGGCGATCCATCGGGTGCACTGTACACGCGAAAGAGAGCGAAGTCGCCGGTGTGTCGGGGCCACATCCAGTTGTCGGTATCGCCGCCGTACTTGCCAATCGAGGACGGAGGCGCTCCCACCAATCTCACGTCTTCAAAGCGCTCGTATACAAAAAGGTAGTACTCATTGCCGGCATAAAACTCTTTCACCTCGGCTTTGTAGTGATTGCCCTCTTCGGCGCGGCCTGCAATGGCGCGCATGGTGGCCATGGCTTTTTGCCTGCGATCTGCTTCTGAACTGGCATCGGCCACGGCCTCGAGCACTTCGGCAGTCACATCTTCCATACGCACCAAGAAGCTCACCCACAGACCTTCATTGGGCAATTCCTCCTTGAAATTGGATGCCCAAAAGCCATTGGTGAGGTAGTCGGCCTCCACACTGCTGTTTTCACGGATGGCATCGTAGCCGCAGTGGTGATTGGTAAGCATCAAGCCCTGATCAGAGATGATCTCACCAGTGCAAAATCCGCCCATGGATACGATGGCATCTTTTAGGCTGCCATTGTTCACACTGTAGATTTCTTCGGGTGTGAGGCGCAAGCCCATTTCCTTGAGATTCTCTTGATTGAGGCGCTGTATCAGCATGGGTAGCCACATGCCCTCATCAGCTCGGAGATTTGCGAGCGATGAGAATAATAGCAGTATAGCTAGTGAGAGGTTGCGTAAAATCATGAGGTGGTAATTTTTAGAATTTCGGGCAAAAATACAATTTCCGGGCCATTGATTGATTGTACCCTTTTGGAGATCCGCTGCAAATGGATTTCCAAGGCTTTTCCAGCGCTTCATTTGAGATTGCTTAGAGCACTTAGTGAGATCCATGGGATGCTCAGTGCCCAAGAATAATTGCCTAAAAAGCAGCTTTAAACCTTGCTTCCTGGACTGAAAACCTGAAGGTAGCGCTCAGACCAGGCTTCACAACTGTAGTGCTCGACAATTCGCTTGCGGGCTTCTGTTCCCATTTTGCGGCGCAGACCGGCATCTCTCAGCAAGGCCAGGCAGGCTTCTTTCCATCGCTCTTCGCTCTTGAGTGGCATGGCTTCCGCCAAAAATCCCTGCTTGCCATGCTCGATGATCTCTGCATTCACTCCTACGTCCGAGGCCACAGCCGGCATCCCCAAAGCCATGTACTGCAAGGCCTTAAAGCCACACTTGCCGCGCTCCCAGTCGCTGTCGTACAGGGGCATGATGCCAAAATCCATCTCCAATAAATCCTTGATCTCATCTTCCTTACTCCATTTGCGGAAACGCATGAAAGGCGGCATGGATGCAGGAGCCTCATCCGAAATGAGCAAGAAGTGAAAAGGCTGCTCTTCATACAGTTTTTCCAGAAATGGGAATAGAGGCAGCAATTGCTTTAGGGTACTGTGGCTGCCGGTCCAACCCATAAGCGGAAGCTCGGGCAGCTCGTAATGCTCATGCACCTTCAAGCCGCAGTGGTGGTGACGGGTGTCAATGGTGGTCGGTATGTGATGTACCTTGGGGCAATGGCGACGGGCATAGCCGACAAGGAACTGATTGCCGGCAGTAACCTGCTCGCTCCACGAAATGATGCGGGCCGTTTTGCCATGTGCCTTCACAGCGCCCACCCACTTTTCATTGGCGGCAGAGTTGTTGCTGAGCCACACTGCATCATCAAAATCGTATACGATTCGCTTGCGCCAAATATGACGGGCCGCCCACTCCCACCATGGAGGGCCGAGCGGCGTGGCCTCCCGATGCAGAAGAATGCGATCGTACTTGCCCAAGCGAAAAAGCAAGATGAATCGGCGAAAGTAACCGAGCAGGGTCGCATAAATTTTGAGGCCCATCCTCCCCCTGTCGTATATGGCCGGCCAATGCCGCTCTGCCCAAAAGGAGGAGAAATGAACCTCAAGACCCTGCGCGCGAAGGAGGTCCATATACTGCTCAAAGCGGAAGCGCTGCGAAGCGGCCTTTCCATGAGGGTAGGGAGCCACGATGAGCAGTGCTTTGGTTCTTTTGCCTTTCACAGAAATATTTTCAGTATCAGAGGCCTTAACAAGTTCGTGGTCTTTTAGCCTTTCGCACTGGAGGTCGCAATACCGTCAATAATCGCGCGAAGAGAATGCTCAGAGGATTGCATGGCAGGATGCTGCACATCTCACCTTCCGGCGATCAGGCTTTTGATGCCCACTTCAATGGCAGCTTTCACAAAACCGACAAAGAGCGGATGCGGGTTGGCCAATGTGCTCTTGTACTCCGGGTGAAACTGCACCCCAATGAACCATGGGTGCCCCTCTACCTCAACAATTTCTACGAGATCGTTATCAGGATTCACCCCACTGGCAGTCATTCCTTTGCTCTCGTACAGTTCGCGGTAGGCATTGTTGAACTCAAACCTGTGTCGATGGCGTTCTGATATCATGCTGCTACCGTATACTTCATGGGCCCTGCTGCCTTCTTTAATTTGGCATTTGTACGCTCCGAGGCGCATGGTGCCACCCTTGGCCTTCACTTTTTTCTGGTGATCCATCAAGGCAATTACCGGGTCAGGGCTATTCTCATCGATTTCGGTGGTATGTGCCTGCGGCAAATTCAGCACATTGCGGGCATACTCAATCACGGCACATTGCATGCCGAGACAGATGCCCAGGAAGGGCAATCCATTTTCGCGGGCGTAACGTATGGCCTCGATCTTGCCTTCAATTCCGCGTTCGCCAAAACCAGGCGCTACGAGCAGTCCTTGCAAATTGCCCAATTGCATGTGCACGTGATCGGAATCTTTGGGCCTTATGCCTTCACTGTGCAACCACACCAATTCTACCTGCACCTCGTTCTCGGCACCGGCATGTATCAGAGCTTCCACAATGCTTTTATAGGCATCTTTGAGCTCGATATACTTGCCCACCAATCCAATACGAACGGTGGAAGTCGGCTCCTTATGCCGCTTCAGGAACTCCCGCCATTTGCTGAGATCGGCATGCCCGGCGCTTTCTAAGCCCAACCTGTCCAGAACCACTTTATCCAAGGCCTCTTTTTCCATGAGCAAGGGCACATCGTATATGGTATCGGCATCGATGGATTCAATGACGGCTC
>SLDS01000056.1 GCA_007125175.1 Flavobacteriales bacterium
ATGACCTTCACGACCCCGGGATGGAAGTCTGTTACACTCTCAGTGAGCAATGAAAGCGGAAGCGACACCAAAACAAAGGATTTCGCAGTTTACATTTATCCTGAAGAATTGATTCAGCAGGACTTTTACACAGAGAGCTTTTGGGGACCTGAGATACTCAACGAGGGATGGACTGTACGAGAAGCCAATGAAAACATCCTCACCCAAGGCGTAAATTGGGACTGGTCACACATCGGTTGTCTTGATTATGGCAGCATGAAGCTCAACCTTTTCGATAGTCCAACGCCCGAAACCTATCGCTTTGTGAGTCCTCGCTTCGACCTCTCGGGCCGTCAGGGCGATATAGTTTCTTTCAAATATGCCTACGCTACACAAGGATCGCTGAATAGTGCCAACATTCAGATTAATGTATACTCCACATTGAATTGTGGTAATACGCGTGCCAACCGCTTGGCATTGAATACTGCCTCTCAGGTTATCACCGCTGGTATTCAGACAGGGCAGCCCTTCACGCCGGCGAATTTTTCAATGTGGCGAACGGCGCAGTTCACCATTAATCAGGCACAGGCTCAGCAGGGTATTCAGTACGAAATTGAAGTGATATGCACAGAGCAAGTGAATAATGTTTACATCGACAACTTCTCGATTGCCAGCTCAATAGTTTCAGCTGAAAACGAAGGGCCCTTGGGTGACACACGCCTTTTTCCTAACCCGGCCAAAGACTATGCACAGCTGGAATTGGTTATGATTCAGTCTTCAGAAATTGCTGTTCGTATATTCGATATCAGCGGTAAGCAAGTCGATCACATCCAAAGCCAAATGCTGCCTGCCGGAACCAATCATCTCCGCATCAATACCAATGGCCTGGCTGCTGGTGTTTATACGGTAAAAGTGATGGGGCATGGCATTGATCGATCATTGAAGTTGATGGTTCAGCCATAAGAATACACTCCTTAAGAGAAAGCCAAATTCCGATGTGGATTTGGCTTTTTTTTTGTCAAAACCGAAAGTCCTGTAATAGAAAAGAAATGAGTCGAAAAAAAATTTGGATTCCAATTCTAATTGTCTTCATTCTCGGTCTTTCTGCCATGTTTGTTTTGTGGCTCTTGCCGAAAGTAAAGCAGCTCGGTCCGGAGAGGATGCTCAAGAGAGAACTGGCCGAGCTCCTTCATGAGAGTGTGCACTTCGACTTTGAATCTCTTGATCTTTCGGCGTTGGAAAATGGAGTAGCTAGCCTGCGCGGCGTTGAGCTGAGCAAAAAAGGAGAAGAGGGTATTGAATGGTCAGTATATGTTGGAAATTTACAGCTTAAGGGATTCGACCTTGGCATGGATGGGGGTATTTCACTTTCCGTGGAAGAAATACTCTTGGATGAAGTTGCCATAGAAATCAAAAGGTCACAAGCCAGTTTTGAGATATTCAAAGAGGATCTACAAGGAGAAGGGAGCGAGAGAAACAGTGAACTACTCAAACGGCTGAAAATCGACTCTGTAAAGTGCCGATCGGGAAGTCTGTTCTATGTGGCCAATGGGTGGGAAGCAAACACAGAGTGGAGTGCTGATTTTGGTGAAATACTTTATGATTCTGAGGATACTTTTCAAGAACCGGAGTCTGTATTGTTACAATTTGCTCATTCCACTGCCGCTCGGGAAGAGAATGTGTATGGACTAAGCTCGGAAGCCATTTCCTGGACCTATCCGGCGGATATTTTGAAAATTGCCGGGCTGAGCCTCCAAAGCAAATTGAGCAAAAATGAATTTCTGGAAAAACAAGAATTCCGCAAGTCCCACCTCCGCCTCAAAGTACCATTTGTAGCCATAGACCAAATGGATACTCGGAAATTATTTGAAAAGAAATTCTTTACTGCCAGGAAGATCGACATCCAATCTCCCGAGCTCGACATCGCCAGAGACAACCGCAAAGAACTCCCGGATCGTGTAACCCAAATGCCTCAGCAAGCGCTTCGCAATCTAGGAATCGAAATGGCCATTGATGAAATTGCAGTCGAAAACTTTGAACTTGATATAGCTCTTCGAGGTAAGTACGGCGATGCCTATGAAAGCCTTTTCTTTTCTGATAGCAAGGTGAAGATTCACCAATTGCAAAATGTGAATATGAATGCAGCAGCCTTTCGCTTTGAGGCCCAAACAGCTTTTCTCAAGGAATGCCCCTTGAAACTCCAAGGTAGCTATTACTACGAAGTTGATGATCAATGGGAACTTCAGGCTGATGCTGAAGGATTAAGTCTGAGTCTTCTCAACCCAGTGATTGGTGGCTTGACCAGCTTGCAATTTGGTAGTGGCTTCTTAGAAGAAATGCAAATGAGTGTAGAAGGAGATCGCGATATAAGCCGAAACCGGGTTCGCCTCAAGTATCGCGGATTGAAACTGGAGAGCAACAAAGTGGATGAAGGGGTCTTAGGTGGGCTGCTGGGAACTGTGGCAGAAGAGCTTGGAGGGGTGCTTTACGACAAAGAGAAAAATGAAAAAGACTTTCAAAAAGCAAGGCAATTCGAACTGTACCGGGATAAGCGCAAAGACTTCACCGGCAAATGGATCGACGTTCTGCTGGAGGGTGCCTTGATCGAAATGAGTCATATTCAACCCAAAATCTTAGAGGCCCTGCAAGATGACATTCGGATACGCCGCATTCGGGATGATGAGTAGTCCTTTTGCCCGATGTCATTTTATTCCTTTTTGGCGAAAGCCTGCCAACAGAAGATAACTCAGAAGGGATGCCAACAAACCCAAAGCGATGGGATCCAAGCCAAAGGGAATCTCGACACCCGTGAAGAGCGCCAAGAGTAAAATACCCGCCCCTGAGCCCATGGCTACGAGGGCTGCCAAGGCACTGTGGCGCTTGCCAAAAACCGCGAAGATGAGCGGTACGAATAAGCCCGAAACCATGATGGCGTAGGAATGCAACATGAGTTCGAGTACATTCTCCATCCACAAAGCGATGAAAAGGGCGAGGGCACCGAGGGTCAGGGTAAAAAATTGACCGAGTCGGAGTTGATTCATTCTCGCAAATCGGGGTATGCGTCTGAGCAAGTCGCTAACCACATTGCCGGAGCAAGCCATCAGGCAGCTATCAGCCGTGGAGAGAATGGCACTGAAGTAGGCTGCCATGACCAGCCCCATCAGGCCGACCGGCAAGGTGGTGCGCAGCAGCATGGGCAGACCCAATTCGGGATCCAAATCTGCAGCATTGGTAAACCCCAGCTCGGTGAAAAGGCCTTGCTGCGCCGCCACCCGGGCCAGCATGCCCAGAGAAACCCCTAAGAAAGCCATCACCGGCCACTCAAAAACTCCCGCAATGAACCATGCCTTGCGCGCCTGCTCTTCGCTTCGAGATGCATAAATACGCTGATACAAAGTCATTCCAATAAACCAAATGGGCAATATGGTCAAGGTCCAATTGAGCCCATCCTGCCAGCTCAAATGAGATAGAGAAAGCATATCATCACTTAGCTCAGCGCGGATGCCTTCCCATGAGCCCAAGGTAAAATAGGCTGTAGGGAGAGCGACGAGTAGCAAACCGGATAAGAGTATGATCCACTGAATGGTATCCGTGTAAATAACAGCTTTGATGCCTCCCATTACCGTGTAGATCACAGCAACAAGGCCCATAAGAATCAAGGCGGTATTCAAGTCAATGCCCTCGAAACTGGCTGATGCCAGCTTGGCCCCTGCCAGCAGCTGTGAAGCGGTAAAGCCGAGGTAGCCCAGTGCTGATATCAGTGCTGCAATGAGTGCTACCCGGGCCCCATAGAAATGATTAAAGACCTCGGGAAATGTGAAAAAACCTGATTTCAAACCCAAGCGGTGCACCCGAGGTATCAGGAAAGCTCCCGCCAGCCATGCCCCGATCAGGCCCGTGAACAGCATCCATGAACCACTCAAACCCATTGCAAAACCCAAGCCTCCCAAACCAATGGAAAAGCCACCACCTACATCTGTAGCTACGACAGACAGGCCAATGTGCCAAGCTCCAAGGCTTCGGCCACCCACATAGTAGTCGGATTCACTTTGATTGCGGCGCAAGAAGTAATAGCCCACAGCCAGCATGGCCAGGAGGTAAACCAGAAATATGCTCAGGTCTATGATGTGCATGAATCAGGCGCACACCCTTCAGTCAGATCGAAATAGGTGTATGGGATTTGGAAGCTTGCAATAGCATTGCTCATCAATGGCGAATATACAAAGCTTAGGCTGGTAGCCATGAAAAGATTCAAGAGGCAATGGCTCGGCTCTGGGGGATAAAAAAAAGAACCCGCTACGTTTAGCGGGTTTCTTTTCAATTAACCAATCATTTAACCATTCAGAGTAACCAGCTCTGATGAAATAAGATGCTTACAGGTCTATAACGAGTCATTGCAGAAAACGTTTCATTTTTGGCAATTTTTTTGACTGATAAAGCCAGATAGAATTCTATACCATTGATACAGTAAATTTTAAAGCATGGGAATTTCTGCGAATTTAATCTAAGAACAGAACACGGGCTCGAAGCAAGAAGAAACCGGGAGGAAGCATTTCACTCATTCGTTTTCCAAATAAGGACAACCCGTCCATAATTGAGTCCATTGCCGATTGGTACTAGCAGCAGGACAAAAAAAGAGCCCGCTACGTTTAGCGGGCTTCTTTTCAATTAACCAATCATTTAACCATTCAGAGTAACCAGCTCTGATGAAATAAGATGCTTACAAGTCTATAACGTTGCTTTATCGGAAACGTTACATCATTTGCATTTTTTTTGAAATTGCGATGTGCTCGGCGCCCCTCATACCATTGATTTCATGAATATTGCCTAACACAAAAAAATAAGCAATCGCGGTTTTGCCACTTTTGATAATGGCAGGGGGGCGATTGGGATTCTTATTTCACAAAAGACTGGAACATCCAAATTTTCTTTTCGGTGCGAATGATCATTTCTCGCACCATGTGATCCGTTCCGTAATCATTTATTGCCAAAGCATGCTTCACCACGGTTTTCATGGATAGAATTAGGGCTTTGTAATCCTTGATCACTGCCTGTATCATTTGATCGGCTGTGTGATCATCGTCAGTCTCGGAAATGTTTGCTTTTTCGAGAAATCCTTTCATCGTGCTAATGGGTTTGTAGCCCATCACACGGATACGCTCGGCGATTTCGTCAATCAATTCGGCTGCCGCCAAATATTCTTCTTCCAGCTTTTCGTGCACATCGTAAAAATCGCCTCCCACCACATTCCAATGGAAGTTTCTCAATTTTTGATAGACTACACTGTAATCGGAAAGTAGCACGTTGAGACTTCCGACAAGCTCGAGGGCATCCTCCTTTTTCAGTTCGGGATTCGCTAGGTTTGTTTCTGCTTTTTGCAAAGTCATAATCGTTACTTTTTTCGTTTTAAGTTACAAAGTAAAAACAATTTAATAGATATTTTGTTCGCTCAGGCCTTTGGTTCACAATTAATAACATCGGAAAAAAATGTATTCCGAACAAACCAAATTGCCCATCACCACCAGTTTATGTGAAATATGAAACACCCATAAGGACTTCTCGGAAATTTAAAATCAGGATTATTGCTTGTAAAATGCCATGGGCAATATATTACTATGCCGAAATATTTTTGTTTATGATTTCAGTGGCATTATAGATAATTACGTCTATCGCAACGGAGATCAGAATAGCTCAAGCACAGCCTTTAAGGAAGGAGATGGCCGCAAAAGTACAAACTCAGCTTGCTTTGGCACCCGCCACCTGCAGCCGGAAAAGGTGCTTCTCTGCGGCTTCGATAAAACGCTCAAAGAATTGATCCAAATCCTCCTTTCTCAGATCGGGATTGAGCAATATAAGTCGGATACTCAATCCTTTTTCAAGGCGACAGTAATTCACCATACCAGAGCCGGAGCGGATTAAGTCATAGCGCACAGCTTCATTAAAAGCGTCTGCATCGAGACCCTCAGGAACTGCGAAACGAAAATTGACATTGAGGCTCTGCGTGGGAAACATCAGCTCCAGTCGATCATCATTGGCAATACGGTCGGTGGCGTATTCAGCCAAATCCAGAAGGTGGTCAATGCGCTTACCATAACCTTCATCACCGTAATATTTCCAGGCCAGCCATAATTTTAAGGCATCCACCCTACGGCCACATTGCAGGGAGGCCGGCCCCATATCATAAGCGGAGGTATCGTTATCGTGGTAAATATAATCCGCATCATGAGATTGGATTTCTTCTCGCATTATTCCCTCCCTGCGTACCAAGAGCACAGAGCAAATAAGAGGTATATTCATGAGCTTGTGTGGATTCCACGAAAAGCTATCGGCCTGTTCGAGGCCCTTAAAGAGCGATTGAGATCGGGAGCCCAGCAGTAGGCTTGCTCCCCAGGAGCCATCCACATGGTGCCACATTTGATGCTTTTTTGCGAAAGCAGCTGCTTCATCGATCGCATCGAAGGAACCAGTCTCTGTGGTACCGGCTGTAGAGCACACCATGAAAGGCATCATGCCATTGGCGAGGCAATGCTCCATAGCGGCCTCAAGGCCTTCCCTTCGCATGCGTCCATTCTCATCCAGAGCCACTTTCACCACAGCATTTTGCCCAATACCGATGGTATTGGCTGCCTTGAGCATAGAGAAATGCGCTCTTTCCGAAACGAGAACAGCGAGATGGGGCAATCCCGATATTCCTTCCATTTTGGCGCCCTTGAATATGCTGTTTCTCGCCAGCAGCATGGCCACCATATTGGTATTGCTACCCCCGGTCATCATTGCCCCGGTACCAGAATTCCAGCCCGTGTAGGCGAGCATCTTTTCCACAATTGCCATTTCCATGAGTGTGGCTGCAGGGGCCACCTCGTAGGTATACATGGAAGTATTGGTAGCAGCTGTAAGTATCTCACCTACAAAAGCAGGCAGATTAAATCCGCCAAATAGCTGATTGAGGTATTGCGGGTGTGCTGTGCGCACGGCGTGGCTGAGGTAGCGCTTCACCTCCTTCAGTATTTCTTCGGGCTGTCCTTCCTTAGGAATTTGGAGCGCGAGCTGCTGCTGCAGCTCTTTTGGCTCAGTGTAAGAGAGCACTCCTACCTCGCCCTTCAAAGAAGCCTCCAACCACTGGTCGATCAAATCGATCACTTCGGTAAGAACGGCTTTTCTACCGGCTGGTGTTGTCATATTCTGCCTGGAAATGTGCGCCTTTGTGCGACGCGGCAAAGGTACGTTATTTTTTGACTTTCTCTTCGGACTCCCGCCATATCAGGCGCTCTCTTCGGTAGTCGTAGTAGGCTTGAAAGCCTCTGTGGTCTTCAAGTCTGAGCACGTGGGTATCGAAGTGCTCAATGCGCTGATAGAGCTCGGGTAGCAATGTATCGCCGCGCAGATGAATCAGTGTGGCCAAGGTATCGCGCATGATCAGCAGAGAGTCCATACGCTGTATTTCGCTGTAGCGAAAACCAAAACGCTCCTTTCCCTCCACATCGATCAAATCCATCTTTCCGCGCAAGCTTACCAGAGCGAGGCTATCCTGAAAATCGCCTGCTGCATCGAATTTGTAGGGCAGTCTCAAATTCACATCGGTGTCGGCATAGCCCCAGAGGTCTTGTTTACGGACTGCTATAAAGGGGCTCTGATAGCTTCCTATACCATTAAAAATTGCAGGCAGCTTTTTTGCTCCACTGCTATCGATCACGGCAAGCTTTACCTCTTTTCTCACCTTCTGATAGACTGTGGCATGTCCATTCTCAAAGCGAGAAAGCTGCAAGGCGGCCGCCTGGTAGTGGTAATCAAAATTGATCACGGTGTCGCCTCTCTGATTGATAAATCCGTATTGATCTCCATTTGCCGCAAGGCGCAAGCCATTTCCGGGCTCACCAAGTGCGGTATAGCGCGGGCTCACGAGCTCCTTGCCGGAGTGATGAATCAAACCGAAGGAATCATCTATCCTACAACGGGCCAAACTATCGGGCCCAAAAGGCTCCAGCCAATCGTACTCAAATTCCGTAAGCGGCCGACCTTCGCGGTCAATGTAGGCAAAGGCTCCTTCTTTGCTCACGATGGCTCTCTGCATGTGAAAATCACTGGCAGACTCATACATAAATGGTATGCAGAGCTCTCCACTGCTATTTGCGTAAGCAAAAAGGCCATCGCGTTCCAGAAAGAAGAGACCTTCAGAATACTCCCCACAGGCATCATATTCCGG
>SLDS01000226.1 GCA_007125175.1 Flavobacteriales bacterium
AAAGGAGAAATGTGGTGGGTGAAGCGCCTTACAGAAATGGTGGTCATCATCGCACTTACGGGAGCCGGGATCAAGCTCAATAAGCCTTTCGGCAAAAGCACCTGGAAGTACAGCAAGCGCTTGCTCATGGTGGGCATGCCGCTTACAATGTTGATTACCTTCGCGCTGGGCTATTACGTATTCGGCTTTGCGCTGGCCACTGCCGCCTTGCTGGCCGCTGTGATAGCGCCCACCGATCCGGTGCTGGCCGCCGACGTACAAACCAGCCCTCCCGGTGAGGAAGACCGCTCCCCGACCCGTGTGGCCCTTACCACCGAGGCCGGGGTCAATGATGGCTTGGCCTTCCCCTTTACCTACCTGGCCATGGGTATCGCAGTGATGGGGCCCGACGATTGGCAGTGGGTGTGGAGCTGGTTTCTCATGGACTTCGTGTACAAGATCGCCGGTGGCATCCTTATCGGCTGGGCCCTCGGGCGCCTGATCAACAAAGCAATTGTACTCTTTCCTGCAGAAGAAAGGGCGGCCAAGCTCAGCACTGGAGTCCTTGCCCTTTCGCTTACTTTGATACCCTATGCCATCGCAGAGCTTTTGGGAACATATGGCTTCGTATCCGTATTTGTGGCCGCTTGCGTGTTCCGTCACTATGAGAAAGGCTGCGGCTATCAAAAGTACCTGCACGACTTCTCAGAAGAACTTGAACGCATGCTGATCGCCGTCATCTTCGTATTGCTCGGTATCTACGCCGTGTACGACCTTTTTGATGTGCTCAACTGGATGCATGTACTCTTCGCCATCATACTCATTTTTGCCGTAAGGCCACTGGCGGGAATGCTCGGGCTGATAGGTAGCGACCTGCACCGCAAGGAGAAGGGCATCATGGCATTTTATGGCATCAGGGGTATTGGCTCCCTCTACTACCTGAGCTATGCCCTTTACCACGAAAACTTCGAAGCTTCGGAGCAAGCATTTGCGCTGGTGGTATTCCTCATCATACTCTCAGTGACAGTACATGGACTCAGCGCACCGGGTAGCATCAGCAAACTGGAAGAGTTGGAGGTCAAACGCCGGAAGGGGTCTTGAAAACCTTGTACACTGAAGGCCTATCATTTTGCCTTGGTGCCTTTAGCTCCTTTGGCATCCTCCAGGCCTTCGAGGTAATTCATACCGCCTACATTCATCGATTTTGAGAGGGATGAAATCTTGGCCAGGTCAATATTGCCCGAAATGCTCATCACAAAAAAGGTATTCGATCCACCCACCAGCATGAGCAACTCCTCCACCACATCTTCCTTCTCCCGGATGAAAAAGCGCACTTTTTCCTCCTTATCGTCCACGCTCATCAGGGTTTCATACTCCTTCCCCAGTGAGTTCAAGGCTTTGTGAAAGCTTTTATTGAGCTCGGCATCTCCGTTTTCTTTGCTCAATATGCGTATGCCCTTGAGGCCCCGCATGGCCTCCATCGCCGATTTACCCTCTTCGCTCTCCGAGTCCAGCTTGGCAAAGAGCTGAAACATCTTGCTGCTGATGGTAATGGAAGTTACATTGGGATCTTCTTGCAATTGGTCAAAGTAGCGGTCTATAGCATCCTGAGCCGCCAGATGTATGCCGGCAAGCAGGAGCATTGTACAGGTAAAAGTGGTCTTCATAATGTTCTTGTTTCAAAATTTTATGGGGTGGATGCCTTGGCGGAATTTGCCCCTGAGATGGTAACTTTGCTCTGATGGAATCGGCGGATTTCCCGCACGGGCTCTGCTCCCCGACTGAGCTTTTCAGAGGCGAAGTGCAGGGCTTCCACCGCCTGTCGAAAGGCTTCTTCCGGATCTTCAAAGGTGTCGACACCATGGGTGGGATGTGCTGCAATTTCTTCTGCTTCCGGCTTCTGCCAAAGCTGTATTGCGATGAGCCCGATGAACGCGATCACCGCTGCGGCAGCCGCATAGCGCCAAGCCCACATGCGTCTTAGGGATGTTTTGCTGCCGCTTTTTGATTCAGCTTTTCGCCAAAAGGCATCTTCGAAGTCGGAGTCGAGCACAGGCTGACCTTGCTCCCCGATGCCCGCCATCACTTGTCGCAATGCTTCGGATATGCCCGCCTCACCGCTCAAAGCGGCTTTTCTGAGCTGTGCTTCTTCCTCGAGGCTGCTCTCCCCTTTCCAGTACTTTTCTTCCAGTCGGCTCCAATCTCGCTTCATGATTCACGGCTTTTGGTGAGGGCCTCTCGCAGTGCTTTCCGAGCCCTGAAGATGTTGACTTTTACTTGATTCATATCGATGCTCAGTATTTCAGAGATCTCCAGATAGCTATAGCCCTGCACATCGCGCAGCTGAAAGGCCGCCCTCTGCTTTTCGGGTAGTTGATCAAGGGCTGCGGATATGAGGGCTTCGGTTTCCTTTTGCAGCAGGGCTTGCGCCGGATTGGATCCTTGATCCGGCTGCTGCCGAAGGTAATCGGCCGCCGGGCTATACACCCTGAGCTTGTGCTCAGAGCGCTTGAGTCTATCCAGGCAGCTATTGCGCACGAGGGTCATACTCCAAGCTTCAATGCTGCGCAGGGCAAGAAGCTTGGCCCGGGTTTCCCACAGGCGCAGGAGCACATCCTGAACCACATCGCTTGCCTCTTCGGCTTGGCCCAGGTAGCTCAGGGCAAAACGAAAGAGCTTTTGCTTGTGCACCATAACCTCCCGAATGAATTCCTCTTTTTGCATCGAAATGCCTATTCCACTACCAGCTTTTTACTCAAGTCTACTTCGCCCTTTTTCACGCTCACAGTGTAGCTACCGGGCGCAAAGCTGGACAAGTTTAGGCTTTTTTCGATTTCATTCACATAGCCCTCTTCGATCACTTTGCCCTTGCGGTCGAGGATGGTGTAAGTACTTCCGAGCATATCATTGGGTATGGCGAGGGTACAAATCTCCTTTGCGCTGCAGGGATTGGGCGATAAGCGAAAATCTGCGCGATTCACTCTGAGGCCTTTGAAGGAATGCCCCTGAGCCACATTGGCCATAGAGCCCGAGAGCTCATTTAGTTCGTTCAGGTCGATCTCACCGCTGAGGCTCATCACCATAAATGTGCGCCCATGGGCGGCGGCCAGCACCAATTCTTCGGCGATTCCACCGTGTTCGGCTATCCACATCTCTACGAGGTCGTCGGTATCGCGTATTTGCATAAGCGATTCATAGCTCGGGGCCAGCTTTCGGCCGGCTTCGCGAAAAGCGCCCGCTGCATCATCCGATTTCTGATCGATGATAAGGTGCAAACCGGTGATCTTGCTGCTGAGTCCATCGGCAGATTCTCCGGCTGAACCTTCGCTGCCACCGAGAGCGGACAGCATGCGAAAAAGGCTGCCCGAGAGGGCTATTTCTGTCACATGCTCGCGACCGCTGTAGGAAGAAAAGTAGGACGTGATGGCTTTGCTCTGTGCCGAGGCTTCGGCACACAAAAGGAGAATGGCGGCAAAAAAGAGAAGGTAGGTTTTCATGATTGCAGGTTTTAATTTGGGTTATGATACATGGATTTGCAGGGAAGACGACCCGATATGCGATATGTTACAGCCATTGGAACATTTGGCGGCAAGCTATACACCTTCAAGGCTATAGATGGCCCTCATTCCAGAAGCACAAACCCAAGCCGCCCAAAAATCCCTGAGCGATCGCACATCCGGTATATGCGGTAATCCACATCTTCGCTCAGCAGTGTATGCTGCCCTCCTGCCGCTTCTCCCCTGTGGCGATTGATGATAAGGTAGCGGGCTCCGTGGGTGCAGAGGCTATCAAGGCGATTCTCGTCCATATCCTCCACATCCAAAGTCCAACCGCGTCGATTGGCAAAGTAGATTTCCTGTGGCGATGGGCCGCCATTGATCACGATCAATGCTTCGGGCTCCACGAATTCATCCATAAGGCCTTCCAGTCTCAATTTGTGCATTTGATCCTCACGCGGAAAGAAATCGTGCCACTGATTGAGCGTGCTCTCAATGGCGATGAGTCCGAGCAGCGCCCAAGCCACTTTTGGCGAAAGCCACTCCAGACCAAGAGCTGCGAGCAGGGCCAGAACAGGCACAAATGGAATAATGTAGTAATTGTGTGTGGCAAAGACTGCCCCCGTTTTTGCCGTGAAGGCTATAAAAACCAAGCTCACGAGAAGCAAGGCTGCGAGGATGGCTTTATGCCGCTTCCGAATGGCCCAAAAGGCCCCTGCTACGGCGGCTCCAAATGCCAGGTAGGAGTTGAGTCCGCTGAAGTAGAACTTCTTGGCATAAAGATCGAAAAGTGGGAGGATTTCCCTCCACCCCTCTGCCAGCCCTTTCGGGAAATAGAGGCGGTAGCCGTGGCGGGCGATGAGCTCGGGCACCCAATGGAAATACCAGAGCACCGCTGATGCTGCTGCGAGGCCCACAGCTCCGAGCAGCCACAACCTTCGATCTGCAGGCCACTGCCGTGCAAAAGGAAGCAGGACGAACACGGCCAGCAGTGCCGCTGCGGGGATTTTGCTGAGCATACCACCGGCCAGGGCGCTACAGCAGAGGATCAAATGCAGGAAACGCCCCCTCTCCAAGTAGAGCTGTGCGGCGTGCAAACCCATGATTACAAGAGCCACACTAAAGGTGTCGGGCATTATTTTTCGCGAAAAGCTGAACCATATGGAGCAGAGCAAGAGCAGAGCCGCACGCATCGCGATTTGCCTGCTGAAATGGCTCCGCAGCAAAGCGTAAAAAGAATAGACACCGAAGCTTGATACAGCAAGATTGATCAGGCGGCCATACCAATGGCTGTAGCCGAATGCTTCCGCAAAAAGGTAAATGAGGTAATTAAAGAGTGGAAACTCCGCCCCGATGATGCCGCTGCCTTCACCGGCCATATCGATGCGTGGATAGAGGATCTGTGCCTCGATTTGGAGAAAATTACGGGCAATCATGGCCGTAAGCGCCTGCCGCCAGTTATGCCCCATCTCCAAAGGCGCCTCTGTAATGCCGATCAATCGGATCAGAAAAGCCAAGACAATCCAGAATCGCACATCCCTTGCCAGGCGGGAGAACAGCGATGATTCTCCAGCACTGAATCCGGAATTTGAAGAGCTCGACTTCATTGGTCTGTGATCCATTTGGGAAATGATGCGAAAGTAAGTCGAATACCGGGCCCTGCGATTCGCAAATGGCAGAAATTTATTTTTCGTTAAATGTTATGCGTGCATAACAAATTTATGTACTTTTAGGCCTCGTATGAAACCTGAAGAAACCATCGATTTTCACCTGCGCTGGCTGTGGCTCAAGATATTTCGCTTGTACAACATGGAGGCTGCAGGCTATGGCGGCAGCATGAGTGTGGGCTATGTGCTGCTGAATATCGATAAGGAGGGCACCCCCTCTACCAAGCTTGGGCCAAAGATGGGCATCGAATCGCGCAGCCTGAGCCGTACCTTGAAGAGCATGGAAAACAATGGCCTCATCACCCGGCGCGCCGATAGCCATGACAAGCGCCTGATGGTGGTGCGCCTCACCGATGAGGGCAAGCGCTACAGAGATTTTGCCAGGAGCGCAGTAATACGCCTCAACACTTATCTTCAAGATCAACTGGAACCCAAGGAAGTAGAGCAGTTCTTAAAAACTGCCCGCAAGATCAACACCCTCCTCGATCAACCCGATGCATTTGGAATAAGCACAAAGAAACTTTCGAAACAATCAAAACAATCCCCTAATAAGCACTTTCACCATGAGTAAAAGAAGCATTGAAAAAGTAGCCGTGCTCGGCTCAGGAGTAATGGGCTCGCGCATCGCCTGCCACTTCGCCAATATCGGTGTGGAGGTAGTCCTTCTCGACATCGTACCGCGAGAGCTCAACGAAAAAGAGAAAAAGGCCGGCAAGAGCCTCGACGACAAGGATGTTCGCAACCGCATTGTGAACGAATCCCTGCAAGCCGCGCTCAAAAGCAATCCCTCCCCCATCTATTCCAAATCTTTCGCAAGCCGCATACACACCGGCAACTTCGATGATGACATGAAGCGCATCGCCGACTGCGACTGGATCATCGAGGTGGTGGTGGAGCGCTTGGATATCAAGCAAAAGGTATTCGAGCAGGTAGAGAAGCACCGCAAGGCGGGCACCCTGATTACTTCCAATACCTCGGGCATCCCCATTGCCATGATGAACAAGGGGCGCAGCGAGGATTTCAGAAAGCACTTTTGCGGTACACACTTCTTCAATCCGCCTCGCTACCTGCGCTTGCTGGAAATCATCCCCGGTCCCGATACGGATCCTGCTGTGATCGACTTCCTCTACGAATACGGAGATCGATACCTCGGCAAGCAAACGGTGCTGTGCAAGGATACCCCCGCCTTTATCGCCAACCGTGTTGGGGTGTACTCCATCATGGAACTTTTCCATTTGGTAAAAGAGATGGGGCTGACACCCGAAGAGGTGGACAAGCTCACCGGGCCAGTGATCGGTCACGCCAAATCGGCCACCTTCCGCACAGCCGATGTGGTAGGTCTGGACACCCTGGTGCTCGTTGCCAATGGCGTTAAGGACAATTGTCCTGACGATGAGCGAAATGATGTATTCGCCATTCCTGAATACGTGCAGAAAATGGTGGATGAGAAATGGTTGGGAAGCAAATCGGGACAGGGATTTTACAAGAAGGTGAAAGGCGATGACGGAAAATCGCAAATACTCAGCCTCGACCTGGAGAAGATGGAATATGTGCCTCAGAAGAAGGCGAGCTTCCCCACCCTGGAGATGACCAAGGCCATCGACAAGCTCAGTGAGCGCATGCCGGTGCTGTACAATGGCAAGGACAAGGCCGGTGAATTCTACCGGAAGTCATTCCAAGGCTTGTTCAGCTATGTAAGTTTCCGCTTGCCCGAAATCAGCGATGAGCTCTACCGCATCGACGATGCCCTGCGCGCCGGCTTTGGGTGGAAGATGGGTCCTTTCGAAAAATGGGATGCCGTGGGCGTAAAGAAAGCCATGAGCGATATGAAAGATGCCGGCATCAAGGTAAACGGATGGGTACAGGAAATGCTGGATGCAGGGATAGAGCAGTTTTACAAAGTTGAAAACGGCGAGAAATACTACTACGACCTTGCCACGAAAGGCTACAAGCCGGTACCGGTGCTCGAGGGGCGCATCTTCCTCGACAACCTCGGCGGAGATGCTGTGCTCTGGAAGAATTCAGGAACCACCATCAAGGATCTCGGTGACGGCATCATCAATGTGGAATTCCACACCAAGATGAATACCATTGGCGGCGAAGTGATTGAAGGGCTCAACAAGGCCCTCGACATGGCTGAGGCCGACTACAAAGGTTTGGTTGTCAGCAATACCGGCGACAATTTCAGCGCAGGGGCCAATGTGGGTATGATCTTCATGATGGCCGTAGAGCAGGAATTCGACGAACTCGGATTTGCCGTCAAGGCCTTCCAGGACACCATGATGCGCATGCGCTACTCCTCCATTCCGGTGGTGGCTGCGCCCCACAACATGGCCCTGGGTGGCGGCTGCGAGCTCTGTCTGCACGTGGATAAGGTGGTAGCACATGCCGAGCTCTACATGGGCTTGGTGGAATTTGGCGTCGGGGTAATCCCGGGCGGTGGTGGCACCAAGGAATTTGCCTTGCGCTGCTCCGATGAATTTCGCGAAGGCGATATCCGCATCAATACCCTCAGGCAGCGTTTTCTCACCATCGGTCAGGCCAAAGTGTCGACATCTGCACAGGAAGCCTTCGAGCTTGGATACCTGCGCAAAGGCATTGATGAGATCGTGATCAACCGCGACGATCAGTTGGCTTACGCCAAACAAGCAGCCCTCATGCTGGCCGCAAAAGGGTATACCAAACCCATCAAGCGCAAGGACATCAAAGTACTTGGCAAGGAAGGTCTGGGCATCGTGTACGTAGGTGCCAATAGCATGCTATCAGGCAATTACATTTCCGAACACGATCAGCTCATCAGCCAAAAGTTGGGAGAAGTATTGTGCGGTGGTGACCTGAGCGAACCCAGCGAAGTAAGTGAAGACTACCTCCTGGCCCTCGAACGCAAAGCATTTCTCGAACTCTGCGCCGAACGAAAAACCCTCGAGCGCTTGCAAAGCATGGTGCAAAAGGGGAAGATATTGAGGAATT
>SLDS01000010.1 GCA_007125175.1 Flavobacteriales bacterium
ATACGATCTGGTGCTCAATATTGGTATCCTTGCTCACATCAGCGATCCATGGGCTTTTTTGGAGCGCAGCATGGCCCTTGTGAAGCCCGGGGGCAAGCTCATCTTGCAGAATACCAACAGCAATCACTGGTTTGCCCGGCTCATTTTTATGTACCTCTCCCTTCGTCGGCTCATTGGTCTGGACAAATACCGCCTGAACCGAATACCCGAGAAGCGCCTCTTGCGCACCCTGCGTGAAGGGGGCTTTGTGCTGCGCAGGCGCTTTGCGTACAACCAGAGCTTTCTTGGATTCTCCAGGCTCTTCAGCAACCGGCGCAAGTATGAGGCTACGAGGCGTTATTTTGGCACTGCTGAGAAGCCCTTGCGGCAAAAGTACGGTAGCGACTGCACCTACTTTTTTCACAAAAAACTCAAGTGAGGCCATGCGCGTGCTGCTCATGCCCGAACTCTTTCCCACCTCACAGCAGCCCACTGCCGGTATTTTCATCCTCGATCAGCTCAAGGCTTTGAGCACTTTTGCAGATGTCGACATTTACCACACACATTTGTGGAAGCCCGGTGACTATTTGCAGCTTGAGGATCTTGGTCAAGAGCAGTTTCACTTGCTCAGCAAGAAACCGTCCCTGCCATGGCACAAGCTGGCCTATCCACTCTGGGAGCAGGAGGCATTTCGCTATGCCAGGAGCTGGCAGCCTCCCGATGTGCTTCACCTGCACGGGGCCAGTCTGCGCGGGCCTCTGGCGATGCGCTTGGCAAGGCTCTGGGAATGCCCGCTCGTGATTACTGAACACACGGGGCCCTGGAGCAGTATCAGCGAGCGCCCCCTCTTGCTCCGGCGCGCCAGACGGGCCATAGAATCTGCTGATCTGCTCCTGCCAGTGAGTACACACCTAAGCCAGGAGATAGCAGATAGTGGCATCCGTCCGAGACGGATTGAGGTGCTTGGAAATCCCCTTGACACCGACTTTTTTAGCCTTCGCAGCAAGCCCCTGGGAGCCGCAAAGCGCATACTCTTCCTGGGGAGGTGGGATGCCTTCAAGGGGGCATTGCGCAGCTTGCAGGCCTTCATTCACATAGCCGGGCGCATTCCCGATTTTCGCATCAGCATCGCAGGCATGGGTGAAGAATCCGAGGCATTGCACAAGCTCGCTCGGGAGAGCAAGCTCGGCGATCGGATTGAGATTATTGAAGCTGCGATGAGCCGGGAGGCAATGCGCGGGCATTTTCACCGCTCCTCCTTCCTGGTTTTTCCCAGCCTTCACGAGAGCTTCGGGCTGGTGGCTGCAGAGGCCATGAGCACCGGGCTGCCGGTCGTTATCACGAATCGGACGGGGCCACGCGATTATTTTCAACCATCGGTTGGAGTGCAGGTCGAGCCTGATTCCATTGATGGGCTCTCAGCGTCCATGCTGCATATGGCGCAGCACCTCAGCGTTTTTGAACCCCAAGAGGTGCGTCGTGGCGTGGTGGAGCGCTATTCGCTGGAGCAGTACGCAGGCCATCTCCGAAGGCTCTACACTGAGGTCATCGACTCCATGGCCCGCACATAGGCTGCGCAAGCATTTGCATTTGCCGTCGAGCGAAATAGGAGGGTTTGATTCCTGCCTGGCGGGGTCAAAATTCCTTTCTTTGTGCTGTGATGCGGGCATTGCTGTGCATGGCATCAAGACCCCTTCGCAGCCCAAACACAGAGAAGTGGAGAAGCAAACAAGAATCCAGGTGAGCTGTGCCTTGATCGAACAGGGCGAACTTCTGCTATGCGTGCAGCGCTCAGAGAGCATGCAGCATGCGGGAAAGTGGGAATTGCCCGGAGGCAAACTTGAGCCCGGAGAGACACCGGAGCAATGCCTGATTCGCGAGTGCGAGGAGGAGCTTGGCATTCGGCTGAGCATCGTGGAGAGACTCCCGGCTGTGAGGCATGCTTACCCCGAGGGGCCACTGATCGAGCTCATGCCTTTTCGCTGCAGTATTGGGGGCGGAGCCCTTCGCTTGCACGAGCATTCAGCCCATCGCTGGCTCGAAGGGGATCAATTGAAAAGCCTCGATTGGCTGGAGGCTGATCGGCCAATCATTGCAAAATACGCCGAGACCCGAAATCGGCAGGGGGGCGATTAGGCTTCAAGCCAAAATGTCGGCAAGCGCGCAGGCTCAGAGCCCGAATTCCTTCTGGATATCTTCTACGCGATCGAGCTTTTCCCATGTGAAGAGCTCAACATCGACTTCTTTCACCTGATTGCCATTGCCATCATTCCGGGCAAATTGCTTCTTCACCACCTCGTTTACCCGGCCCATGTGCCCGTAGGCGGCGGTTTCGGTATACATGGGTTGGCGTAGCTTTAGCGATTTCTCAATGAAGCCGGGTCTCAGGTCAAAAAGCTTTTTCACCTTTTCGGCTATTTCGCTATCCTTCATTTTCACCTTGGCACTTCCGTAGGTGTCCACGAATACCCCCATGGGCTCCACCACCCCAATGGCGTAGGATACTTGAACAAGGATTTGGTCGGCGATGCCGGCAGCCACCATGTTTTTGGCGATGTGACGGGCTGCATAAGCCGCTGAGCGATCTACCTTGCTGGGATCCTTTCCGGAAAAGGCGCCTCCACCATGGGCTCCTTTGCCTCCGTAGGTGTCCACGATGATTTTGCGGCCTGTGAGGCCGGTGTCACCGTGTGGCCCGCCGATCACGAATTTTCCTGTGGGATTCACGTGGTATACTACCTCATCGTCAAAGAGGCGTTGAATATGCGGTGGCAGCTGCCGAAGCACCCGTGGAATCAATATTTTTCGGACATCGTGCCCGATTTGATCGCACATTTCGCGCTCAGCCCTTTGGATATTTTCCGGGTCATCAGAAACCGGCTTGATAAACTCATCGTGCTGGGTGGACAAAACGATGGTGCGGATGCGCTCAGGCACATGCTCATTGGAGTACTCGATGGTTACCTGGGCTTTGGAGTCGGGCCTGAGGTATTTGATCTCATTGCCTTCGCGACGCAGGGCGGCCAGCTCACGCAAAATGCGGTGGGATAAGTCTAGCGCCAACGGCATGTAATTTTCCGTTTCGTTGGTGGCATAGCCAAACATCATGCCCTGATCTCCGGCTCCTTGCTGCGCCGGGTCATCACCGCGATCCACGCCCCGGTTGATGTCGTCGCTCTGCTCGTGAAGCGCACTGAGTACGCCGCAGGAGTTGCCCTCAAACATGTATGCCCCTCTCGTGTAGCCAATGCGGTTGATTACATCGCGGGCTACTTGCTGCACATCGATGTAAGTGGATGATTTTATCTCACCGGCCAGCACCACCTGTCCGGTGGTTACGAGGGTTTCACAGGCCACCTTAGCATGTGGATCGAAGGCCAGGAAGTGATCCAGGATGGCATCGGAAATTTGGTCAGAGACTTTGTCGGGGTGACCCTCTGAAACGGATTCGGAAGTGAATAAATAAGACATCTAAACGCTTGAAATTTTTTGAAGGTGATCGCTAAGACCGCGGGAGAGAGACGCGTTTTTAGCATTTTTTAATGTGGTTGCAATAGGCCAAATCTCTCCACAAAGCGCCGCAAAAATAGGAAAAAAGCCTTTGCTACTGCGTGAGGCTTTTGAAGACATCCTCAAGGGTCATCTCTTCTCTGCGCAGTTCCTCGATGGTGCAGGCTTCGCGGGCCACAAATGCCGTGAGATCCGGGCCAATGGCTTTGCCGGAGGTAATCTTATAGCGGCACTTTTGGGTTTCTACAACCTTGAGTACACCTTCTATTTTTTCGAGCTTGCTCAGGCTTAAGGGTTTGTCTACCTGCAGGTGAAAAACGATTTTTCCGCGGGCCGATTTTAGCTCGCTCACGGGGCTATCGGCTACAATTTGGCCGCGCTTGATGATGATGGCGCGGTTGCAGATGGCTTCTACCTCTTGCATGATATGGGTACTCAGCAAGACCGTTTTCTCCTTTCCAATGCGCTTGATCAGCGCCCGTATATCTTCCAATTGATTGGGGTCTAGGCCGCTGGTGGGTTCGTCGAGTACGAGTACCTCGGGGTCGTGTATGAGTGCTTGCGCCAGGCCCACACGCTGTCGGTATCCTTTGCTGAGCGCTCCAATTTGTTTGTGGCTTTCCAGTTCAAGCCCTACGGTCTCGATGATCTCCTCCACGCGCTGCTTTGCCTTAGGTATGCCGTATATGCCCGCGACAAATCTCAGGTACTCGCGGATGTACATTTCGGGATACAGTGGGTTATTTTCCGGAAGGTAACCCACCTTGCGCCTGAGCTTCAAGCTGTCGTTAAAGTGATCCAGGCCTGCCACTTTTACCTCCCCTTCGCTGGGTGGTATGTAGCAGGTGATGATTTTCATCATGGTGCTTTTACCTGCACCATTGGGCCCGAGAAAGCCTACCACCTCACCGCGCTTTACGCCGAAGCTTACGTCTTTCAGCGCGGCTTGTTGGCCGTAGTATTTGCTTACTTGTCGGATTTCTATTGACACTTCTCTCGCTTTTCTTCCTTTCGGCAAAGGTACACAAATTGCGGGGCGAAACTTTGAGGGTGAAACCCTTCGATTGTGCTACTTTCGCACACTGAGATGCAGCGAGCACGCATAAGCAAAAGCACAGGAAGTTGGTATCGGGCCATGCTCGAGCATGGCGGCGAGGTGACCTGTAGGGCCAGGGGCAAGCTACGGCAGTCTGGCAGCAGAGCGACCAATCCGGTGGCCGTGGGCGACTGGGTGCAGCTGGAGCAGGAGGGGGAGGATTGGCTTATCGCAAAAGTCGAAGCCCGAAGGAATTACATTGTGCGCAAGGCGGTGAATTTGTCGAAAGAGAGCCAGATTATCGCCTCCAACCTGGACCTTGCCGTACTGGTGGTAACCCTGCGAGAGCCGCAAACTTTTCCAATATTCATCGACCGATTTACCGTTGCTGCAGAGGCCTTCCACATACCTGTGGGGCTGGTATTCAACAAAATTGACCTCTTGGATAGCGAGGAGCTCCCAGTGCTCGATACTTTTGCTCAGGTCTATGAGCAGCAAGGATATCTCACCGCTAAATGCTCCCTGATTACCGGACAGGGTTTGGAAGATTTTGCCCGCCTGATGCAGAGAAAGGTGAGCTTGCTGAGCGGTCATTCCGGGGTGGGCAAGTCCAGTTTGATCAACTATTTGTCACCCGATCGAGAGATTCGCATCGGAGAGGTATCGCAGTCGCATGGTACCGGTCAGCATACCACCACTTTTGCAGAAATGCACCCCCTCGGCGCCGAGACCTACATCATCGATACCCCTGGAATACGCGGCTTTGGTATGGTAGACATAGCGCCGGAAGAGTATGCGGGCTACTTCCCGGAAATGCGCAATCTATTGCCCGATTGCAAATTTCACAATTGCCTGCATATCAATGAGCCCGCATGTGCTGTGAAGGCGGCACTCGAGCGAGGGGAGATCGCCGAGACGCGCTACCGAAGCTACCTCAATATGTACAACAATGATCAGGAAGAAGCATACCGATAAAGCATGCGTGCAGTAATTCAGAGGGTAAGCGAGGCCCGGGTGGCCATCGATGGCAAGGAGCATGCCGGCATTGGCCCTGGCATGCTGGTGCTGCTGGGTGTTGAGGGCAGGGATAGCCTGGAAGATGCCGAGTGGCTGGCCAGAAAGATATCCACGCTTCGCATTTTTGACGATGCAAAGGGGCTGATGAACCTTTCGCTAAATGAAATGGAGGGCGAGGTGCTCGTGATCAGCCAATTCACGCTGCATGCCAAGACGAAAAAGGGAACGCGGCCTTCCTATGCGCGTGCAGCCCGTCCCGAGCAGGCCGTACCGCTCTACGAGGCTTTCATAGAGGTTCTTGACGGCCACTTGAGTACACAAGTGCTTTCGGGCGTATTCGGGGCCAATATGCAGGTAGGTCTCATCAATGATGGGCCTGTAACCCTGATCATCGATACCCAACAAAAGGATTTGTAAGCAAGCCAAACCATGAAAGGGATTTTCTCCATTCAGTCTAATATGCACGGTGGAAAGTGGGAGGTGATTGCTCCGTTTGTAGGCCTGATCATTGGAATGGTCTTTTTTGCTTTTCATGTTACTGGCTTCGGCTTGGAGTATTTCGCCGGCGACTTAGGCGATGCTCGGCTTAACCTTTATTTTCTAGAGCATGCCCATCAGTACTTTCTAGGGAAGCTTGATTCTTATTGGGATGCGCCATTTATGGTTCCAGAACCCAACGTGATTGCTTTTTCGGACAATTTGCTGGGTACAGCTCCTCTATACAGCAGCTTCCGCCTTTTTGGGGCAGATATTTTTCTGGCTTATCAGTTATGGTTTTTGGTCATCTGTGCCTTCAATTATGTCGCGGCTTATTTCTTCTTTCGCTATCTGCTGCCCAATCCTTATGCCTGTACTCTGGGGGCCATGGTTTTCGCATTCTCCTTGGCTCTGCATTCCCAGCTGCCCCATGCCCAGACTTTCCCGCGTTTCGCCATCCCCTTAGCCATGTGGATGGCGGCCGTATTTTGGAAGACCGGGGCAATACGGTATTTTTTTCTTGCTGTTCTCTTTTTGGTCTACCAAATTTATTGCGGTATCTATCTGGGCTTTTTGCTGGCTATCCCGCTCGGACTCTTTCTGCTTCTTGCCATTGGGCGCTGGCGTTGGGGAGCACGAGCTCCGAGAAAAGTCTTGCCTTGGTGGCTGCTCATTCTCCTTTCGGTAGTAGCTAATCTCGCCATGCTCATGCCTTTGATGCTTCCTTACGTGGAGCGCAGTGTTGACCCTGAAAGCTGGCATTATGCCTCGGTGGTTCGCAGCCTTCCCACCCTTAAATCATATATCAGCACAGTGCCGACCAGTCTCTTCTGGCATCGGCTCAGCGAAATAGGTGTAGATGTGCCTGAATATTGGAACCAGCAGATCTTCACAGGAATGCTCGCGAGCATGGCCTTTGTCGCAAGTGCTTTCCTCTTGCTGCGATCTTTTTTTGCTTACCGCTTGCCAGATCCCATTAGGGCCTTGTTCGCTGTAGGGCTCATTACTTTTGGCCTCTTCCTGCGATTTGATGAGCTCACAGCCTATATTGCTGTCTACTACCTTCCGGGATTTACTTCATTGCGTGCTTTGGCTCGTATCATAAATGTTGAGCTGCTCTTTTTCGCTTTGTCCCTCAGTTACGTCGCTTTTTTACTTTTTGGCAAAATGGGAAAACGCCAGTACCTGCTCTTCTTGCCTGCCGCGGCTGTGATTATGCTCGATAATTTTGCTGTGGTTGAGCCCCCATACCGCTCAGAGGTAAGAGAGGCACGCGAGCGGCTTGAGGTTTTTGAGGAAGTCATGGCTGAGCTGCCCGAAGGAGCTACTTTCAGTTTGGAAGCTCTGGGAAGTGATGTTTCTTCACGCGACAATCATTTGGATGCAATGCTACTGGCCCAAATGCACGGCATGAAAACAGTCAATGCCTACACGGCGCTCTGTCCATCCGAATACAGCACCTTTTGGCATGAATCGAGTACAGATGGCCGGGAAAGATGGCTTGAAAGCCGCAATGATCTTCCTTTTGATACTTTGCATATAATTCGGGGGAAGAGACACCGCTACCTCCGAATTTCTGATGATACCATTGATTTTCGAAAAGCGGATAAGATTTGGCTCGAAACAAAAGTCGAGGATTGGAAGGAAATCATGCGCAATGACAGTACATGGTATAGTGCCCTGATTCATAAAGCAAAAAAATGATAACTTGCCTCTTGACAGCGTTTTGTACATGGATGCTCTGTGGATGCTCGCTCAGTGAGCGTCCGGCAAATCAATATCGATTTAGCGCCCTTTGGGCCACCACTCCCTTTGGCTTGAGCTCTTGCATTCAGAATGGCCAAGCAACAAAACATATGCACCGATAATAGCGATAGGAAAAATGGAAATCAAACAAGCACAGAAGGATGTAGACGCTTGGATCAAGCGCTACGGGGTGCGTTACTTCGATGAGCTTACCAATACCTGTATACTGATGGAAGAGGTGGGTGAACTGGCGCGCATCATGGCCCG
>SLDS01000172.1 GCA_007125175.1 Flavobacteriales bacterium
GCAGATCTCGAAGCCATACAAAAGAAGTATTTCCTTTGAGGTACTCTTAGCTTTACGTAATTTCGGCCTGTGATATCGAGCCATGGCCGCTGCAATTGACATCTATATCGCTGAGCTGCTGCATGAGTACGACTGTGTCGTGGTACCTCAGCTGGGCGGTTTTGTGTGCAATTACCGGCCTGCCCGCATCGATATGAAGCAGGGTTTGGCTCATCCACCCGGAAAGGACATCCGATTCAACCGCAACCTCACCAAAAATGACGGGCTCTTGGTATCGGCTTACGCCGAAGGTGAGGGATGGTCTTTTGCGGAAGCGGATGAAAAACTGAAGCGAGAAGTAGAGGAATACTGGCAAGCTCTGAATCAGGGAAAAAAGCTGGACTTCAAAAAAATAGGCCTGCTGTACTTCGATGAGGAAAAAAACCTGCGCTTCGAGCCAAAGACGGAAATATCTTTTCTGAAAAATGCCCATGGTTTCGAGAGTTTCGCCTTGCCCGATGCGGTGCTCAAGCAAGCCCAAGCCTCAGAAGCCAAGGTAGTAGATTTGGCAGCCGAGCGGGTGCCGGCAGCCGAGACCACGCACAGCCAAAGCGAAAAAGCCATTGCTGCCATAGAAGTCCCGCTTGAAGCTAAAGAGGCAAAAATCTTCGAAGACACTCCTAAACAGATACCTGAGTCTTGGGCAGGTGCCACTCCTCACTTGGGCCAAAACCGAAGCATATACTGGGTGGCCGCCGCCTGCATGCTGCCTTTCTTGCTGCTCAGCCTCTATGCCGGCATGCAAACCGGCTTCAAGAGTCCGGGCGAAGTACAGCCCGCCGACCTCATCCCTTTTGCCGCAAGGCAGAGCTATCAAGGCAAATATAAGGCCAGCGCAGCTGAAATCACCCACAAGCAGACAATCGGTCACAGGGCTACTGCGGCATTTCCAGAAGGTGTACTCCTATTCCCTTTCTCCTTCTCGGAAAATAGGATAGACAGCACCGCCGTGTGGATCAACCTTGCTCAAGCGGAGCAAATTAAGACAGAAAAACTGCCTGTGACTGGCAAACGCTTCCACATCATCGGGGGTTGCTTTGGCAATAAAGACAATGCCCTGAACTACCTAAAGTCCATGCAGATGAAAGGCATGGGGGCAGAACTCTTGGGGCTCCACAAAGGCTTGCACCCGGTGAGCCTGGCGGGCTTTGCCAATCGCGAAGATGCCCTGGAGCAACTGAAGCACTGGCGAAATGATGGCACCAGCCCGCAAGGCTGGTTGCTCAAGAAAGAGACGAATACCTGAGCGCTATGGCCGAGAATACACTAGACCTGGAAACCTGCTACCTGCAACTGCACGGAGAGGATCTTATCGAGCTGCACATCAAGCCCGAACAAGTGCTTCAGCCGGACAAAATCCGGGAGATTTTCGATGCCATACACGAGCACTTTCCTCAGGCACTGGGCTTAATCGTCACCGCAGGTAAGAAAGCCACCCTGAGCCAGGAGGCGCGCGATCTGGTATCGAGTGAGGGCATTACCAATCAGATCACAGCCGACGCCATCGTTACAGAGCACTACTCACACCAGATGGCGGCCAACTTCTTCGTGCGCCACAATCAACCTCATCGACCCACCAAGCTCTTCAAAACCATCGAAGAAGCCAAGATCTGGCTGCGTGAGCAGATATGAAATGGCTATGTGCGCTCCCCCTTGCTTCGGCGTCGGGCGGCGTAGAGCTTTACTCCCAGCATGAGCAGGGCCGCGAGCAGCAAGAGGCCCGCCAATCCGTAATACCAGGCGCTGGTATCCTTGTACACCACCGTGAAAACGATTGCAAAGAGCAATAGTGTGGCCACCTCATTGAAGAGGCGCAGTCGGCCGGTGCTCATGGGGTAGCGCTCCTTTTGCTGCTGCAAAAAAAGCCAGTGCAGAATCCCATGATAAGCGAATAGCAGGAGTACCAGAAGCAGCTTGAGGTGCATCCATGGCTGCTGCAAATAATTGGGATTGATGTGAAGCATCCACAGGGCAAAGAGGGTGCTCAAGACCCCTGCAGGCCATGTGATGATGTACCACAATCGGCGCGACATGAGCTGGAAGCGTTGGATCAAAATGGCCCGAGCAGCCTCCGGAGCCCTTCTCGCCTCTTCCTGGTATATGAGCAAGCGGGGGAAATAAAACAAGCCGGCAAACCAAGCCACTACAAAAATGATGTGCAAGGACTTCGCCGCCAGAAAGAAGTTAGGGTTCATCGGGGAGCGAAAGTACAAAACGCAGCCCATTAAATTGCCATTGGCCTGATGGAGCGATGCCGGGATTAGGCCTTATCTTTGCAGCCGCAACGAAAGAGAAAACAAGAGATGCCACAGAAAAAATTTGCCAGAGAGACCTTCGCCTCCGGATCGCGCATTGTGCTGCCCAATGACACCAACACCCTTGGAAACCTTATGGGAGGACAGTTGCTCAATTGGATGGACATCAATGCAGCCATCTCGGCAGCAAGGCATTGCCACCGTGTGGTGGTTACAGCCGCCGTGAATCATGTGGCTTTCAAGCGCGCCATCAAGCTGGGCGACATTGTGAGCATCGAGAGCAAGGTATCGCGCTCCTTCTCCTCATCCATGGAGGTGTTTTTGGATGTATATGTGGAGAGCCACCGCAGCGGGAAGCGCTTCAAGTGCAATGAAGCCATCTATACCTTCGTAGCAGTAGATCAGGTGGGCTCACCGATCGAGGTGCCTGAGCTGGTGCCAGAAACAGCCGAAGAGAAGGAGCGCTACGACGGCGCCTTGCGCAGGAGGCAATTGGGATTGATCCTTGCGGGAAAAATGAAGCCGGAAGAAGCCACGGAGCTGCGCGCACTCTTCACCTAACACATATCCAAGGCCTCTGGAAGTATCCCAAACACTTCCCTAGAGACCTGAGCGTGCAGGCTCTGCATGCGCATTGGCCGCCTCCCAAATCCGTTCCAGAGGAATTTCATCTACACAGCGGCAGCTTTTGTATTTGCAGCGGGTACCCAATTTGGAGCAGGGCCGCCGGCTCAAGTGCTCCGCTTGCACCCTTAGATCGAGCGACTCATTGAGATAGGGATACATCCCGAAATCGGGCACTGTGGCCGCCCAGACTGATATGATGGGCTTCTTGAAAGCTGCGGCAATGTGCATGAGTCCAGTATCGGGTGTGATGACAAGGCTGCTCTCACGAACATACCATGCTGAATGGTGCAAGCTGCAAGTACCGGCCAGATTGATAACCCCGGGGCCGAGCTTCGCGGCGATACTCTCGCCCAGCTCCTTGTCTTGAGGGCCACCGAGCAGGATGACGGGCAGCATGAGCTTTTCGCAAATGGCCTCGTACTGTTGCGCGCGCAAGCGCTTGCGCCAATGAGCTGCCCCAATGCACAATGCGACATAGCCATCGCGGTGGCTCTCGGGTAGGTCATTGCGCTGTGGCAATCCCTTTTCCGGAAGGAAATAATCCAAACCCGCACCATCATTGCTCACTCCAAACTGGCCAAGGGTAGCCATGTATCGGTCTACAATGTGCAGCTTCGGCATGCGGTTCAAGCCAAAATTAACCAGCAGCCACTTCTGCCAATTGTATTTTTCAACTGTAAAGTCTAAAACCTTGAGCGCTGCTTTCACACGTGCCGAACGCAGGTTTCGGTGCAGGTCAATTACATAATGGTATTCTTCGGCGAGCAATTCAGCCTTTACCTCATTGGTACTTTTATCGATGGCGTACACCTTACTCAAGTACGGATTGTGCTCCACGAGAGGCTTGAAGGCACCTTTGCACAAAAAGTGAATCTCGACACCTCCGTGCATTTGTTGCTTGAGGTTGCGCAATACAGGGCTGCATAGCACGATATCGCCGATGGAGCTGAAGCGAATGACAAGAACTTTGGTCAAAAGGGAATTCAGATTTTTTCAAAAGTAATCGATTTGCGTCATTTGCAGCAGCGCGAAGAAAGCCCAAGGCCAAAATGAAACTTTTCGACACCCATAGCCACATGTATCTGGAGGCCTTCGATGAGGACAGAGATGCTTGCATGGCAAGGGCTTCTGAGCGGGGGGTGAGCCGCGTGGCCCTGCCCAATATCGATCGGAGCTCCATAGCTGCTCTGCGGTCTATGCTGCTGGGCTACCCCGAGCAATGCGTGGGCATGATGGGCCTGCACCCCTGCTCAGTGAAGGAAGATTGGGAGGAAGAATTGGAAATCATTTTGAAGGAGCTCGATACCGGCCTGTATTGCGCTGTGGGAGAAATCGGCCTGGACTTCTACTGGGATACCAGCTTTAGGCTGCAGCAGATCGAGGCTTTCGAGCAGCAGATTGTGTGGGCCAAGGAACGCAAACTTGCCATTGCAATACACTGCCGCGAATCCTTTGCAGAGGTGTGTGAAGTGCTGGATAGGCAGGCCGATTCGGATTTGCGAGGTGTTTTTCATTGCTTCACGGGAGGATTGGAGGATGTAGAGCGGGCCCTTGCCTTTCCCAATTTCTATTTGGGTATCGGTGGTGTACTCACTTTCAAAAACAGTGGCTTGGATAGAAGCATCGCCGAAGTGCCACTCGAGCGCATGGTATTGGAAACGGATGCCCCCTACCTGGCGCCGACACCATTTCGCGGAAAGCGGAACGAAACTGCCTATACCCGGCTCGTAGCTGAAAAGTTGGCATCGGTGAGCGGTTATAGCCTCGAGGAAGTGGCAAGGGTGAGCAGCGCCAATGCCAAAAATTTATTTGGGATAGATAGCGACAAGTGAGATGAAGCGCGTATTGCTCATATACACCGGGGGCACCATCGGCATGATGCAGGAGGCAGAGAGTGGAACGCTTTCGCCGGTAGATTTTGCCGAATTGGGGCAATACATACCGGAGCTCAACCAGATAGAAGCAGAAATTGACACGGTAGCCTTTGAGAAGCCTCTGGACTCGAGCAATATGGATCTCAGCCACTGGCAGAATTTGGCTGCGATCATCGAGCAAAACTACCATCAGTACGACGGATTCGTGGTGCTACACGGCAGCGATACCATGGCCTTCACGGCTGCCGCACTCAGCTTTATGCTCAATGGCTTGAGCAAGGCCGTGGTGATCACGGGATCGCAGCTGCCCATAGGTCGTGTGCGCACCGATGGCAAGGAAAATGTAATCACCGCAATCGAGATTGCCGCCGCTTACCGCGGTGAGCGGGCCATGGTGCCAGAAGTGTGCATCTACTTTGAGTACCAACTGTACCGGGGCAATCGCACCTTTAAATACAATGCCGAGCAATTTCAGGCTTTCCGATCCCCAAATTACCCGGTATTGGCCGAAGCGGGTGTACATATTAAGTACAATGAAAACGCCATTCGGCAAATACGCAGCGAAAGCTTCTTCGTGGATGACCGCATGGACAATCGCATTGCCGTGCTGACACTCTTTCCGGGCATATCCCGACACATTGTGGAAGCTGCACTGAGCGTAAAGGACAACAAGCTGGTGATCGTGCGCACCTTTGGCAGTGGCAATGCCATGAGCCATTCCTGGTTTTTGGACGCCCTGCAGCAGGCGCATGATAATGGGCTCATCCTCATCAACCTCAGTCAATGCAGGGCAGGTGCCGTGCAGCAAGGCCGATATGCCACGAGTCGTGGGCTGGATAAGGCAGGGCTCATCAGTGCGGGCGACATGGTATTGGAGGCGGCTATTGCCAAAAGTATGCACCTGCTGGGCGTCGGGCACAGCGGTGAAAATTTTAAGAAACTTTTTCAAGCCAATCTGCGCGGCGAAATCACTGAATGGAGGCAGTAAAGACGTGATAATGCGCTCGCTCTTGGCGAGATTTAATTTTTTTGGCTAAAAGTATTTTTTGTAGTTTAGCCGCCGATTGCCTAGAGGAATAACGATTTCGAAGCAATTGGAGAGGTGGCCGAGCGGTTTAAGGCGCACGCCTGGAAAGCGTGTTTCCCCGAGAGGGGATCAAGGGTTCGAATCCCTTCCTCTCCGCTTGACAGCCTATAAAGAGTTTATATTTGCAAACCACAGAACAAACCAAATTTCAGTAACACCAAGCTCAAAACCATGAAAAAATTACTGACCCTCCTGATCGTTTTTGCGATGACCCTGTTTAGCTCCAATGCTTTGATCTTTGCTCAGAGCGACAGCGCCGCAGAGCAACAAGAAGAAGCCGAAGAGGTCGAAAACGCTGAGGATGCCGACGAAGATGAAGGTGAAGAAGCCGCAGCCTTTGAAGAAGTGCAGGAAGAACCCGAAGCTGAAGAAGCTGCCGCCCCTGCTACCAGCGCCGCTGTGGACACTGAGCGAAGCTTTCATCAATCGGTTAAAGAGACCTTTATTGACGGTGGCGTTGAGTTTATGTCACTGGTATTGATCTGCTTGATTTTGGGCCTTGCCCTGTGCATCGAGCGTATCATCTACTTGAACATGGCCACCACAAACAAGACCAAGCTGCTGAAAAATGTAGAGAATGCATTGAGCAGTGGTGGTGTAGAGGCCGCTAAAGACGTATGCCGCAACACAAAAGGCCCCATCGCTTCGATATTCTATCAAGGGCTCGAACGCTACGATGAAGGCATTGACGTGGTGGAGAAGTCAGTTGTGGCTTACGGCGGTGTTCAAATGGGACTCCTCGAAAAAGGCCTTTCCTGGATTTCGCTCTTCATCGCCCTGGCTCCAATGCTCGGATTCATGGGAACGGTAATCGGTATGATTTCGGCCTTTGATGCCATCGCTGCCGAAAACAACATCTCTCCCGGTATTGTGGCAGGTGGTATTAAGATCGCTTTGATTACCACAGTATCCGGTCTGATTGTGGCCATCATCCTTCAGATTTTTTACAACTACATCGTATCGAAAGTGGATGGCATTGTAAACGACATGGAAGATGCTTCCATCTCTCTGGTCGACATGCTGCTTCGTTACAAAACTGTTCAGAAATAATTCGGAAGTATGGACGAAAAGAAATTGAATACCGGACTGACCATTCTGGCCTTCATCATCATCGTGGTAGGACTCATCATGTCCATCCGCATCATGGTGGGCTACGAAGACATGGTAGGGCCGGCCATCACCCTATCGATGATTTTGATGGGAATTGGAGCCGGCGTTGCAGTCTTGTTCGGAGTGTACCAATTGGTCACCAATTTGAAGAAAAATATGCGTATGCTGATCGGTTTGGCTGCCTTCATAATCGTAGCATTGATCAGCTTTAGCCTTGCAGACGACACTGTATTGAGAAGCTATCCGGAAGGAGTGACCTCCTTGGGAGTGAAATACAGCGAAGGCGGCATCTTCGTGATGTATATCCTCGTGATTCTGGCAGGGCTTTCAGCAATAATTGCGGAGATTTCGCGTATTTTCAAGTGAGCCTTGATTAAAGCATAGACAAAGACATGGCGAGAAGAGCAATACAAGAGATCAATGCGGGTGCGATGGCCGACATCGCCTTCCTGCTCTTGATTTTCTTCCTGGTGACTACGACCATGGACACGGACATCGGTATTTTGCGTCAGCTACCTCCTCCGGTGCCCGACGACATGGAAAAACCACCGGAAGTAAAGGAGCGGAATGTTTATGAAGTCCTTGTTAACAGCAATGACCAATTGCTGGTGGAAGGCGAGCGCATGGACATCCGCGACCTGAAGGAAGGCGCCAAGGAGTTTTATACCAACCCTAACAACCGCAGCGACCTGCCCGAAATGAATTGGGTGACCCGCGCGCAATGTCTTGAGAATGTAAACCGACTGAGAACTGCTCTTGCTTCGAAGCCAGAGAATACGGAAGATCTCAAAGAAAGGCTCAAGCGCTGGGAAGGCAAGCTCTCAGCAGTAGAATTGCTGGGTGAGTACCGAGAATTGCCGGGTTCTGCATTGATTTCCCTGCAAAACGACCGAGGAACTTCTTATGACATGTACATCGCTGTGCAGAATGAGTTGAGTGCAGCTGTAAACGAGTTGCGCAATACCCTCTCTTCTGAGAAGTTTGGTATACC
>SLDS01000186.1 GCA_007125175.1 Flavobacteriales bacterium
TAGCCACCTCGCGAATCATGAACCTCATCTATCAAACAGTAAGTGAAACGGGACTGCGCCGCAGCAATAATGAAGATGCCGTCATGTTCATTAAACCCGAAAAGCCTTGGTTGGCCCAATCTCTGGGCAGCTTGGCCATCGTATCCGATGGGATGGGTGGGCTGGAGCGGGGCGAGAAAGCTTCGGCCCTTGTGGTGGAGGTGCTGCAAAAGGAGTACTTCAAGGAGGTGGGACGCCCCGATGAAAAGCTCCGCAATGCGGCCATCAAGGCCAATAATGAGGTGGCCATTGAGGCCAGAATATCCGGACATAAGATGGGAGCAACCTGCACGGCAGTGGCCATTTGCGAAGATCAGCTTCACTTTCTCCACATCGGCGACAGCAGGGCTTACCTCCTTATGGGAGGGGAGCTCAGGCAGTGCACGCAAGACCATACAGCCGCCAATGAGATGGCCCATTCAAGTGTGATGCGGCATTCGGAGCAAACTTTGCTGTTCAATCCCCATGCCCTCACCAGGGCCATGGGGGTGGAATTCAGCGCTGACTGCCGCGCCGATGTGTTTTCTGAAAAGAATGCCCTGCAAAAAGGCGACCGCCTCTTGCTGTGCTCCGATGGCCTTTACCTGCATGTAAACGATGATGAGCTGGCCGCTGCCCTCAGGCAAAAAAAGCCCCTCAAGGAAATAACCGATCAATTGGTAAAGCTCGTCTTGAAACGCGGGGCGCAAGACAACTTCTCCTTCATTCTCATTGAGCCGGGTTGAGGCCTTAGAGAACGGACTCCTTAGTCTTGGGCAATAGCTGAAAGGCGAAGTAAACAAAGATCAAAACAAAGCAATGGCGATGCAAAATCCAGATAGCGAAGCGATAACGATGTGGCTCCACGAGTGGAGGGATGGAAAGCCCGAAGCCATGGACAAGGTGATGGCGCTGGTGTACGATCAGCTCAAGCAAATGGCGCATCGCTATACCCTCCGCGAAAATCCGGATCATACGCTGAACACCACAGGATTGGTGCACGATGCCTACATCAAGATTCTCGGGCAAAACCAGCGCTCATATGAGAACAGGGCCCATTTTTATGCCATCGTATCTACCTGTATGCGCAGGGTAATCATGGAAATGGTGAGAAGCCGAAATGCCCACAAAAGGGGCAACGGCGCCCATAAAGTACCTTTGATGGATCATTTTCTGATCTCAGATACCGACGCCGATCAAATCATCAGTGTAAACGATGCTTTGGTGAAGCTGGGAGAATTTGATCCCAGGCTCGCCGAAATCACCGAGTACCGCTACTTCGGTGGTATGAAGATGGAGGAGATTGCCAAAGCATTGGGGTGCTCCCTCTCCAGCGTAAAGCGGGATTGGAAGTTGGCGCGGCTGTGGTTGCAATCTGAACTGAGCGAAGATTGATGAAGGTGCTTGCTCCAAAGATTACAAAGACCCTGAGCCATGGATAAGGAAGCCTGGATAGCCATAAAAAAGTACTACGCCCAACTGCCGGAAATGTCGGAGGAGGAGCAGGAAGCTCTTTTGCGTAAGCTCACTGAAGAGCAGCCCGAGCAGGCCGCAGTTCTGAGGTCTCTGATCAGTGATGCCGGGCAAACCGCTGCTGATCCTGTGCTCGACCTTCCGGCCATCAGCAAGATCAAAGATTCGGATAAGCCCATAGACCATGTAGGGCGCATTATCGGCAAGTACAAGCTTACCTTTCTCATTGGTATCGGTGGAATGGGCAGGGTATATCTGGCCGATCGCCTCGATCTTGAGGCGCATCAGCAGGTAGCTATCAAGATCATCAGTGCGGGCTACCTCACAGAGGTGTACAAGAAGCGCTTCGATCGGGAGCGCAAGATCTTATCCAGGCTCAACCATCCCCATATCACCCGGATATACGATGGAGGCATCACCGAAGAGGGTACCCCATACATCATCATGGAGTATGTGGAGGGCAAGCCGCTCATGGAATATGTGAGCGACAATGAACTCAACCTGGAACAGCGCCTGGAGCTTTTTATCGACCTCTGCGAAGCTGTGGATTATGCCCATCGCAACTTCGTGATGCACCGCGATCTGAAACCCGGCAATATACTTGTGACCAATCACGGCATCGTAAAGGTGATCGATTTTGGGATCGCCAAAATACTGGAAGACGACTCCGGTGAGGAAGACCTCACCATCATGGGCTACATACCGCTCACTCCGGCCTATGCGAGCCCCGAACAGCTCAAGGGGGAGCCGCTCACTGTGGCATCCGATATTTTCTCCCTCGGTGTAATTCTCTACCAATTGGTGAGCGGCAATAAGCCCTACCCCGGCAGCACCAAATCGAATATGGCCCTGGCAGAACGCATCCACCATCGGTCCGCCCTGCCCAAACCCAGTAGCAAGCTTGATCCCAATATCGCCCCGGATCTGAAGGCCTGGCAGAAGCAGCTGAAGGGAGACATTGACAATATCGTGCTCAAAGCACTCAAGGATTCGCCAGAGGAGCGCTACAGCAGCGCCGCGCAGCTTGCAGAAGATCTGCAGCGCTACCAAAAGAATTACCCCGTAATGGCCAGGCCCGATAGTGCTTGGTACCTTTTCAGCAAATATGCCAGGCGCAATACCGCCATTGTGACCCTTGGCCTCTTGGTAGTGCTCATCCTCCTGGCGGGTGTGGGGGCCACACTTTGGCAGGCCGATAAGGCGGCACAGCAAAGGGATCAAGCCCAAATGGAAGCAGAGAGAGCGCAGGAGATTTCTCGCTTTCTTACAGAGCTATTCGATTACTCCGATCCCGATCGCGCAGCCGGGGCAGTGATCAGTTCAGAAACCATGCTGGAGCGAGGCTCAGCCAAACTGGAAGGCCTTCAAGGACGCCCAAACCTTCAGGCCGAGATGTACAGGCTGATCGGTGAACTGTACAGCAAGCAGCACCTCTACGACCAAGCCGAAGCCCATTTGCTCAAAGCCCTCGAAATATTTGAGGTGCAGAAGGGCGCACAGTCCCTTGACCCGGCGCGAACAAAGCTCCATCTCGCTGAGATCTATTCTACGCAAAACAGAACCCGTGAAACGCTGGAATTGAGTGAGGCTGCGGCAAACCTTTTTGCCGAAAGGCTGGGAAAGGAGAGTCTCGAGCACAATAAGGCACAGAATTACAGGGCTCGGGCAGAGATGCAAGCAGGAAATTATGCCGTTGCGCTGGAAATCTTGCTGGAGGCGGCCGAAAGGGTGGAGCAGCTAGACCTTGACAATGCGCTTGTGGCCAGGGTGCTCACGAGCTTGTACAATGATATTGCCGGAGCTTACAGCGGAATGGGTCAGCGGCTGGAGTACCTGCATTACCTCAAGCGGGCCCTCGCCATCATGCTCGATACGGAGGGGGAGACAAGCCAAAATGTAGCCGCTGTGTACAACAATATCGGCCATGCCTACTACTTTATGGCTGAGTATGACTCGGCCTTGTATTACACATTGAACGCCCTGAGCATTGCCGATGAATTGTACCGCGATCAAGCCAATGACCGTTCGCGATTTGCCCACTGCAACCTGGCCAAAACCTATATCTATACCGGGCAATTGCCGCAAGCCTTGGAGCATGCAGAGCAGTGCTATGCGCAGAGCCTTCAGGTGTATGAGGAGGTGCATCCCTTTACAGCTTTCGCCCTTAGCGTGATTGGCGACGCCTACCTCGCAATGGGTGATCATAAGAATTCCGAAAGCCACCGTAGGCAAGCTACCTCCATCTATGAGTCGTATTTTCAGGGTGCTGACCCCAAGCTTGCCTGGCATTACTGGGATGAGGCCGAACGGTATTTCAAATCGGGCAAATTGATCGAGGCCATCGATTTCAAGCGCCGCTGCATCGATGTTTATCGCCAAACGATGCCCGAGGCCACGGGCGACATTGCGGAGGCAGAGTATATTCTGGCCGGTTTTCTGCTCCAAAGCGACTCTTTGGAACTCGCACTGCCATTGCTGGAGTCGGCCCTCAATACTTTTGAAAAGGAATATCCGCCCGGTGATGAGCGCACGCTCAAGGCAATGCGCGAACTGATCGAAGTCTACGAGCAGAGCGAATATGCAGAAGCGGCAGCGCAGCTGTCCAGTCATTTGAGTGCTTTGGAGGTGGAGCCTTAGGGTAGTGTCTGTCCATATAGTCAAGAGGCTGGATCATAAAGTTCAGTAGCAAGGCGCACGCAGGATTGAAAAACAAGGAGTTGACTAAATTCAATGACTGTTTTCAATCCAAGTGCAACGCCGCTAATGGACTTTATGGACAGACTCAGGGTAGCCTGGCTCAAAGGGGCGGGCGGGGATGCTCAGGCCCCTCAGCGCAGCACCACATTGAGGTGTTCAAAGCGCTGATCGCGCCAGGCCTCGGCACCTGCTTTGCGGTAGGTGAAGCGACCGGAGGCGGTATACACCGCACTGGCGTCAAAGAGGGAAGTAAAGATTTCGTCGGCTTCGTTGGTAAGCCGCGAGGCCTCGAAGCGGATGAGGCATTCCCCGCCTCCCTGGCATTCCTGATTGAGCTGCCGCCTTATCGTGGTATTCATACCTTCCCTGCCGCGCCGGGATAGGGCGGCGAGCAAGCGTCCCGTTTGGCGCTGCAGGCTTACCTCCACCTCGCCAATCTCTATGCTGTCACGGCCGAGAACCCGTAGGGGCAATTGCCACTCATGCACTGCCCCCGACAGGCGTTGCAGATGCAGCCATCCGGATAGCTTCACGCTCACATGGTCGGGATCGTCGGGTATGGAAAACTGGGAGCGCCGCTCCCGGCCATCCACATCGAGGCTCAGGCTGAGGGTTTCGGCCGGCTTATCGCAAAAGCTTACATCGTATTGCAAAAGGTAATGGCCTTCAACCTCCAAGAACTGTACATGCTCCATCTGTGCACAGCCCGACTGAAAGCGGGGCGGATGAGCGGCCCTCATGGTGCTGCCATTGCTCCTCAGGGCCACTATGAGCTCGCCCCTTTGGTGTTCTACTACCTCTATCCTCAGGTTGTCCAGCCTTTGACGTATGCGCGATGCCACGTTCAAAGCCATACTGCGCCTGGGCTCCATAAAGATCTCGGCAAAGCGCTCGGCTTCGCGCCTCATGTTTTCCAGTTCGCTGAGGTCGCGGCTCTGATCAGCACGCGCGCTCAGCTCTTCCAAGGCGCTGTTGAGCTCGGTATCCAGGGCTTCCCACTCGTTCACGTAGGCCATCAGTTCATTCTCCGTGAAGGGATACTTGATGTGGTACACCACATAGCGCACCTTGTCGGGATTGCGGCGAAGCTCCCAATACCAGTCGAGGGCTTTGTTGATATGCACGCCGCGGAGGGAGCTCAGGAAGGCGCTTGATACGGTGGTGTTGATCTCGGTATTTTCGCGAAAGCTGCGCACATCGTTCATCACCTGCTCGGACACCTCCATCTGCACGGTAGAGCTCACATTCACGGCTACGGCATTCACGATAGACTCCTTCACCGCCCTGAATGCCTTGTCGCGGGCTTCATCATGGTTGCGCCCGCTCGCTTCCACGATTACTGCATTGGGCTCGATGCCGTATACCCAGGCAGGCCTTTCGCGTGTGGAGCTGTCCAGCAGTCTATCCCTTTTGCAGGAAATGCTGATGATGCCGACACAAATGGCCAGAAGTGTGATTCTCGCTGCCGGGCGCAGCTTGTATGTCAGGGTTTGTCTTTGCATAGTGCTGAGATGCCTTACGGCAAAATGCGGGCCGAAAGTACAAAGATTTTATCCCGGGCTTTGCGCATTTCGCTTTTTGCCGAAAGGGTATGAGAGGAGCTGTCACCGCACGCTGCCGGCGGTCATCACACGGATACCCACCCCTATGAGGGTGCCGCTCACCGGCTCCACTGGGATGCCAGTATCGCCGAGGTGCTCCACGTGCAGGCCAAAGCGCACTTCGCCATTCAGGGTTTTTTTGGCGATTTCTGCCCGCAATTGTCCGCTGAGCCAATTGCCCTTGCCATAAAGGGTGGCCATGGCATAGCCGTCGATGTAGAAGTTTACATCCGATTGTCCATCAGCGGCATAGCGGATAGGGAGCTGCCATGAAGAATTGAGCCGCAGAGAGGCGATGAGGCTGTCCCAGTCTTTGGTGCCATCTTCGAATGCAAGGGGAGTGCGCCGATCCCAGGTCACGGTGTAGTGGTCGTATTGCAGGGACATGAGCAGGTCTTCATCGCCCAGCAGGCTCAATGGAAAGGTATAGCTCGCCATGATACTTCCGAAAATGAGGGAGCGTTCCTGAGCGATTTCCAAGTTGTCGATATCGTGCTTGCAGCGGTGGTAGTAGCCTACTTGCAGGTATGAAGCGCCGATTTTGTGTGTGTAGAGCAGGCCTTCCTCCCAGAATATGGCCCTCGGATTGAAGTTGATATCGTTTTGCAGATCGGCGATGAACTCGATTTGACTGGTGAATGCCAGGCTGCTGCGGTTTCCCTTTCGGAAAATCTCCATGTAAGCGCCGAGCTGCTGATACCAGGCATGGTCGCGATCGCTGTGCAGCCCGTAATTGCCGAATGAGCCCCAGCCACCCACTTGAGTAAACCATGAGGATTTTCCCTCATCTGCGGTGATGGCGGCAGGATTGGCCAGGGGGTTGAGGATGATGGCCCGCTCGATGGGGCGCTGGGCTGAAGCGGTGCAAGCGAGCATGAGTGCAATGACCAATGCCGTAAGAGCGATGGAATGGCCAAAATGGATATGGGGACTTTTCATGTGATGGGGTTTTGGAGCGTGCGAATGTCTGTGCCCTTAATTTACATAATTCTTTTTGGGGCCAATTGAGCAATTCCCCTTCGCATGCCTCGAAAGTTTTTTCCCACCGACAGGCATCAGAACTTGCTTTGAAAGTGGGCAAGCTGCTGCTAATCTCTAAAGTGGCGCAATAAAATTGCTTCCTAAATTTTGACCGTATTGGAGAATCTTTTTTTTTGCGGGTGAAAACCTCAAGACATGAATGTATTGAAACAAAAATTTGGGCTTGTACTTTTCCTGATCGCTTTAGCCATAATGGATACGGCGACCCTGCAGGGGCAGTCAGCCAATGGGATGAGTTTCGCCGAGAAACAGTTTTACGGCAATCGAATTCAGGCTGGTTCCATCCTGCTCAGCGGGAGTATACAAGCAAGCGCTTATGATGACCCCAATATTGACGGAGGTATTGGTATGGCTGGTCTAGGTGTGGGGGTTGGCTTCTCCGAAGTCTTTGCATTCACAGCGAGCTATTCGCATGCTAAAGTTCAAGATGGGTTTTTGGGAACTGATATTGAAACGAATGCTATATCACTCGGCCTTCGTTTCTTGCCGAATACCGTAGCAGGCTTTGTGCAGCCATACCTCGGTCTGGATTACCTGCGGGTCACTAATAAAGGGGCTAGCGACCTTGTCACTCAGGGCGCGGTGATACCCATGGGATTTATTTTTTGGATCTCCCACTTTATGGCCCTAAGCGTGCAAGCATTTAGCATCAGCATGCAGGGACTGACGGGTGAGGATATTGACTACGAGCCGGTATTTGATTTCAATCTCAATTTGACCAACCCTACCTTCAGCATTAATTTTTTGATCAATGGACAGAGGCCGTGATTATCAGATGAGTTTCTTTCCCTATGCTTATATGTGGGCCTCGATTATGTAAGGGTTTGTTCAAAAGTGGCTAAGACGTTGATTATATTGCGCATAAAACATCTGTGAGGAATCAGAAATAGGAGTTTTGAATAGAGAACTAAAAAGGTGCTTTGTGATGCTCTGTCTTAGCCTTATCAGCTGCACGTCTGCAATGTGCAGTATATCAATGCCGCTGCATTTAGACGGCTTACAGCGACGCAGCATCACCAGCTCTTCCTTCCATCGGTGTACCTTGCATCGGGAGCTGCCGCCCAGCGGGCAGCGCATGCAACCATCGAGGAGGTATTGGTCTATTATGGCATTCATGTGATTGGCATTCTTGCTTGCCACAAA
>SLDS01000014.1 GCA_007125175.1 Flavobacteriales bacterium
ATCATTCAGCGGATTCTCATCTACTGAGCCATTGGGCGATTGGGTGGCGGCAAAGAAGGTCAGAGCACCTTCTGCCATCGGCTCGTAAGCCGGTAGGCTGATCACTTCACTATCGCCTGACTCCAGGCTACCCGTCCATGCAAAAGTTTGCAGGGGCTCTCCCTCTACACCGTAATCGATCTGCACAGAAGTGAGCGTCTCCATTCCATAATTGCGAAGCAATAGCTCGGGGACAAAGCTGCTCTCACCACACAGCGCGCCCGATGGCTCCACAATACTTTGTATACCGGCATCCAGAGCAAGGGATGCAGCATTGGGGTCGTAGCCGTCCAAGGTGAAGGCTCCGGTACCCAGTGGATCCAACCAATCGCTGAGCCGGGTCGAAGGGCTACCGCCGGCATCCCAGGATACATCGAAGCGTCCATAATAATCGTACTGTCCATTGTTGCTCGTACCTGAGCAAGCTGCGAGGCCACCGTAAAGCTGCCCCACAATGCGCTTGTTTTGGTCGAAAATAGGAGAGCCGGAAGAACCAGGTTCGGTCACCCCCCACTCCCAATCGTCTATCCACCATACCTGAGCTCCGGCAGCTGTGGAGCTGTACAGGGCATCTTCTTCTTTACAGATCTTTTTCACATCGCCTCTTGGGTGGTGTATACCGGTAGCGCCCAGGGGAATGTTTCCGCTGCGATCCCAGCCGGCATAATATACCTCATAACTCGCCGGGGGTATGCTGCTCATCTCCCAGAGGGCAAAGTCTGAGCCGCTTCGATTGGCGCGAAGGGTGGCGCCATTGATGGTTTTGAAGGTCGGCCCATTGCTGCTATTGGCGGTGGTGGCACAGCTCGGATCAGGCGATTCCCAGCCAAACATAAAGGTCAGTCCTCCTCCATTGCTCGTCCCACAATGATTTGCGGAAAGCATGTAAGGAGTGCCATCGCCGGCGGTATTGTTCACCAGGGCCGCCGAGCAGATGCCCGAACCATTGCGGATCATCATGGCCACAGAAGCAATCTGATCGTCCCACTCACCAGGAGCGCCGAAGGGATTGCCAGGCTGCTGAGCACATCCTGTGTCATAATTGCAGGGACCGCTGTCATTGAGTGCTTTGGCCTCATTGATCAGGGCCTCCCGATACAATCCTATCTCTCGGTAGCCGTGAATCACATCAGCGATCATCAATCTCGCCGGGCGGGCCACAGCAGCGGGTTCATAATACTCGATGATCAAATCGGAGCCGGGCAGTGGAAGGGTCGAAAACATCCCATCCTCCTGGTTATTATCATGGGTGTATGCACCATCCAGCATAGCGCCATCGAGCGTGTAGAGGTGGAGGTGGCTGCCTTCCGGCAAATAGAGATCATGAAAAAAGACGTTCATGGTCAAGGCCTCCTTGGAGCTAAAGCGCAATCGGCATATCCGACCACCTCCATAGGCTTCTTCCCAAAGTCCCGAGCTGCTCATGTCGAGATCCACTGAATGGGCGAATCCAAATCTCCAGGGACCATTCTTCTCTCGATCATTGATGGCATCCTCCTGTAGCAGGATGTCCACATCTATAGCGGGGAGCTTGATCGCATCCAATTCCTTTAGGCTTTTCTTGGCAAGGGCCGATCTGGGGCCGCCCACATCGCTGCTCTGAGCGAGCATGGAGGAAGCAGAAAAAATCAAGAATCCGAGGAGTATTTGGGACAGGTATTTCATGATAAGTGTCTTTTTTGAGAAAAAGGAGAATACAAACAGGGATCTCAAATTGAGATCCCTGTATTCGCGCTCAGCAGTGTTCAATTACAGAATTCACGAAATGCGTTATTTGCTCACGACAATGCGTTCGCTCTTCACTTCACCATCCGGCCCTTCGATATGTATCAGGTAAATGGCCTGATCAAGTGAGCGCAAATCCAAAGGATAATTATTGCTGCCGGCCACGGCCTCCTTGCGCGTGCTGTACACTTGCTTGCCAAGCATATCAAAGATACGAACGAAGATCGGGCCCTCAGTGGAGCTCTCTACCAATACTTGGAACTCTCCATTGTTGGGATTGGGAAAAACACTGAAGTCAAAATGAGCCTCCATGTCCAAGTCCCTTTCAGCCAAATTACTCGATCCATTAGACCAGTAGAAATATACCCAATCGGTCCACGGGCCTACTACAAGGGGATTTTGTGAACAGCCACATCGCACCCGTACGCGGTAGATCTGATTATTTGCAGTGAGCTGGCCTTGGGGAATGAAAAAGGATCCCAAGTCGGCTTGTAGCACATCGACTGTTTGCAAGCCGGTAGCATTGGCCAGTCCACCTTGTATTTGGCAACCGAGTGAGCCCTCAATGGGCGTCCAATTCAACTGTACACCATTGCTCTGCACGCTTCTATCAAGATTTTGCACAGCGGGATAAGGATTTTGACATGGTGGGGCTCCGGGCTCATTGCCCTCGATGCAAAATTCATGGGTAGCCTGACTGCCATAGTTTGCCTGAGTCATCACAACCAAGGGTTCATCCTCCCCATCTTCTTCAATGAAGTAATTGCCATCGACGCCGCAAAAGGAATAGGCAGAACCATTCATTCCATCTCCAAAGCTGTCGTAAATGTTGAAGGTGTAGCAACCGGGATCCAGGCAAGATGACCACGTGTAGGTCTCCTGATTTCCATAGGTACCGGAAGGCACGCTGGCTATGATGCTGCCATTGCCATCCACAATATCCCAGCTCACCTCGCCTCCCCAGCAGTCGGTGGTAATGGTCAGGGTAACATCAGAGCAAGGAAAGTCGCAAGAGCCATTGTCAATGGTAGCAGCGGGATTGAAGTTGAGGGCTGTTGGGTCGGTACATCCCAAGACTTCCTGATCACATGCGGGAGTAGTAATCACTTGAGTAGGTGATATGCCGTCGGCGGCCACATAGTATACGCTGTAGCTGGTGCTCGACTGCAATCCGGTAATTACGAAGTCTTCATTGTTGTTTAGGCTTCCGCCTGAGGTGGACAAATCGATGCAAACAGGATTGTTGTCACCAATGCGGTAGCACACTTGGGTAGCATTGCAGAGATTGCTCTCAAAACTGGCACCGACAGTAAGCTCCACTTCCGCAGTTCCCGAATTGGGGTTAAAAACACAATCCGCACTCACATCAATGGCAAGTGGCTCACAAACGGGAGGTGGTCCGCAATTATCGAGGGCATTGTTCAAGGCATTGAATACATTGAGTCGACCCCCTGTCACCGTTTCATTAGCCAATTGAGGTATCTGGTCAACACCGTCATAGATGTAGCCAATCACCGCATCTGCAGCGGCTTGCGGGTCGCTCAATGCCAGGCCAGCAAGAGTCTCACAAGGGGCGGAATATACCAAGGCGATGCCACCAGCCACGCAAGGACTTGCGAAGGAGGTTCCGCTGGTATTGCTGTAGCCCGAACTTCCGGAAGGAAGCAGTACACTAGCCCCGGGAGCTGCCAAATCGATGGTGGTCTGTCCATAGGCGGAAAAGGTGCGTTGATCACTGCTATTGGTAGCGGTCACAGCCACCATATAATCGCTGCCACAACCTGTGGGCATATCGCCCACTACATCGATGTTCACATTGTTATTGGCGGTGGCACCGCAGTTGAGGATACCCACAGAACCGAGATCATCGTAATAATTGCACCAAACCGGATAGTTGGCAGGATTGGCATTGTCAATTCCCCATGAGGCGTTGCTGGCAACGACGAAGGCACCCTCCGCTCCATTGGTGTTATTGTATAGGTTGCGCATTACATAGGGATACTCGTAAGCTGCGATCACATTGCTTTCGGTAAGAGATCCGACACGCACATTCATGATTTTCACATCCCAGTTAACCCCGACTCCACCGATACCATTATTTCCTTTGGCACCGACCATACCATTCACGGCCGTACCATGACCTCCGCAGCACACATCGTCATTGTTCCCGCCGGGGTTCCAACCATGGTAGTCATCGACGAAGCCATTGCCATCATCGTCGATACCGTTTCCGGGTATCTCAGCAGTGTTTACCCAGTGATTGTCGATCAAATCGTTGTGATTGTAATTGGCCGACTCGATGACAGCTACCACAATTTCATCTCCATTGGCTGTGGTACCACCGGTGGTGATATCCCATGCAAGTGCCGATTGGATATTGTTGTGATGCCACTGCGAACTGAATGAGGGATCATTGGGAATGGTACTTCTTTGCTCAACGTAGTGATTGAATTGGGCAGCACGAACGCTTCGATTGCCTCTCACATTGCGGAGGAGCTGCGCACCATCTACGGTCGCCTCATCGAAAGCGAAGAGGTGAATATTGGACAGCTCCGAAAGTACCCTCAGGTGCTTGAAGCCTGTGGGGCCCATACGGGTGTAGCCATAATTTTGCTCAAGCATATCGGGCTTGGTGCCCTCATGGAGCATGATGATGAACTCACCCGGCACATAGGGAGTCTCATCGTCGGCCTGGGCCTGTGCACTGCTGATGAATAAAATTGCAATTAAGGTGTGGAGAAATCGACGCATCTTAGCGGAATTTAGTGGTGAATTAAGAATAGGGGCTAATATACAGCCAAATCCCTGCAATGGCAAGGGAAGTAGCACTATTCAGGCACTTTTTTTGGTCACTTCTACCAATCCTACTCCTGATCGGAAATTGGAGAGCCCAGGTTCTGGATCGCACCATGCTCCTGGAAGCAAGAATATCTACAGTTTCAGATGATAGGAATCCAAGATATTGGTCGCGGATGGATAGCTCCAAAATGCAAAAGGGGGCAGCTTTCTCAAGCCACCCCCTTTTTATTGGGTTTACCTGATTGAATCAGGACTTACTTAGTGTCTGTACATAATGTCCGCTAGCGGCGTTGCACTTGTTCTAAAAACAGTCGATGACTTCAGTCAACTCCTTGATTTTTAAAACTTCGTGCGCCTTGCTATCGAACATTATGATCCAGCCACTCGACTAAATGGACAGACTCTACTTAGAAATCACGAAACGCTCAACGAAACGCTGGTTTCCTTCTAACACCTCCATCAGGTACATACCTCCATCGAGGTTTTCCAGGTGGAAAGTGTTGAAGTTCACACCGCGGTTTACACCGAGGTTTTCAGATACTACTACCTTACCTGTGGCATCGTATACCCTTACGAGCAACATACCATCCTTTTGAGCAGCGTAGCGAAGGTTCACCACACCGTTCGATGGATTGGGGAAGATCTCAAAGAGCTCAGGAGTGATACCGTGCACAGCTCCTATCGATCCGAGTTTGTCCTTGCGCAACTCGCGGGCATTGTCAACATCTGCCATGCGGATGCGGTTGCCATAGATTCCGTCCACGCTCATCAGGTTGTGGAAAGCAGGAACAGCCTCAGCTATGGGAGACACAAAAGTTGGGTCTTGTTCGATAGTCATACTGGCTTCACGCATTGGACCCATTGGTTCAGTGGTGATACTTCCGCCAGGATTCCATGTGAAGTTCTGGTAAGCTGTCCATGGACCTGCCACCGTGAAGGAGCATCCACAACGCACCCTCCATCGGTAGGTCTGCCCTGAATTGAGCTGCCCCTGAGGCACGAAGAATTGCGAAAGTTCATTCTGCAAAACCTGGAAGGTCTGCGTACCACTCTGACTGGCGAGACCGCCCTGAATTTGGCATCCGAGAGAGCCCGGGATGGGGTTCCATGTTAGAAGTACACCATTGCTTTGGAAGACTTCTGTAGTACCCGTAACTTGTGGATAAGGCAGTGAACATGGGGGCACGACTACACAAGCAGGATCATTTTCATCTAGTACATTGATGAAGATTTCATTGTCTGTTACCGAACAAACGGTGGTGTCAAGTGGATTGAAAATCCCGGCAAAAACGAAATAAGTACCAGGTGCAATCACATCCAGCTCAGCTTGATCAAGCAATCCATTGAGGTCGCCGGAGAAGTTGTAGAATGAGGGGTCTGAACCGAAATTGTAGATGTAATCATTGTCACCTGAGACGTCGTTGGTATCCAAGAAGAACCACAATACGTCGCCGGGAACCGGAAGGATTTCACCATCGAGAAAAAGCTCCCAGTCATCGCCGGGGCAGATGCTCTGATCGCTGGAAGTAATGGAACCGGCTTCACATACAAGGCCTCCACAAGCGGGATCGCTCGAGGGAAGGAAGTCCACTGTGGCTACAGCATCAGTTGAGTCGCATTTGTCAAAGACATCTGCTGCATCTCCGTATACGTATGGACGCATGGTCCACTCTCCAACAAGTGGCGGGAAACCATTGAACGACAGTGCACCATTGAGGTCATTGTCAAAGCTGTAAGGCCAACCACCAATATTCGTAAGAACAAAAGTACCGCCAAGACCGCCGCTTCCGCTGCTTCCGGGTACAAACTCAATTCCCCTTCCGCCAATCGTGGGGGCATTGGGTACGACCATACCGATCACATCAAAACTGGTAACATCACCTGGGCAAATCGCACTATCAGTCTCAGAATCATCCAAAACACCCGCAATACAATCGGTTACAGGTGGATCGCAAGACGCTCCACCATTGTAAGTGATTCGCGGATTACCGTTGTCGATGTTATTACCCTGAGCATCCTGAAACAGTTGACCGCAATTGGCACTACCAGCTCGGTTGATAACAATGCGATAGGTTCCAGTGCTTGTAGCAGTAAAAGTCAATTGGCAATTGGAGCCTGAATCGCGTCCGAATGCAACGAGATCGTCGTTTTCATCCAAAATGGTAAAAACAGGAGTCCATCCTCCTGAACCGGCAGGCACAAAATTTTGACAAATGTCAAAAACATATGTACCGCCCTGACGGATATTGGGCATCGCGTACGACTCGGCAGCCCAAACCCCAAAAGGAAGCGTAACTGAAGCACCAGGGGGATCGGAACATGGTGCGCCACCCGCACTTACAAAGTTTGTCCAACTAGATACTGAGTCAGGCAATTGCCAATCCAGACACTGACTGTAAGCTGTTCCGAGGCCATAAGCCATGGCCACGGCAAAAAATAAAATCCTCTTCATAGGTTTAAAAGATTTGGTGAATAACTGGTTATTTACGCCTCTTCTATCGGTCTTGGCCGCGAGAAAAGGCGTAGCAAGTTAGGCTATTTTTAACAAAAAACTAAAAAAGGGTCAGATTTTTTTTCCAGAAGGGGCTCGAAGCACTGTACCCGAACATCAAGCGAAAATCTCGCGAAGCTTTTTCTCCCTGAATTCAAAAGTATTCAAGAGCTGACGCTTCACAAAAAGGGCATGCGCCAAAGATCCGAGCGGTCCGAAAGGAAGGGCATAATGCAGGATATCCTTCACCTCCGTGCCAGCTGGGAGCTGACTGAGGCGGTGCTCATGGTGCCAAATGGCAAAGGGGCCACTGCGTTGCACATCTACAAACCGATGCGGTGGCTCCACTGTCAAAATCTCCGTCACCCAACTTGTGGTGTAAAAGGGCAGCGGCTTCACTTCATGCACAATAATCATCCCCGGGTACACCTCATCAGCAAGGGCTTCAAAGCGATCCTTCAAAGCCATCTCCGGCGGGGTAAGTCGAGCCAGGTTGGCGGCTCGGGCAAAGAAGGCCCAAACTTGATCTATCTCGGCATCTATCCGTGTACTGAATTCGAGTCGCTGTACTTTCACAGGAATAAAATTTTTGTTGGGTGAAGAGTCCTTTTGTGCCATCCTTTTTGAAAACAAGGCGGCTCTTGGAAGGTTGCAAAAATCGACCAATTGAAGTCCCATTGAGAAATGAGCAGGCTTTACCCGCTTTTTGTTTAGAAATGAACTGTACCAAATTCGCTAGGATCGTCAGCTCGAGAAATGAGCAGGCTTTACCCGCTTTTTGTTTAGAAATGAACTTTTCCCCATTAACTAAAGTCGTCAGCTCGAGAAATGAGCAGG
>SLDS01000007.1 GCA_007125175.1 Flavobacteriales bacterium
AGTGGAGTGAGCTTTCGCTCCCACATCGATGGGCGCAAGCACTTTTTCACACCTGAGCGGGCCATGGACATACAGCGGGTGATCGGCGCGGATATCATCATGGCTTTTGATGAGTGTACACCCTACCCCTGCGCCTACGACTATGCGGAGCGCAGCATGCACCTCACCCACCGCTGGCTGAAGCGTTGCTGCGAGCGCTTCGATGAGGGTGAAGGTCACTATGGCTACAGCCAAACGCTTTTTCCCATCGTGCAGGGCAGCGTGTACAAAGATTTGCGGGAACGCTCGGCCGAATTCATAGCCAGCATGGAGCGCGAAGGCAATGCCATCGGAGGGCTATCGGTAGGCGAGCCCCATGAAGATATGTATGCCATGACTGATGTGGTATGCCGCATCCTGCCCAAGGACAAGCCCCGCTACCTGATGGGGGTGGGAACTCCGAGCAATCTATTGGAAAACATCGCACTGGGAGTGGATATGTTCGACTGTGTAATGCCCACCCGCAATGCGCGAAATGGCATGCTCTTCACCCGGGAGGGAATTATCAATATCCGCAATGCCAAGTGGCAGGATTGCTTTGAGCCCATTGATCCCGACGGTACGGCCTATGTGGATACCGCCTACAGCAAGGCTTACCTTCGGCACCTCATCATCAGTAAGGAAATCCTTGGGGCCCAGATCGCGAGCATCCACAATTTGGCCTTTTATTTGCGGTTGATGCGCGAGGCCAGACAGCACATCCTGCAAGGAGATTACAGCAGCTGGAAGACAAGCATGTGCCGCAAATTGGACAGGCGCCTCTGAAGGAGATGAAGATCCTCGATCGCTATATAATTGGTAAATTCCTCGGAACCTTTTTTTTCATGATCGCTCTGATCATGTCGATTGCTGTGGTATTCGACGTGTCGGAGCGGCTTGAAAAGTTCATCAAAAATGAAGCCCCCATCGAGGCCATCGTCTTCGACTATTACCTGCACTTCATTTTTTACTACGGCAACCTCTTCAGCTCGCTCTTCATATTCCTCAGTGTGCTGCTCTTCACGAGCCAAATGGCCCAGCGCACCGAGATGGTGGCGATTCTGGCCAGCGGGGTGAGCTTCAAGCGCATCCTGAGACCCTATTTTATCGCATCGACCATCTTGGTGGGGATATCACTTTACTTTACTCATTATCAGCTACCCATATCCAATCACATCCGCTTGGGTTTCGAAGAGCAATTCATCCGCAAGCAGTTTCGCATAGAAGATCGCAATCTGCATCGGCAGATCAATGACTCAACCATTGCCTATTTTGAGTCTTTCCACACGGCCAACAATATTGGTTATAAATTTTCATTGGAAAACTGGACGCCGGAAGGGCAGCTCAGCTACAAGATGCTCGCCGACCGGGCGCGCTATGACACCGTATCGGGCACCTGGCAAATCGATAATTACTTCGAGCGCCGCTTCTTGGATGGGGAGGAAAAAATCAATCACGGCAGGCGCATAGACACGGTGCTTACGCTAAAACCTCAAGACCTTGGGCAGCGCCTGAGCATCGCGTCCACGATGGGCTTCAAGGAGCTCAGCGACTTCATAGAACTGGAGCGCCGAAAGGGTTCTGATAAGATCGTGTACTACCAAATCGAAAAGCATCAGCGCACCTCCTACCCCTTTGCAGCCTACATACTGACGGTGATAGCCGTGAGCGTGGCAAGCCGCAAGAGCCGGGGAGGAATTGGGGTACACCTTGCCCTGGGAGTGGTCATCGCGATCACCTACATCTTTGCCATGAAAATCTCGACTGTGGCAGCCACCAATGCCGACCTGAATCCCTTCATTGCGGTGTGGATTCCAAATATAATCTTTGGTATCGTGGCGGCATACCTCTTCACCAAAGCGCAAAAGTAAGAAGGAGGCTGCCCGCCGATTTACAGACTCATGGAGCGGGAAAAATAATTCCTGGCCTGCATACTTCTATGCAGCCCTTCAAAAGCCTGCCCGGGATCTTGCTCCTTGGCAAAGATGCCATAAATCGCTGATCCGCTGCCGGTCATAGAAGCATAGAGTGCTCCTGCCCGGTAGAGCTCATCCCTAAGGCTGCGCAGTTCCGGCTTTTGCCGAAAGGCGTACTCCTCAAAGGCATTGCTCAAATGACCACGCCAAGCCTCAGGCCCCTTGGATAAGAGGTCAAGGCTTTGATCTTCATCGGGTCTGAGAGGCACATGGGCGTAGGCCTCGGCTGTGGAGATGTGAAAATTGGGGTGGAGCAAGAAGAGCTGATATTCGCTCAAATCGATTTGGAACTCGCTGAGCAATTCCCCCCTTCCCCTGGCCATGGCAGGCCTATTTGCGATGAAAAAAGCACAGTCGGAACCCAGAGAGGCTGCGAGCTCAGCGAGGGATTTATCATTGATTTTCAGAGAGTATTTCTCATTCATTGCCTTGAGCAAAAAGGCCGCATCAGCGGATCCACCTCCAAGACCGGCACCCATAGGAATGACCTTGTGCAGGTGGATGTGCTGCGGTGGTATTTCGAAGGAATTCCGGAGCAGTTGCAGGGCTTTGATGCAAAGGTTATTATTGGCATCTCCCGGCACCGGCAATCCGGTGAGGCTCAGTTGGTCACTTCCTTCACACTCCACCAATTCCAAGGCATCGCACAAGGCGGGCAAAGGCAGCATGGCCGTGATGATATCGTGGTATCCGTCGCTGCGCTTGTGCAGTACCTGCAGGCCCAGGTTGATTTTGGCATTGGGGAATACGAGCATGCTGCAAAGATGCCCATTTTTCAGTCGCCATTGCAGCCATCTCGAGATTTGAAAGAGAATCAAGAAAAGAAGAACTCGCGATCAAGACACTCATCCTATGAGCACTACAAAAGCGCTTCTTTCATTTTTGCGGAAGCGAAAAAAAGCTGAACGGAGCCCATACTGCTTGCGCGATGAGATAGGGCTTTGCGAAATAAACTGTAAATTCGAAGCCTAAAAGCAGCGCTACTATGCCGGTATTACTTGATTTTGAGGAGCCGATTAAAGAGCTTCTGGAGCAGCTCGAAAAGGCCAAAGAGCTGAATGAGAAAGGGGAAGTGGATATGAAAAAAAATATCCGCGATCTGGAGAAAAAGATCGATCAGACCCGGGCCAAGCTGTACAAGAACCTCACTCCCTGGCAACAGGTGCAGGTGTCGCGGCATCCCGAGCGGCCCTACACCCTGAGCTACTTCAAGCACCTGAGTGAAGATAGCTTTCTGGAGCTGCATGGGGATCGCAATGTGAAGGATGACAAGGCCATGGTAGGTGGCTTTGGCAAGCTCGGTGATCGCAGCGTGATGTATATAGGACAGCAAAAAGGTGTGAATACCAAGATGCGTCAGTACCGCAACTTTGGCATGCCCAACCCTGAGGGCTACCGCAAAGCCCTGCGGCTCATGAAGCTGGCTGAAAAATTCAAAAAGCCGGTCATCACCTTTATTGATACTCCCGGGGCTTTTCCAGGTTTGGAGGCCGAGGAGCGCGGGCAGGGTGAGGCCATCGCGCGCAACCTGTATGAAATGGCCAAACTCAAGGTGCCCATTATCTGCGTGATCATCGGAGAAGGGGCTTCGGGCGGAGCGCTGGGTATCGGTGTGGGCGACAAGGTATTGATGCTGGAGAATGCGTGGTATTCGGTGATATCACCTGAGAACTGCTCCACCATCCTCTGGCGCAATTGGGACCACAAGGTAGAGGCCGCTGAGGCCTTGAAGCTCACTGCCAAAGATATGCTGAAAAACAAGTTGATCGATGGGATTGTCAAGGAGCCACTTGGCGGCGCACACAACAATCACGAAGAGGCCTTTGAGCTGGTGAAGGAAGCCATAATCAAAGAGCTGGCCAAGCTGGAAAAGCTGAGCACCGAAAAGCTGATCGAACAGCGCATCAAGAAATTTGCCTCCATGGGAGTGACCCACTAAATGTGGGTTTTGCAAGCGATCTAGCGATTGTAATCCATCCCTATCCAGAACAGATCACTGGGAAAGTGATGCTCGGAGATGAATTGTCCATCCATGGACAGTCGCTTCAACACGCTGCCTGAGCGCAGATAGAAGAATTGTGAAACCTCATCAAAAGCCAGTCCCTCGGCCTGAATTCCGCTCTGCACGATGATGGTAGCCCCGCTGCCAAAATTATAGCGGTACAGGCCTTGATCAGTGAGAAAAGCAAAATTGCCTGTGGCAATTTCCACCACATCCAGCAACTCCTCTCCAGCCCGCTGAAAGATATCGGCTATAAGCTGCCCATTGGTATTGATGAGTCGCAATTTGGCGCCCTCAGGATCATTCTCCCAGAGGAATACTTCGTGATCATTGAAGGCAAAAACGCCGATGGGAGGGCCTCCTAGCTCGAGGGTGGCCATGCGCAAACCCGGCCGGGCATAGACCGTAAGCAGTTGATTGGGCTGCGATATCGGGCTTTCGCCCACGTAGTACTGATCATTTGCCGCAAAGGCTCGAGACGGAAGGTAACCATCCTTGAGGGGAAAACCGTTTACGGCCATGCCGAGCTTGTCGTAGACGCGCATGCGGGGTTCGCGCAGCAGCACCATGAACTCCTCGAGCTCCCTGTCGTAGCTCAAATCGAAAAACCATGTGAGAGAGGGCTCACCGAGGCCTTGCAAGCTGTTGAGGGGTGCAAAATCGGAGGTACTGTAGAAGACCAAATCACCTATTTCGCCGCCGCTTATGCCGATCACGTTTTGCCGGTAATTGAGGGCCACAGCCCGGCTGTCGTCGCTTCGGGTGAAGCGCTGCACCCATTCCCCATCGGAGCCACGACTCCATATTTGCACGCCGAATGGGCTGCGGGTTGCCACCCAAACGCGCTCGAGCAAACGCGGTACTGCCGAAAAATGTACACGACGGTAGCTACTGCCCCTCTTTTGGCCGTCGAATGCGCGCACAGCGATGTGATGAATGCCCGATTGGGCCAGGGGGGCGTCGAGATCCAAGGGCAGAGCGACGGTAACATCTGTACCGCTCACGGCAAATATGCGGCGCAAGCCCATACCATTGTACTCACCATCAACCAGCTCAAGCTCCACCTGCTGTATGCCAGTATCGTGGGTGATACGCGCCTCAACAATGAGGGTATCCATGGCTTGCACCGGTTGATTTTCGAAAGGCTTGGAGATAAATACGCGCGGTGAGGGGATATCGCCATCGTCATCTCTGCAGGAATGCAAAGCAGTCAATAGAAAACCTAAAGCACAGACGCTTACAACTCCCTTAACACATGTTGAAAACCGCATTTGAAAACTTTTCATATCACCTCGTGCACATCTACGTCAAAGCCCGGGCACTTCTCCTATCTTTGAATTATGGATGGAATTTCGCAAAAAAAGACCGAATCAAGAAGGCCTCAAGGACATAAAATGCCCTTTCAAGACAAAGAACTGGGAAAAATCCCCCCTCAAGCCATTGATCTGGAGGAAGCCGTACTGGGCGCAATGATGTTGGGAAAAGATCCCTTGAATGAGGTGATCGACAGCCTGAAGCCCGAAGTTTTTTACAAAGAGGCCCATCAACAGATTTTTGAAGCCATTCACGATATTTTTCAACGCTCTGAGCCCGTGGATATTCTCACGGTTACCGCCGAGCTGAAATCGAAGAAGAAGCTCGAGCTGGTGGGAGGTGCCTACTACATCAGCTACCTGACCAACCGAGTGGCGAGCTCGGCCAATGTGCAGTTTCACGCAAAAATCATCGTACAGAAGTACATTTTGCGAGAGCTCATTCGCATCTCGTCTGATACGGTAAAGGAGGCCTATGAGGAGAGCACCGATGTATTTGATCTGCTCGACAAAGCTGAGAAGGACTTATTTACCGTTACTCAAGGCAGTATACGCAAGGAGTATCAGGAGATGAGCGATGTGATGAAGCAAGCCATCGAGAGCATAGAGGCCGCCAAGAAGAATGTGGACGGGGTAAGTGGCGTACCTACAGGCTTCCACGCATTGGACAGGGTCACCTCCGGCTGGCAAAATTCGGATTTGATCATCGTGGCAGCCCGACCTTCGATGGGTAAGACGGCCTTTGTACTCTCCATGGCCCGAAACATCGCTGTAGACTTCAGCATGCCCGTGGCGATATTTTCCCTGGAAATGTCGTCGGTACAGTTGGTAAACCGACTCATATCGGCCGAAACGGGCATAAGAGGTGAGAAGCTGCGGAAAGGAAATCTCGAAGACCACGAGTACACCCAATTGCACACCCGCATCAAAAAGCTGAGCACTGCTCCCATACTCATCGACGATACGGCTTCGCTGTCCATCTTTGAGCTCAGGGCCAAGGCGAGGAAGATGAAGTCCAAGCACGACATACGTTGCATCATCATTGACTACTTGCAGCTGATGACAGCAGGGGGTGATAATAACAGAAGTGGCAATCGAGAACAAGAAATCAGCATGATCTCGCGTTCTATTAAAACCATCGCGAAAGAACTTGACATACCTATCATTGCCCTCTCGCAGCTGAGCCGTGCCGTAGAAACCCGGGGTGGAGACAAGAAGCCTATTCTCAGCGACTTGCGAGAGTCCGGAGCCATTGAGCAGGATGCGGATATTGTATCTTTCATCTATCGACCGGAATACTATGATATTACGGATGATGAGGACGGAAATTCGCTTAGGGGCATCGGGCAGGTGATTATTGCCAAGCACCGAAATGGAGCTTTGGAGACTGTTTCTTTGAAGTTTGAGAAAGAATTTGCGAAATTTGGTAATCTGGATATGGATTACAGTTCTTTTGGCGCCGGGAATGATGGAGGTGGCGATCGCCTTCAGACCATAACCATGCAATCGCGCATGAACGACAATGACGATGACAGCTTTTTCAACAAAGAAAACGACGAGGCCCCTTTTTAAGTCGGTCTTTTTTCGCAGCATTTTTTTGGCTTTCAGCCTGCTCATTTTGAGCGCAAGCGCCCACGCGGCAAAGATTCTGATCTACATGGACGACGATCAGAAAAACCATTTGAAAGCATACGGCGTAGCCTATTGGATACTTGAGAATGACATTGAAGTACAGTGGCTTCTCAATTACCGTGGCGGCAGTTTCATGATGGATCAATACAAGGCCATCGAAGAGGAATGCCGCATACGCGGAGTATCTTACACCATAGTAGCCGATGTGAAGGCCGCTGCCATCATGCGAGAAATCGCCGATCCCGAGGTCAATATGGAGGTGGTGAAGCTCGAAAAAGCCCCAAAAATTGCCGTGTACTCACCAAAAACCAATATGCCCTGGGATGACGCGGTGACATTGGTAATGACCTATGCCGAGATACCCTACGATGTGCTATACGATCCGGAGATCATAGCCCTGGAGCTGCCCAAATACGATTGGCTGCACCTTCATCACGAAGATTTTACCGGGCAGTATGGCAAATTCTACCGGAGCTATAAAAACGCAAACTGGTATCAACAGCAGGTGAGGGAAATGGAAACCATGGCCCATTCGCTCGGTTTTGACAAGGTGTCGAAGCTCAAGCTGGCTGTCGCCCAAAAGATTAAGGAGTACACCGCCGGGGGAGGCTTCCTCTTCACCATGTGTTCAGGTACCGATTCATACGACATTGCGCTCGCGGCCCACAAAACGGATATCGCCGAAAGCATGTACGATGGAGACCCGGCTGACCCCGCCGCCCAGAGCAAGCTCGATTTCAATGAGACCTTTGCCTTCCGGGACTTCATCCTGGAAAGGGATCCCCTCATTTACGAATTCTCTTCTATCGATGGCACCGACATTCACAATAGGGTGCCACAAAGCCAGGATTTTTTCACGCTCTTTGACTTTTCCGCCAAATGGGATATCGTGCCCACCATGCTTACGCAAAATCACCGCAGGGTGA